>NZ_JBLRWA010000004.1:0-403469 GCF_048159585.1 Kitasatospora sp. SC0581 | reverse complement strand
CCCCCCGCCGGCACGCGGGGGGGCGGTCCACACCCGGGGGGTGGGCCCGGGCCGCGGGGTAAGTCGACTGGGCCCACTCCCCGCGCGGGGTGGGTACCGGGGGGCGGGTCATGTCGGGTGGATGAGGCGGGTTTCGTAGGCGAGGACCACGGCTTGGATGCGGTCGCGGAGTTCGAGCTTGTGGAGGATGCGGCCCAGGTGGGACTTCACGGTGGCCTCCGCGAGGTGCAGGGTGGCGGCGATCTCGGTGTTGGACAGGCCGCGGCCGACCTGGACGAGTACCTCGCGTTCGCGGGTGCTGAGCCGGTTCAGCCGCTCGTCGTGGTCGGGGTCGCGGCCGTCGGGGATGTGCGGGCGGAGGTTGTCCAGGAGACGGCGGGTGATCCGCGGGGAGAGTACGGCGTCGCCCGCGGCGACGTTGCGGATCGCGGTGAGGAGTTCCTCGGGGCGGGCGTTCTTCAGCAGGAAGCCGGAGGCTCCGGCGTTGAGTCCGGCGAAGGCGTACTCGTCCAGGTCGAAGGTGGTGAGGATGAGCACTCTGCTCTGCGGGGAGGCCGCGACGAGCTGCCCGGTCGCCTCGATGCCGTCGGTTCCGGGCATCCGGACGTCCATGAGGACGACGTCGGGGCGCAGTTCGCGGGCGAGGCGTACGGCCTGGGCGCCGTCGGCGGCTTCGCCGACCGGTGCCATGTCGGGCTGGGCTTCCAGGACGGTACTGAAGGCCATCCGGAGGAGTGCTTCGTCGTCGGCGATCAGGATGCGGATCGTCATGCGGGCGGCGCTCCGGCGCTGTCGAGGTGGAGGCGGGTGTGGACCCGCCAGCCGCCGTCGGGAAGCGGTCCGGCGTGCAGTGTGCCCCCGTAGGCGGCCGAGCGTTCGCGCATGCCGGGGATGCCGTGGCCGGGCGGTACGACGACGGCAGCGGCGGCGGCGGGCTGGGGCGGGTGGGGGCCGGTGTCGGTGACGTCCACGGTGACGGTCGCGGCCGCGCAGTGGATCCGGACCGTCGCGCGGGCGCCGGCGGGTGCGTGCTTGAGGGTGTTGGTCAAGGCTTCCTGTACCAGGCGGTAGACGGTGAGTTGGGCGGTGGCGGGGATGTGGGCGTGGCCGCCGTGGACGTCGAGGCCGGTGGGCAGCCCGGCGGCGCCCATCTGGTCGGCGAGGGCGGCCAGTTGGGCGATGCCGGGCAGCGGGTGGCGCCGCGCGTCCGGTTCGTCGGTGCGCAGGACGCCCAGCGAGCGGCGCATGTCGGTCAGGGCCTGCCGGCCGGTCTCGGAGATCTGGAGCATCGCGGTGGTGGCCTTGTCGGGCGACCGGTGCTGGGCGTAGACGGCGGCGTCGGTGAGCGCGACCATGACGGACAGGTTGTGGGTGACGATGTCGTGCATCTCCCGGGTGATGCGCGCCCGTTCCTCGGCGGCGGCCAGTCGCGCCTGCTGCTCCTGTTCGTGTTCCAGGCGTGCGGCCCGCTCCTCCAGGGCGGCGAGGTAGGCGCGCGTGGTGCGCACGTTCACACCGAGGACGGCGGCGGCGACGGCCAGCGCGGTGACCGCGACGAAGGGGGCCAGGAACGCGCCGTCCGTCGACCAGCGCAGGCAGGCCAGCAGCGCCCCGGCCTCCACGACGGCACCGGCGACGAGCGTGCCGCGCCGGCCCGAGGCCGCGGCCACCGTGTAGAGGGCCACCAACAGGGCGACGTCGGCGGGCAGTTGGACATCGGCCAGCCACTGGACGAGGGCCGCGGCCGCCACGGCGGCGAACACCGTGCGCGGGGCCCGGCGCCGCCACAGCAGGGGCAGCGTGAGGGCGGCGGTGAGGGCCGCGGCCACCGGCAGCTCGTGCGGTGCGCGGGTGGTCGCGACGTTGAGGAGCAGGAGCGCCGCCAGCAGGGCGTCCCACGCGGTGGGCGGCAGCCGGGAGCGCCAGCGCGCGGCGGCTCTCAGCGGTCGCGCGGCTCGTGCGGCTCGTGCGCAGGCGAGGTCGGCGTAGCCGGTCAGCCGTACGGCCGTCCTCGCCCACCGGGCCCGCACGCGGACGCGCACCGGCGCCTGGTTCCGGTGGGCGTGGCCGGGTTCGGCGGCCGCCTCGGTCATCGCACGTCCCTGTCGATTCGGTGTCAAGGCGGCCCCGGGTCCGGCACATCGGGCACGTCCGGCACGTCCGGCACGTCCGGCACGTCGGGCACGGGGACCGTACGCCTGCGCGGCCCCGGGTGCGTGCCGCCGCCCCGGCACGTACCGCGGCCCTGTCACGGTAGGCCGCCGGCCCCGCGCGGCGCATGATCCCACCGTCTGATCGCCCCGCACCGGCATACGACCGCAGGAGGAGTCCCGCCACCTCCCGTGGTCGCAGCGCGCCCGCCGCTCCGGCCTGCCCGGCTGCTACCGCGGTCGTACCCGGACCGCCGCGGACCGCTCCCCCGGTGGCACACGGCGGCGACCGGTGGCCGATGCGGCGGCGCGCGCCCGGCGCCGAGCATGGCCAGGTGACCGAGATCATCCCGGGACTGCCCATGTCCCCCCTGGAAATCCTCGCCCTGCTGGCCGCCCTCGCGCTGGTGACGGCCCGCTGGCTTCCCCCCGCCGCCCGCCCGCGCGCCACGATCGCGGCGGGGGCGGTCCTCGTGCCGTGCGCGATCGCGCTGGGCGCGGCGGGCATCCGCTGGCAGCTGCTGCCGGTCCTGGCGGGCGCCGCCCTCGCCTCGCCGTTCGCCCTCGCTCCCCTGCTGCGACCGCTGCGCCGCCGTACCGGACGGCCGGCGTGGCGGGCCCGCTGGTGGCTGGCGCTGCCGGGGTCGGCGGCCTGCGTCGGCCTGATCGCCACGGGCCCGGTGGCCGCCTGGGCCTTTCCCGTCCCGGTGTTCCCCGAGCCGTCGGGTGGCTTCGCGGTCGGCACCCGCGTGGTGCAGTGGACCGACCCGCACCGCCCCGAGACCTTCACCGCCGACCCGAACGACCTGCGCACCGTCGTGGTCCAACTCTGGTACCCCGCGGGGAAGATCCCCGCGGGCGCGCAGCGGGCCCAGTACCTCGGACGCACCGCGCAGGAGGCGCGCACCGTCTCCGGGGCCCTCGCCCGGGGCGTCGGCCTGCCGGGCTTCCTGGTCGACGGTGTCCCGCGCGCCCACAGCCGTTCGGTCTTCGACGCCCCGGTGGCCGGCGGCGGCGAACGGTTCCCGGTCGTGCTGTTCTCCCCCGGGTCGGGCGGGGTGCGCACCCAAAACACCGCGTGGGCGGAGGAACTGGCCAGCCACGGCTACGTGGTGGCCGCCCTCGACCACCCGTACGACTCCGCCGCAGTCGTCCTCGCCGACGGCCGGACGATCGGCACCGAGACCGCCTCCAGCGGCGACCGGGACAAGGACGACGAGCTGGCGGCCGGCTGGACGGCCGTCCGGGCCGGCGACCTCGGCTTCGTCCTCACCCAGCTGGACGCCCTGGAGCGCGGCGGGATCGCCGACCCGCTGACCGGACGCCTGGACACCGGCCGGGTCGCGGTGACCGGCCACTCCATGGGCGGCGCCGCCGCCCTGCAGGCGGCCCGGCAGGACCGCCGCTTCGCCGCCGTCGTCGACCTGGACGGCTACCCCCACGGCCCCACCGCGCCCGCCCTCGACCGGCCGACGCTCGCGCTCACCCAGGCCATCACCCCGGACAGCGACCCGCGCTACCTGCCCCGCCTCACCGAGGCGCTCGACTCCAGCACCGCGCCGAGCTACCGGCTCACCGTCCCCGGCGCCGCCCACCTCACCTTCATGGACGGCCCCCTGTACCTGCCGCCGGTGCCCTCGCTCGTCGGCACCCTGGGCCGCACCGGGGGCCCGCGCACCGTCGCCGCGGCCACCCTCGCCTTCCTGGACTCCGTCCTGCGGGACAAGCCCGGCGACCCGGCCGGCGCCCTGCGCTCCTACGGCGACCTCACCGTCCACCGCCCGGGCACCCCCGGCTGACGCCGGGTGACGGAGCGCCCCCATCAGGGCAGTTGTCGCGAACGCCCGTTCTGTGCGTGACCGTTGTGGTACGTTCCGTAATCCAACCGAAAACAGGCGACCCCGGCGGTGCTGGTAACACCCCGGGGTCCGGCAACAGGAGCTGACACTCCCGATGCGCGTCCATCGTAGCGCCCCCGTGCGCGACTTCACCGTGCTGCCCAACGCCGTACTCCAGTACCGACGGCTCTCCTACACCGCCCGGGGCCTGCTCGCGGACCTCCTCTCCCGGCCCGACGGCTGGCGCGAGGACGGCCGGCACATGGCCGACACCAGCCCCCAGGGGCGCGGCGCCGTCCGCAGGGCCCTGAAGGAGCTGGCCGACGCCGGGTACTACCGGGTCGAGAAGATCCGCCTGCCCGACGGCACGATCATCACCGAGACCCACGTCTACGACATCCCTCGGGCCGCAGCGCCGAGTACCACCCGCCCGGTCCCCGGTGGAGCGAGCGCCGGCCGCACTGACACCCTTTCAAAGGACCGGCACCAAGAACCCACCCTCCCCGCCGAACCACCCTCCGAACCGCCCGACGGGCAAGCGGACGGGCGGCCGGGCGGGCAGTCCGACGAGCAGCTCCGCGAGGCGGTCGCCACGCTGTTCCGGGTGATCCGCCCCGAACCGCGCCTGCGCCTGGGCGAGGCCGAAGCCCGCGCACTCGCTCCCCTGGTCGCCCGGTGGCTGGAACGCGGCAGCACCGCCGCCGACCTCGCCCAGGCCCTGCTGCCGGGCCTGCCCGCCCCGATGCACTCGGCGGTCGCCGTCCTCCGCCACCGCCTGGAGCACAAGCTGCCGCCCGCCCCAAGCACCGTACGGACCGGGGCACTTCGGTACGCCGAGTGCGCGGCGTGCCACGACCCGGTGCCCGAACCCGGCATCTGCGGCCCCTGCGCGGGCCTCGCCCCCCGCCCCGTCGCGGTCGGCGGCGGCGAGGCGGCCACCCGCCCCGGCGCGGCCCGTGCCAGGGCGGCGCTGCGGGCCGCCCGGGCGGTCGGCCCGCACCCGGGCGGCCTTGCCATCTGCCGCTGAGCCCGGAGGCGTGTGCCGCTCCGCCCCGTGCCGGAACCCCTCTGCGAACACCCTGGAGGCCATGTACCGATCCTCACCGGGGATTTGCGCGGGCGGGGAGCCCGGTGGCGCGGTTCCGGCGGGCGTGCGGCGCATGCGGTCCCATCACGGGACGGACCGCCGAGTCCTCCGCGGAAAGCCGGTTGGTCACCCACTGGGTCCAGCGCCGCCCCGGTTTCGACACCGGGGCGGCGGCGTGCGGATCGAGGGCGGAAGCCCGGGCGGCACGGGGTGCCGCGTGGGTGCTGCCGTCCTTGGTACTCGCCCTCTTCCTGATCCGTACGCGCAGCGGCTGGTATTACTGGGGTATGCAGGAAGAGACGGCACGCTCCGCGATCGACACGTTCATCTCCGCGTTCAACGCCTCGGACGACACCTATGTGACGGCCCTGCTCTCCCAGGCCCTGACCTCGGACGTGGTCTTCTGGGGGCCGTTGGGCCGCAGCGAGGGAATCGCGGCGGTCGAGCAGTTCGTGCTGGACATCCGGCGCCACCCGGCGGGAACCGGCACGATGACGCGCTGTTCGGCGGTGGACATGCCCGGCGAGTGGGCCCGCTACCAGTGGGTCTTCACCACGCCGGACGGAGGCCCCCGCCTGGCGGGAACGGACGTCGTCCATCTGCGGCGGAGCCTCATCGACCAGGTCATCGTCTTCGCCGGGGAGATCGAGCCGTCCGCCTCCTGACGAACCGCCCGGGCAGCGCCGCGGGCGGGCGTCAGCGCGGGGAGCCGTAGCGGAGGTCCACGAGGGCGCCGGTCAGGCCGCCGAGCGTGAGGGCGGGGACGACCGCCGACCAGGGGTCTCCGGTCAGCGCTCCGGAGAGCATCACCAGGGCGATGACGGCCGCTGCGACGGCGCGGGCCGGACGTGACCGTGGCAGCAGCGCTACGGGCGCACCGGCGCGGTGCCGTCGGGCCAGTCTGACGGCGAGCAGGACCAGTGCGGCCAGCAGGAGCGGCGGCACCATCGCGTGCGTGGAGATCCCCATGGCCTTCGCCCTTCTGGACGGCTGGGTGCGAACATACACCCCCGGCTCCCCTGCCCACCGCCCCCGGTGACAGCGAACGGCCCGGCGCCGGGCCGTTCGGCGAAGGATCGGCCGGCCGAGTGCGGCGAGGGACCCGGGGCGGCGCCTCGCTACGGGTTGACGGGGCCGAAGATGGTGGTCGGCTTCGGCTGCTTGGGGGTCTCCAGGCCCTGCAGGCAGAGGGTGTACTTGTCGCTGCCGTGCTTGGAGGTGAAGTAGCCGTCGGCGGTGGGGTACTTGCGGCAGGCGTTCTCGCCGTCGGTGGTGTCGTCCTCGCGGCCGACGACGCGGGCCTCGGCCTTCGGGTCGGAGCAGGGGACCAGGTCGATGTCGGGGTTGCTGTCGACGACGCCGGGCAGGGCGGCGGCGATCGGGTTGTTGTTGTGGATGCAGTCGCCGGCCTTGGCGAACTCGGGGTCGCGCTTGGCCCTGACGACGATCAGCGGGATCAGGACCGCCGGGACGAGCAGGCCGACAATGGCGGGCCGCAGGTACACCGGCTTGCCGGGGTCCGCCGGCGGGCGGGGTGCGCCGGCGGGCGGGGCGCGAAGAACTTGGATCGGGGGACCTCGGGAGCGCTTGGAATGGCCCCGTACGCGGCCCCGGCGGGGGTGGGGCCGCGCTCCGGCGGGCGTCCGGGACCCCTGCGGCGGGCGCCCGCGGGCAGGCGCTCACGCGCCCGCCTGCGCCCTCGGCAAACAGGCTCTGACCTGGCGTTATGCCGAAATTCGCCTAGGCTGTGGAGCTCTGCCGGACACCTTCGGAGGGGACATCGTGAACGAGGAGAAGACCGGGTATGAGGCCGCCCGCATCCAGGTCCTGGAGGGCCTGGAAGCCGTGCGGAAACGGCCCGGGATGTACATCGGCTCGACCGGTGAGCGCGGCCTGCGCCAGCTGGTGTTCGAGGTCGCCGACCGGGCGGTGAGGGAGGTCCTGGCCGGACGCGCCGGCCACGTCGAGGTCACCCTCACCTCCGACGGTGGCGTGCGCGTCGCCGACGACGGCCCGGGCGTCCCCGTCCACGGGGCGGAGGGCACCGGTGAGCCCGACCTCGACACCCTGCTGACCCGTCTGAACGCCGGAGCGGGGCCCGGTGGCGGCCGCCGCGACGTGGCGCTCGGGCACTGGGCCGCGGGCCCGGCCGCCGTCAACGCCCTGTCGAGCCGGATGACGGCCGAGGTGCGGCGCGAGGGGGTGCGCTGGGAACGGGAGTACGCGCGCGGCACGGCCGTCACCCCGCTCACCGACGCGGGCCCGGCGACCGGCAGCGGGACCGTCCTCACCTTCTGGCCGGATGCCGAGGTCTTCGGGACAGCGCTGCTCTCCTTCGACGACCTGGCGGACCGATTCCGTGAACTGGCCTTCCTGAACCGCGAGTTGGACATCTCACTGACCGACCGGCGCGGGCCCGGCGAGCCCAGGTCCGAGCGGTTCCACTCCCCCGGCGGGGTACGGGACTTCGTCGCATTCCTCGACAACCGGGAGGCGGCGCCCGCCGCCACGGACACCGTCGCCTTCGAGGGCGAGGACCCGCGGATGGCGGGGACGGTGGAGGTGGCCCTGCGCTGGCGCGCCGACGGCGAGGAGCGGGTCCGGAGCTTCGCCAACAGCCGGCCCACCCCGCGCGGCGGCACCCATGAACTCGGCTTCCGCGACGGGGTGGCGGCCGCGCTCGACGCGTACACGCGCAAGCGGCTCCGGCCGGCCCCGGCGGAAGCCGGCCTGAGTGCCGGGCAGGCCTGGGCGGGCCTGACGGCGGTCGTGTCGGTGAAGCTCGACGAGCCCGAGTTCCACGGCTCCACCCTGGACGTGCTCGGCAGCACCGCCGTGCGCGCCTGCGTCGCCGAGGCCGTCCGACGCCACCTGGACGCCTGGCTGGAGGAGCACCCGCAGCAGGCCGCGGCCGTCGTCGAACGCCTCGTCCGGGGCGCCTGAGCAGCACCCGGCCCGCCTGCACGGCCCCCGGCCGCCTGAGCGGCACCCGGCCCCGCCGCCTCCCTCAAGGCGGCGGGACCGGGAGGCCAAGGGCCTGTCAGGCCGGGCGGATGCCCGGGTTGCCGGCCTCGGTGGTGAAGGAGGCGGCGGTGGACAGGGTGCCGCCGGGGCGGGTGATGTGGGAGACGACGCGGTAGTCGGCGCGGGCCCGGTGGCGGTCCAGGGTGAGCACGGTGTAGCCGCGGCGCCCGTCGTAGAACTTCATGTGCGGGTTGGCCGCCATGAGGTTGCCCCAGTTGGACGGCTTCTCCTCGCCGTCGCCGTCGCTGCTGATCGAGGTGCCGACGAACTCCACGCCCACCGTGCGGGAGTTGGGGTCGTTGAAGTCGCGCTTGACGTCCAGGGCGTAGGCCACGTGGACGTCGCCGGTGAGCAGCACCAGGTTCTTGACGCCGGACTGGTCGACGGCCTTCAGGAAGCGCTCGCGGGCGGCGGGGTAGCCGTCCCAGGCGTCCATGGAGAGCTTGGAGCGCTCGGCGGTGGTGTTCTTGCGGCGGGAGAAGACGACCTGCTGGGGGATGACGTTCCAGGTGGCCTTGGAGTGGCGCAGGCCGTCGGCGAACCAGCGTTCCTGGGTGGCGCCCATGAGGGTGCGCTTGGGGTCGTCGGACTCGGGGGTGGGGTACTGCCAGCCGTCGCCGTTGGCCTGGTCGTCGCGGTACTGGCGGGTGTCGAGGATGTCGAACTGGGCCAGCTGGCCGTAGTGGACGCGCCGGTAGAGGGTCAGTTCGGTGCCGCGGGGCTGGGGCATGCGCAGTGGCTGGTTCTCCCAGTAGGCGCGGTAGGCGGCGGCGCGGCGGGCGACGAAGGGGGCCGGGTCCTGGTTCTTCTCGGGGATGCCGGCGGCGTAGTTGTTCTCGACCTCGTGGTCGTCCCAGGTGACGTACCAGGGGTGGGCGGCGTGGGCGGCCTGGAGGTCGGGGTCGTTCTTGTAGAGGGAGTAGCGCAGCCGGTAGTCCTCGAGGGTGGTGGTCTCGTGGTTGAAGTGGGCGGCGAGGGTGCGGTCGGTGTACTTGCGGTCGCCGCCGGCGGCGTCGATGCCGTACTCGTAGATGTAGTCGCCGACGTGGAAGACGGCGTCCAGGTCCTCGCCCGCGAGGTGGCGGAAGGCGGTGAAGTAGCCGTCCTCGTAGGCCTGGCAGGAGACGAAGGCGATGCGGGCGCTGTCGAGCTTGCGGCCGCGCGGCGGGGCGGTGCGGGTGCGTCCGACGGGGCTGGCCCAGGTGCCGACGGTGAAGCGGTACCAGTAGGTGCGGGCGGCGTCGAGGCCGTCGACGTCGACGTGGACGGCGTAGTTGAACTCGGCGTGGGCGCGGGCGGTGCCGCGGCGCTCGACGCGGCGGAACTTCTCGTCGCGGGCGATCTCCCAGCCGACCCGGACGGAGCCGGTGGGCGGCAGGCCGGCGCCGGGCTCCAGCGGGCGGGGGGCCAGGCGGGTCCAGAGCACGACGGCGTCGGAGGTGGCGTCGCCGGAGGCCACGCCGAGGGTAAAGGGATCGTCGCCGATGGCGCGCGGGGCGATCTCGTTGTCGGCGGCGTGCGCGGAGGGCAGGTTGACGCTGAAGGCGAGCGCGGCGGCGGCCGAGGTGACGGTGAGGAAGCGGCGCCGGTCCAGGCGGGAGGCGGCCTCGCGCAGCATCCGGTCGGGCGTGGGGTGGTCGTCGGGGCGGGTCATGGGGGTGGTGGCCTTTCGCTGCTCGGGGGGTGTGCGAAGGGAATTGGAGTGGACCGCCCGGTACGGCGGGGGTCGGGATTCCGGCAGCAGAGTGATCATCCGGTGCGAGAGCCGTGAAGGTCCGGCAGTTCCGGCGTATCCCCCCGAACAGGGGTGAAAGGGATCAGACGACTTCCAGGTTGGCCATCATTCCCATGTCCTCGTGCTCGGCGTTGTGGCAGTGGAAGAGGTAGCGGCCGCGGTAGCCGTCGAAGCGGGTGATGATCTCCGCGGACTCCCCCGGGCGCAGCGAGACGGTGTCCTTGAGGCCGGCGTCGTGGGGCAGTGGGGGTCTGCCGCCGCGGGTGAGGATGCGGAAGCCCACGAGGTGGAGGTGGACGGGGTGGTGGACGTCGGCGATCAGGCGCCAGATCTCGGTGTCGCCGAGGGGGACGGTGACGTCGGTGCGGGCGGGGTCGAAGGGGCGGCCGCCGATGAGCCAGCCGTGGCCGCCGTTCATGCGGCCGGCGCGGAAGGCGAAGTCCCGTGTGCGGACGGCGTCTTCGCGCCGCCAGTCGGGCAGGTCGGTGGCGAGGCGGGGCGGGATGCGGCTGTCGTCGGCGGGGGCGGGGCGGGCGATGCGGAAGGCCATGACGTCGCGGGTGCGGCCGCTGCCGAGGCGGTTGACGATCCGGACCAGGGAGCCGACGGGGGCCGCGGCGAAGTCGACGACGAGGTCGTAGCGTTCGGCGGGGGCGACGGGCAGGCTCCGGTGGGTGACGGGGGCGGCGAGCAGGCCCTGGTCGGCGCCGATCTGGACGAGGTCGAGGCGGCGGCCGTCCTCGGTGCGGGCCTCGAGTTCGTAGTGGCGGGCGTTGGAGGCGTTGAGCAGGCGCAGGCGGTGGCGGGCGGCGTCGGTCTCGTGGACGGGCCAGGGGGCGCCGTTGACGAGGACGACGTCGCCGAGGACGCCGGCGAGGTGGGGTTCGGTGACGCCGGGGCGGTCGCGCAGGGCGGGGTCGAGGGAGGGGTAGGTCAGGGCGCCGTCGGCGGTGAAGGCGCGGTCGGTGATCATCAGGGGGATCTCGTGGGGGCCGGCGGGCAGGCCGAGGGCGTCCTCGGCGTCGTCGCGCACGATGTGCAGGCCGGCGAGGCCGCGCCAGAGGGCGGGGGCGGTGAAGTCCATGCGGTGGTCGTGGTACCAGAGCAGGGTGGGGCGCTGGTCGTTGGGGAAGGTGTAGTCGCGTCGCAGGCGGCTGGTGACGGCGCGGGGGTCGGCCATGCCCGTGCCGCCCGCGTGGCCGCCCGCGCCGTCCATGCCGGGCATGCCGGGCATGCCCGGCATGGTCTGGGGGGCCTGGGGCCAGGCGGCGGGCAGGACGAGGTCGGTGGGGTAGCCGTCGGAGTCCGCGGGGGTGCGGCCGCCGTGCAGGTGGACGACGGTGGGCACCGGCAGTTCGTTGCGGTGGGTGACGGTCACGGGCCGGCCGCGGCGGGCCTCGATGGTGGGGCCGGGGAAGGAGCCGCCGTACGTCCACAGCGGGGTGCGCAGGCCGGGCAGGATCTCGGCGCTGGTCTCGCGCTGGACGATCTCGTAGCGGTCGGTGCCGCCGTCGGTGGAGACGGGCCTGGCGACGGCGGGCAGCGGCAGCGGCACCTGGTAGGGGGGCGGCAGGGCGGCGGCGGTGCGCAGTTCGGCGCCGGTGGTGGCGGGGCGGCGGGCGAGGGCGGCGGCGCCGGCCAGCGAGGCGATGGTGAGCAGGCCGAACGCTCCGCCGATGCCGAGGATTTGACGGCGCGTCAGGTTGACGTGGGGTTCAGGCACGGTCGTCGTCCTCCCGGCGCAGGGGCAGCGGGGTGCGCCACAGGGCGATGGTGAGCACGGTGAGGCCGGCGATGGTCGCCACGCCCAGCGGCAGGTGCAGCCACAGGGCGCCTTCCGTTCCGGCGACGTACTGCGCGGTCTCGGCCGCGACCGCGGCGAGGGTGGCGGCCGCCGGCCAGGAGCGGCGCAGCCGGATCCACACCACGAGGGCGGCGACCAGCTGCAGGTAGCCGAGGGCGGTGACGGCGTTGGCGCCGGCGGTGTGCCAGCCCAGGGCGTCGTAGTCGCCGCTGAGGTAGACGCCGGCGAAGACGGGCTGGCCGAAGACGGCGGCGGTGTGGACGGCGGCCACGGCGCGCAGGGTCCGTCCGGCGGGCCCGGCCCGCTCCCCCGCCCCCGGGTCGGTCCCCGCCCGAGGCCCGGTCCGCTCCCCTGTGGCGGGCCGGGCCTCGGGCTCCGGTGGGGTCTGGTGGGCGGCGGTGGCCATGGCGCGGGGTCCTTCCTCGTACAGGGCGTCCGGGCCGGCACACCGCTGCGGGCGGTGTGCGGCCCGTCCCTGACGCTATGTCCGCCCGGCTATCCTGTCTAAGATCAATATTGCTATGGCGTTATGACCGCTGGGGCATGGGGGCTTTCGTGGACCTGAACACGCTCGCGCAGTTCCTGGCGGTGGCGCGGCTGGAGCACCTGAGCCGGGCGGCGGAGGAACTGCGCGTCGCCCAGCCGTCGTTGAGCCGCTCCATCGCCCGGCTGGAGGCCGAGCTGGGCACCCCGCTGTTCGAGCGCGGCGGGCGGCTGCGGCTGAACGCGGCCGGGCAGCTGTTCCGCGGCTACGTCGAGCGTTCGCTCGGCGAGCTGGAGGCGGGCCGGCGGGCGGTGGCGGAGGCCGCCGGGCAGGGGCTGGGCACGGTGCGGCTGGCCTCGGAGACCTTCCTGGCCTTCAGCGGGCCGCTGGCCGCGTTCAAGCGCGGCCACCCGGGGGTGGAGGTCGAACTGCACCAGCTGCCCGCGCGGGAGACGGCCCGGCGGCTGCGGGCCCAGGACGTCGACCTCGCCGTCGTCTCCCAGCCGATCACCGCCGAGGGCCTGGAGTCGGTGCTGCTGCTGGACGAGGAGGTGGGGCTGGCCGTCGCCCCCGGCCACCCGCTGGCCGGGCGCACCGCGGTCGGCGTCGACGACCTCGCCGACCAGCCGTTCATCGCCGCCCGCCCCGGGCACTGGCAGCGCCGCCTGCTGGAGCGGCTGTTCGCCGCCCGCGGCCTGGAGCCGCGGATCGTCTGCGAGAGCGACGAGGCCGGCGCCATCGCCGAGCTGATCAGCGCGGGCCTGGGCATCGGCCTGGTGCCCGCGCTCTCCCGGCGCACCGCCACCCGCCTGCCGCTGGTGTGGGTCGGCGTCGACGACCCCGACTGCCGGCGCTCCCTGACCCTGTTCTGGGCCTCGGACACGCGCCTGCCCGCCGGCGCCCTCCGGCTGCGCGAGGCGATCGCGGGCTGGGACTGGGCGCGGAGCGGGCAGGCGCAGCGGGGCTTCTGACGACGGGCCCCGCGGGCGGACGTCGCGGCCGGTCCCCGCGGGCGGTGGTGCTACAGCTTGGCGGCCGAGAAGGTGTCGCACTGGGCGAAGTCGCCGCCGCGGTAGCCGGTGGTGAACCAGGCCTTGCGCTGCTCGGCGGAGCCGTGCGTCCAGGCCTCCGGGTTGATCCGGCCGGTGGCCTGCTGCTGGATGCGGTCGTCGCCGACCGCCGCGGCCGCGTCCAGGCCCTGGGCGATGTCCTGGTCGGTGAGCGAGGCGATCAGCGGACGGCCGGTGGAGGCCTGCGGGGTGGTGGTGGCGTGGTGCGCCCACACCCCGGCGTAGCAGTCGGCCTGCAGCTCCAGGCGCACCGAGCCGCTGGCGGCGCCCTGGCGGTCGTTGCCGACCTTCTGCATGGCGCCGGTGAGGGTCTGGATGTGGTGGCCGTACTCGTGGGCGACGACGTAGGACTCGGCGAACGGGCCGCCCTTGGCGCCGAAGCGGGCGGACAGCTCGTTGAAGAAGCCCAGGTCGAAGTAGGCCTTCTTGTCGCCGGGGCAGTAGAACGGGCCCACCGCCGAGGTCGCCGGCCCGCAGGCGGTGGAGACCTGGCCGGTGAACAGCACCGTCTCGGCGTTCTTGTACGGGATCTTGGCGGCGCGCGGCAGCTCGGTGCGCCAGAACTCCTGGAGGCTGTTGGTGACGGCCACGATCCGGCAGTCCTGGCGCTTGTTGGCGTCGGCGCCGGTCTTGCAGGCCTGCTGCACCTCGCCGGCGGTGCGGGTGCCGGTGGAGGAGTTGGAGGAGCCGGAGCCGGAGGACAGGCCCAGCAGCTGCGGGTCGACGCCGAGGACGACCGCGAACAGCACCGCGAGCAGGCCCACGGCCCCGCCGCCGATGGCGACCTTCCCGCCCGGGATGCCGCGCCGGTCGTCCACCTGCGAGGTGTCGAGGTCGCCCTGGTCGTCGAACTGCATGTGCCCCTGCCTGCCCGCTTCTGTCGGTCTCTGGCGATCGGTCGATCGGTCGATCTGTCGGTCGGTCGATCTGTCGGTCGGTCGCTTTGTGCGCTCTGGTGACGGTCTGTGCCGTCACGGCCCGGCCCAGCCTACGGGCCCCGGCCCGCCTCGTCGCGCAGCGGGGCCTTCCGATGCCGGTGCGGGCGTCAGGCGGGGGCGGGGGCGCCGACGACGCGCAGCAGTTCCAGGCGGGAGGCGGAGTCGCTGCCGGGCGCGGCGGTGTGCACCAGCAGCAGCTGGTCCTCGCCGCCGGCGGCCAGCACCTCGCACTCCAGGTCCAGCGGCCCCACCACCGGGTGCAGGAGCCGTTTGCGGCCGCTGCGCCGCCGGGCGACCTCGTGGCGTTCCCAGTGGGCGGTGAACTCGCTGCTGTCTGCGAGGAGTTCGTCGAGGAGTTCGGCGGCGCGGCGGTCGCCGGGGCGGGCGGTGCGGGCGGCGCGCAGGGCGGCAACGTGGGCGCGGGCGAGGTCCTCGTGGTCCTCGGCGGGGAACAGCGTGCGGGTGCCGGGGTCGGTGAACCAGCGCAGCAGGAGGTTGCGGCGCTCGGGCGCCAGGGCGGTGTGGTCCCCGAACAGGGCGGCCGACATGGCGTTCTGCGCGAGGACGTCGCCGAGGTCGGAGACCACCTGGGCGGGCGTGTCGTGCAGCCGGTCGAGGATGAGCAGCAGTCCGGGGCGCACGTGGCCGAGCGGGCCGTGCCGGCGCGGGGGCTCGTGCCCGGCGAGGCGGAACAGGTGGTCGCGTTCGTCCTCGCTCAGCCGCAGGGCCCGGGCCAGGGCGGCGAGCAGCTGCGGTGAGGGCTGGGGGCCGCGGCGCTGTTCCAGGCGCGCGTAGTAGTCGACGGACAGCCCGGCGACCTGTGCCACCTCCTCCCTGCGCAGTCCGGGTGTGCGCCGCCGCGCCCCGGGCGGCAGCCCGAGGTCGGCGGGGGTGAGCCGGGCCCGGGCCCGGGTGAGGAAGTCGGCCAGCGCCGTTCGGTCGATCATGCCCCCAGCATGGCCCGCCGGGGCGCGGCGCAGCCAGGGATCGCCGGTCCCCGGCTGCCGGGACGCCGCCCGCTCCCGTGCCGCGCCTTCCCGGCCCGCGCGCGTCCCGCCGGTAGCGTGGACCGGCAGAACTTCCCCTGAGAGAACGGATGGTGACGGAATGTCGGACGAGGCGAAGCGCCGCATCTTCGCGATGCTGGACACCGACGGCGACGGCGTGATCTCCCACGACGAGTACCTCGCCCGGGTCGACCGGGCGGCCTCGGCCTTCGGGCGCGGCCCGCACGACCCGCTGGTGGCCGCGGCCCGCGCGACCCACGAGGAGGTCTTCCGGCAGATGGACGGCGACGGGGACGGCGGCGTCACCTTCGAGGAGTACCGCGCCTGGGCCGGTCACGAGGCCTTCGAGGAGACCTGTCGGCCTGCGCTCGGCTCGCTGTTCGACCTCGCCGACGGCGACGGCGACGGGCGTGTGACCCGAGGGGAGTTCGCCCGGCTGCGCGCGGCGAGCGGCAACCCGCCGGAGGGGGCCGCGGCCGCGTTCGACGCCCTCGACACGGGTGGCGAGGGCACCGTGGAGCGCGCCGTCTACCTGGTGGCGATCCACGACTTCCTCACCACCGGCTCCTCCCCCATGGCCGGCGCCTACGGTGACGGCCGCCCCGGCCCGCGGGAGCCCGCCGTCCGCTGACCTGGCTCCCGGCGGCCGGTGCGGGTGTCGGCGGGTGTCGGCGGCCGGGAGCCCGCCCGGGCGCCCCGTGGCCCCAGCCAGGGATCGGCGGTCCCTGGATCGGGAGGTCTCTGCCGCGCCCCTCGCGCCGCGGGCAGGGTGGTGGGCGTCGGAGGAAGCGACTCCCTGGAGGAGACGGGCGATGGCGAAGATCCTGGTGACGGGCGCGACGGGTTCGGTGGGCAGTCGGCTGGTGCCGCGGCTGGTGCGGTGGGCGGGGGCGGAGGGCTCCTCGGTGCGGGTGCTGGTGCGCGACGCGGCGAGGGCGCGGGGCCTGGACGGGGTGGAGGTGGTGGTCGGCGACCTGTGCGAACAGGGCGACCGGGCGCGGGCGTTGGACGGGGCCGACGTGGTGCTGAACGTGGCGGCGGCGCTGCGCGGGGTGCCGGACGGGACGGCGTGGGCGGTCAACCGGGACGCGGCGGTGGCGCTGGGGAGGGAGGCGGCGAAGGCCGGGGTCGCGCGGTTCGTCCACACCAGTACGAACCTGGTGTACGGGCGGGGGCTGGGCCGCCCCGCCGTGGAGGGCGACCGGACGGCGCCGGATCCGGCGTGGGGGGTGTACGCGGCGTCCAAGGCGCGGGCGGAGGAGGGGCTGCGCGCGCTCGGGGACGAACTGCCGCTGGTGGTGGCCCGGTTGGCGTTCGTGTACGGGGACGGCGATCCGCACCTGGCGCTGTCGCTGAACTGGGCGGCGCACTGGCCCGCGCACCAGCGCCTGGCGGTGGTGCACCACGCGGACGTGGCGCGGGCGCTGTGGCGCGCGGTGACGGTGCCCGGCGTCGAGGGGCGCACGTACAACGTCGGCGACGACGCGCCGCTGACGGCCTGGGACCTGTACGCGCTCAACGGGCGGGTCCACCCCGGCGGTTGGCCGGACGCCCCGTTCGACCCGTGGGAGGGGCAGGTGTCGACGGCGGCGGCGCGCCGGGAGCTGGGCTGGCGTCCGCTGCACCCGTCGGCGTGGGCGGCGGCCGACGCCGGGGCGCTGTAACGGGGCCGGCCCCGCCGCGGGAAGGCGGGCCCGGCCCCGCCGTGGGGACGGCGGGGCCGGGCGGCGGGCTCAGCCGGCCGGCGTGGGCGCGGGGGCGTAGCCGGCCGGGCGGGTGGTGAAGGTGCCGCGGCCCTGGGTGCGGCCGCGCAGGCGGCCCGCGTAGCCGAACAGTTCGGCGAGCGGGACCAGCGCGCCCACCCGGGCGGTGGCGCCGGGGCCGGGGTCGGTGGAGCGGACGTGGCCGCGGCGGGCGGCGAGGTCGCCGAGGACGGTGCCCAGCGCGTCCTCGGGCACGGTGACCGTCACCTCCGCGACCGGTTCCAGCAGGTGCATCCGCGAGGCGCGCAGGGCCTCGCGCAGGCCGAGGCGGGCGGCGGTGCGGAAGGCGAGCTCGGAGGAGTCCTTGGGGTGGGTGGCCCCGTCGGTGAGGGTGACGGCGACGCCGGTGACCGGGTGTCCGCCGAGCGGTCCTTCGGCCAGGGCGTCACGGCAGCCCGCCTCGACGGCCTGCACGTACTCGCGCGGCACCCGGCCGCCGGTGACGGTGGAGGCGAACGCGAACTCCGCTTCGGCGCCGTCCGGCAGGGGGTGGACGTCGAGGACGAGGTGGGCGAACTGGCCGGCGCCGCCGTCCTGTTTGGCGTGCCGGTGGACGAAGCCGGTGACGCCCTCGACGAGGGCCTCGCGCAGGGCGACGCGCGGGCGGCCGACGACCGCCTCGATCCCGCTGTCGCGCCGGACCTTCTCCACCGCGACCTCCAGGTGCAGTTCGCCCAGGCCGGACAGGGTGCGCTGGCCGGTCTCGGGGTCGGTGGCCACGCGCAGCGAGGGGTCCTCCTCGGCCAGGCGGGTGAGGGCGGCGGCCAGCTTGTCGGTGTCGGTGGCGCGGCGGGCCTCGACGGCGACGGTGACGACCGGTTCGGCGCTCACGGGGGCCTCCAGGAGGATCGGGTGGTCGGGGTCGCACAGGGTGGCGCCGACGCGGGTGTGCTTGGGGCCGACGACGGCGACGATGTCGCCGGCGCGGGCGTGGTCGGTCTCGGTGTGGCGGTCGGCCAGGACGGTGAGGATGCGGGCGACGCGTTCGCGGCGGCCGGTGGCGGTGTCGAGCACGGTGGCTCCCTTGCGGAGGGTGCCGGCGTACAGGCGCAGGTGGGTGAGGCGCCCGGTGGGGGCGGCCGTGACCTTGAACGCCAGGGCGGTCAGGGGCTGTTCGGGGTCGGGGTCGCGCTGCTGGGTACGGTCGGCGGAGCGGGTGGGCGGGACGTCGAGCGGGGAGGGCAGGTAGGCGACGGCGGCGTCCAGGAGCGGTTCGATGCCGCGGTTGCGGTAGGCGGAGCCGCACAGCACCACGACGGCCTCGCCGGTGCGGGTGAGGTCGCGCAGGGCTGCGGCGAGGGTGGCGGCGCCGACGGTTCCGTGGGCGCAGAACTCCTCCAGGGCCCGGGGGTGCAGTTCGGCGACGGCCTCCTCCAGGGCGCGGCGGCGTTCGGCGGCCGGGCCTTCGAGGTGGGCGGGCACCGGGCCGTGCGCCATGGCGCCGTCCTCGTGCCAGGTGAGGGCGCGCAGGTGGACGAGGTCGACGACGCCGGTGAACGACTCCTCGGCTCCGATGGGCAGTTGGACGGCCAGCGGGCGCGGGTGGAGGCGTTCGCGGATGGAGTCGACGGCGGCGTCCAGGTCGGCGCCGGCCCGGTCGAGCTTGTTGACGAAGGCGATGCGCGGCACGCCGTGGCGTTCGGCCTGGCGCCACACCGACTCGCTCTGCGGCTCGACGCCGGCGACCGCGTCGAACACCGCCACCGCGCCGTCCAGGACGCGCAGCGAGCGCTCGACCTCGTCGGCGAAGTCGACGTGGCCGGGGGTGTCGATGAGGTTGATCCGGTGCCCGGCCCAGGCGCAGCTGACGGCGGCGGCGAAGATGGTGATGCCGCGGTCGCGTTCCTGGGGGTCGAAGTCGGTGACGGTGGTGCCGTCGTGGACCTCGCCGCGCTTGTGGGTGGTGCCGGTGAGGTAGAGGATCCGCTCGGTGACGGTGGTCTTGCCGGCGTCGACGTGGGCGAGGATGCCGAGGTTGCGGACGGCGGCGATGCTGCTTGTGGTGGCGGTGCTCGCGGTGGTGGTGTGGGTGCGCATGGCCCGGGTGCCTTTCGAGGCGGTCCTGCTGGTGGGGTGGGCGCGCGATTCGGCAGTGCCGACGGACCGTCGGGTTCGTTGCCACACAGTGGGCTTACGGCCTCACGGGCCGGTGTCAGACGGTGGCGGCACTGCTCCGGTGCCGGCCGCGCAGCGGGCACCGGGAGAGGCGGGACACCAGGATCACCTCGTACCGCGACGCGGGAGAGGGGGCGGCGGCACTCTGCTTCGGCATGGCCGCCCTCCCCCTCTCCCCGTCTCGTACGTCACGGTCGTCGCGTTCGGGCCGCGCGTCGGGGCGCGGCCGCGTGGCGAGTGTAGGGAAGGCGGGCCGGACGGTGCGACGGGTTTTACGGTGCGCGGGTTCTACAGCGCCCGGGTCTTACGGTGCGCGGGTTCTACGGTGCCGGGTCCCGCGGCGCGCGGAAGCGCAGGACCGGTTCGGACCAGCCGTCGTCGCGCACCCCGGCGTCCAGGGCGGCGCCGATGGCCCGTTCCTCGTAGCCGAAGTGGGAGTCCATGATGGCGGCGAGGCCGTCGAGTTCGCGTCCGATCGCCTCCAGGTCGGCGTCGGGCCGTCCGGCGGCCTGGTCGGCGAGGTGCCGTACCCGGGTGAGGATGCCGGTGATGAAGCCGTGGTCCTCGACGAGTTTGGCGATGGTCGGCGCCAGGTCGGGGCGTTCGCGCAGGAGTTGGGCGAACAGGCCGTCGTCCTCGCCCTGGTGGTGGTTGGTCAGGGCGGTGCAGAAGGCCAGGCAGTGGGTGAGGAGCCGGTCGTCGCCGCCGTCCGGGCGGGGCCGGCCGAGGTTCGCGCGCAGGTCGGCGAGGCGGCGGCGCAAGTCCTGGTGCGCGCGCGAGAGTTGCAGGCTGAGGGCGGCCGTACGGCCGGTGGAGGGGGAGGCCACGGGTGGCGGTCCCTTCGGTTGCGCACCTCCATGCCTGACGCGGTCCGTCACCGGCACGCGATGCTCACGCCAGCAGATCACGTGATCCGCCCGGCGGGCAAGCGGCGGGGCCCCGGCCCAAGTGACGCCCCGGTCGGTGCCCCGGGGCCGCCGTCACGCTCCGCCGGCGAGGTCGCGCAGGGTCGCCCCGGCCTTCGGGGTCAGGACGAGCGGGCCCCTGCCGCTCGTCCACACGGCCCGCACGTCCAGGCTCCGCAGGCGCCAGCCGTCGGGGGTGCGCACCGCCTCGCCGGTGAACGTGCCGCCGACGTCGAAGTGGCCGCCGGGCTCCTCGCCGCGCGCCCGCTGGGTGGAGGCGAGGTGGACGTGCGCCATGACGGCGTTCCAGCGCACCGCGGCCCGGTCCCCGTCCAGGTCGATCATGTGGTTGGCGCCCACGTGCTGGGTCCGCTCGAACTTCCCGAGGGTCGCCTGCTCGGACTCGGCCAGCCCGTCGATGCCCTCGTGGTCCCCCACCGGCGTGGTGATCCGCACGTCGGGGGTGAAGTAGCGCCGCGCCCACGCCTCGTCGAACCGCCCGCCGTCGCGGGGCACCGTGTCGAGGCTGAGCAGGTAGCCGTCGATGAGGCCGGTGATCTCGGCGCGGTCGGTGAGGACCCGGACCCGCTGTTCGAGCGCGGCGAGGTTCGCGGCGATGGTGTCGATGGCGGTGGCGGTGGTGTCGGTGGTCATGGCCCTGGCTCCTCGGGGTCGCCGTGCGCGGCGCGACCCGGTCCGGTCGCGCACCACGGAGGCTAGGACCTCAAGTCGACTTGAGATCAAGGTCCCGGTCCGCCGATGGGCGGGCCCGCCCGGCAGCGGACTCGGCGGCGGGCTCGGCGACGGGCTCGGCGGCGGGCCGGACAGCGGTTTCGGCACGCGGCCGCCCGAGCAGGATGCCCACCACGACCAGCGCCAGCCCCGCGCCCTGGCGCGGCCCGAAGGCGTCGCCGTCCAGCGCCGTGCCCAGCAGCACGCCGGTGAGCGGGTTGAGCAGCCCGAGCAGGCCCACGGTGCCGGCCGGCAGGTGGCGCAGCCCGGCGAACCAGCAGGCGAAGGCGAGCGCGGTGGCGATCACGGTGGTGTAGCCGAAGGCGAGCAGGGTGGGCGCGTCCACCGGCGGGGGCGGGCCCTCGACGGCGGCGGCGAGCGGCAGCAGCACCAGGCCGCCCGCGGTCAGCTGCCAGGCGGTGGCGGCGAGCGGGTCGGCGCCCTCGCGCCAGCGGGCGGCCAGCACGTAGCCGACGGAGGAGACCAGCATCGCGGCCGCCGAGGCGGCCAGCCCGGCCCAGCCGATGCCCTCCCCCGGTCCGGCCAGGGCCAGCGCGACGCCGGCCAGGCCCACCACCGCCCCCGCCAGGTGCGCGCGGCGCGGGCGCGGGCCGGCCAGGGCCCAGGCGGTGAGCAGCATGGTCAGCGGGGAGGCGGCCATGACGGTGGCGGCGGCGCTGGTGGGCAGCAGTTGGGAGGCGAGGTAGAGCAGGACGAAGAAGACGGCGGTGTTGAGCAGGCCGAGCAGCGCGCTGCGCCACCACCAGGCGCCGTGCGGGCGGCGGCGGGCGAGGGCGAGGAGCAGCAGGCCGGCGGGCAGGGCGCGCAGGGCGGCGCCCCACAGGGGGTGGTCGGCGGGCAGGTGGGCGTGGGTGACCCAGTAGTTGGCGCCCCAGGCGACGGGGGCGAGGGCGGTGAGCAGGACCCACCGCGTATTGGCTTCCATGGAAGACAATATAGCTTCCTGGGAAGCTATCGGGGGTAGGATGGCGCCCATGGAGCACGGACAGGGACACGGACAGCACGCCGACCGCTCGGACCACGCGGACCCCGCGGACCACGTCGCCCGGGTCCAGGCCGAGTGGCGGCGCGAACGCCCCGACCTGGACGTCTCCCCGCAGGCCGTCATCGGGCGCCTGCACCGCCTCGCCGCCCGCCTGACCGCCGAGCTGACCCTCGTCTACCAGCGCTACGGCCTGGGCGAGGGCGAGTTCGACGTGCTCGCCGCGCTGCGCCGGGCCGGCGCCCCGTACGAGCGGGCCCCGGGCGAGCTGGCCGCGCACACGATGGTGACCACCGGGGCGATGACCAAGCGGATCGACCGCCTGGAGCGCGCCGGGCTGGTCACCCGCCGCCCGGCCGCCGACGACCGGCGCGGGCGCGTGGTCGCGCTCACCGAGGCCGGCCGGCGCCTGATCGACGAGGCGTTCACGGCGCACATGCGCAACGAGCACCGGCTGCTGGCCCACCTGAGCCCCGAGGAGGCCGGCGCCCTGCAGGGGTTGCTCACCGTCTGGCAGCAGCGCCTGGACGGCACCGGGGGCGCGGAGCCCGGTGCGACGCGCGGGGCCTGACGCCGGGCCGTGGGAAGCTGACGCATGACCAGTGCACCTCCCCCGGACTCCCCCTCGCCCGGCCACCGGTCCGACTCCGCTCCCCCGCCCGGCTGGGGGAACCCGGCCGTGCGCGCCGACCGGCGCCTGGTGGCGATGCTGCAGGAGCTGCGGGTGCTCCAGACCGGCGTGCAGATCGTCTTCGCGTTCCTGCTCGGCGTCGCCTTCACCCCGCGCTTCGCCCAGCTCACCGACGCCCAGCAGGACGTCTACGTCACCACCCTGCTGCTGTCGGTCGTCGCCGCGGCCGTCCTGGCCACCCCCGTCGCCCTGCACCGCGGGCTGTACCGCCACCCGGGCAAGGAGCGGATCGTCGCCGTCTCCGTCCGCGTCGCCCAGGTGGGCCTGCTGCTGCTCGCCTCCGCGCTGACCGGCGCCGTGCTGCTGGTCCTGGACGTCGTCCTCGGCACGGCGCTCGCGGTGCCGATCACCTGCGGCATCGCGCTGATCTTCGCCGTGCTGTGGTTCGGCCTGCCCTGGGCGGTGCGCCGCTCAGCCCGCCGCGACGGGGCCTGACCGGACCCGGGCGCCGCCGCACGGGCCCGTCCACTGCCGGCCGTTCGCTGCCGCCGCCCGCACCGGGGGTGCGGGCGGCGGACCACGGACCGGGCCGGGGCCGGCTTCCGGGCGCCGGGGGCCGGGCCGGGAGGCGCGCCTCGGCCGCCTCCCCCACCCCCCGGAGCCCACCCGCACCCCGGACCGCTTACCGTGCCGGTATGCATACCGACGAAATCCCGTGGGACGTCCTGCTGATCGGCGGGGCCTCCGGCCTCGGCAAGAGCCGCGCCGCCGACCTCCTGCGCGTTCGACACGGCGCGTTCGTCGTCGAGTTCGACGACGTCGTGGCCGCCCTCCAGGCCGCCACCAGCGCGGACAGCCACCCCGGCCTGCACCACTTCTCCGCCGTGCCCGACCCGGACGCGCTGGGCGCCGACCGCGTCCTGGAACTCCAGATCGCCACCGCCCGCGCCCTGGACGACGCGCTGCTCGGCGTCGTGCGCAACCGGCTCACCGTGGACGTGCCCGCGATCGTGGAGGGCGACTACCTCACCCCGGCCGCCGCCGCCCGCGCCGCCGCCGAGGCCGCCGAGCAGGGCCGGCGGGTGCGCGCGGTCTTCCTGCACGAGGACGACCCGCGGAGCATCGGCGCCAACTACGCCGACCGCGAGCCCGACAGCGGCCCGCAGCCCGAGCGCGCCGCCGTCAGCGCCCGCTACAGCACCTGGCTCGCCGACCAGGCCCGCGCCCACGCGCTGCCCGTGGTCGAGTGCCGCCCGTACGCCACCCTGCCCGAGCGCCTGGCCGCCGCCCTGGCGTGACGGCGGGTCAGCCCTCCTCGATGTCCGAGATCAGCTTGGTGCCCAGGTCGCTCTGCACCGCCAGCCGGGTGTGCCCGGCGTCGGGGCCGGTGCCCCAGGTCAGCGTGACGGTGGTGAACAGGTGCCCGGCGCCGGAGTCGTGGTAGCGCACCTCCCAGCGGGTGGGCACGTCCTGGGCGCGCAGCACGCCGTCGGCGTGGTTGGCCTCCTCCCAGGCCGCCAGCCGCTGTCGGAAGTCCTCGGTGAGGTAGTGGGCGCGCAGTTCGGTGCCCAGGTCGTCGGTGCCGTCGGAGACGGCGTCGACGTAGGCGCCGTAGAAGTCGGCGACCCGGTCGACCGCGGAGTCCGGGCTGCCGCTGCGGACCGCGGAGTCCGCGGCGGTGTCGGTGTCGGTCATGAACGTCCCCATCCGTCAGGGCCGGGGCGTACTGCCGCCCCCGGCCGGTCGGTTCGACCCGTACGCCCAACGAGCCGCCCCGCCGGAGGTTGCGCCCGGACCGTCCCCGGTCTCCCCGGGTCATTCCGGTGTCCGATGGTCCTCGTCGTACGCGGCGCGGGCCGCCAGCACCTGGGGCATGTGGCTCTCCGCCCAGTCCTTGATCTGCCGGACGAGCGGCAGCAGGTCGCGCCCGAGCCCGGTGAGCTCGTAGTCGACGCGGGCGGGCACCCCGGCGGTGACGGTGCGGCTGACCAGGCCGTCGCGTTCCAGGGCGCGCAGGGTCTGGGTGAGCATCTTCTCGCTCACCCCGGCCAGGCGCCGGCGCAGGTCGCTGTAGCGCAGCGGCCCGTCGGCGAGGGCGGAGACGAGCAGGCTGACCCACTTGTCGCCGATCCGGTCCAGGAGTTGGCGGGCCGGGCACCAGGCGAGGTAGGCGTCGTAGGCGGCGGCCTCGGCGGCGCGGCGCCGGGCGGCGGTCGTGGTGGGCATCGACCCACTCTCCTTTCCGTGCGGTACGCACCTTCGGGTGCGTCCTTCCCCATGGAGAGTAACTCTCCTTAGGTTGGGTGGAGTTGCCGATTCGTGAGGGGTGGGTGTCGTGATGCGTGCCGTGGTGGTGCGGGAGTTCGGCGGTCCCGAGGTGCTGGAGCTGGTGGAGGTGGCGCTGCCGCGGCCGGGCCGCGGGCAGGTGCGGGTGCGGGTGGCGGCGGCCGGGGTCAACCCGGTGGACGCGGTCACCCGCTCCGGGGTGCTCGCCGGGGCCGGGCTGATGGCCCCGCGCGCGGTGACCGGCATCGGCTGGGACGTGGCCGGGACGGTGGACGCGGTGGGACCGGAGGTGACCCGATTCTCGCCCGGCCAGCGGGTGGTGGGCCTGCGCGACCGCCTGGACACCGACCTCGGCACCTACGCCGAGCACGTCGTCCTGGACGCGGACGCCCTCGCCCCCGCCCCGGCCGGCGCCACCCTCGCCCAGGCCGCGACCCTGCCGCTCAACGGCCTCACCGCGCTACAGGCCCTGGACCTGCTCGACCTGCCGGCCGGCTCCACCGTCCTGGTCACCGGCGCGGCGGGCGGCGTCGGCGGCTTCGCCGTCGAACTGGCCGCCCTGCGCGGCCTGCGGGTGGTCGCGCTCGCCGGGCAGGAGGACGAGCCGCTGGTGCGCGACCTGGGCGCCGAGTGGTTCGTGCCGCGCACGGCACCCGACGTGGCCGCCGCCGTACGGGAGTCGGTGCCCGGCGGGGTCGACGGCGCCGTCGACGCCGCCCTGCTGGGCGTACGGGCGCTGGGCGCGGTGCGCGGCCGCGGCGCCTTCGTCGCGGTCGCGGCCGGCAGCGCCCCGGTGCCCCTGCGCGGCATCCGGGTCGCCAACGTGTGGATCACCGCCGACGGCCCGGCGCTGGCCCGCCTGTCCGACCTCGCCGCCGACGGCCGCCTCACCCTGCGGGTCGCCGACACCCTCCCGCTCGCCGACGCCGCCGACGCCCACCGCCGCCTGGAGGCCGGAGGCCTGCGCGGGCGGCTGCTCCTGACACCCTGACCGGCCGGAGGGAACGAGGAGAAGGCCTGCTCCCGGGACGGGGGCAGGCCTTCTCCGATGTGATCCGCGTCACGGCGGGGCTGCGGCAACAGCGCTCCGCCCGGGGAGACCGTCCGGGTTGAGGGGAAGGGCTCTCGGATCGCAACTCTTGCATTCGGCGGCGCTGCGACCAAGCCGGTCGGACGGCTTCGGACACTCCCGGACGCCGGACCGCCCCGAGCAGGCGCGATCCCGGCGACCTGCCCGAGGGCGCCCGGACGGTCTCGGACGGCTTCGGACACGTGCGCGCCGGCGGCGCGGCGGCGGTGTCCGAACGCGTCCCGAAGACGGGTCAAGTCACGTTCCGCGAAGCCCGGTTGCCGCCGCCGACCGGAACTTGCGCGGCGCCTCGCGGCCCGCGCATGATCTGGCCCAACCACCCGCCGGGTGGCCCAGGGGACGGCAATCCCCACGTCCGGGTTGAGGGTTCAGAAGGGACCACTGTGCTGCTCGAACTCCGATGCGCGGTGCGGCGCACGCCGCCGCCCGCCGCCCCGCCCGCCGAGGGCCTGGGCCTGCGGCGGGCCGCACTGTCCGCCGCGTTCCTCGCGGTCGCCCTGGCCGGCGTCATCGCCCTGATCGTCCTCGGGTACGCCGTCGAGGCGCTGGTGACCGTCATCGTCACCGCCGCCGTCGAGGCCTCCGGCACGGCCGTGCGGGGGCGGCGATGAGCGCACGCGAGGAGCTTTCGCACGAGCTGCAGAAACACCATCGCCCCGCTTCCGTGCGGTCCATGGAAGCGCTCGCACTCAGGGTCGGCATGTCCCCCTCCTTCGTGCACGGGATCATCCAAGGACGCCTTCTGCCCCTGGAGGGGGAGCTGAAAGCGCTGCTGAAAGCGATGGACGTGGGTGAGCGCGCCCAGCAGCGCGCTCTACTCCTGCACGGGGAAGCGATGGCAGAACTCCACACCCGTGCGCGAACGTCCGCCAAGAGGCCGCCCGCCACCGACTGGCGCGTCCCGGTCCCGCCCGCCGGCGAACCCGATCCCGTGCTGTTCTCCACCGTGCAGGAGTTCGTCGCGGGCCTGGAGGACGTCAGGATCTGGGCCGGCGAGCCGTCGCTGCGCCACCTGGAGGAGCGCAGCGCGCGGCTGCACCAGCAGCGGCAGACGGCCTACGGCAGGGTCCTGCGGCGCAGCACGATCTCCGACATGCTCAACGCGACGTCCCTCCCGCAGATGGAGAAGGTGCGGCACTACCTGCAGATCTGCGGGGTGCGGGACATCGACGCGTGGGTGTACACGTGGCGGCGGGTCCGGACGATCGAGAGGGCCGCGCTGCGCCGGGCGGCCTGACCTGTCACGGCTCGGGAGTAGGAAGTCGGCCCCGCCGACTTCCTACTCCGGCGCCTCGTCCTCGATGGCGGCCGCCACCGGCTTGGTGTGGAGGACTTCGCGGGCCTGTTCGGCGGCGCGGACGATGCTTTCGCTGATGAAGTCGAGGAAGCGGGCGATGTTCTCCAGGCGGACGGCGGCGGGGGTGCCGGGGCCGAGGACGGCGACGCCCTGGCGGGCGGTTTCGATGACCCTGTCGTTGGCGCGGGCGCTGGCGATGACGGCCTGGTAGTAGAGCTCGTCGTCGACGATGTAGCGGTCGCGGCGGCGTTCGTCGCGTTCGCGGCGTACCAGGCTCTGGCTCTCCAGGAAGGCGATGGCCTTGGAGATGGAGGCGGGGCTGACCTGGAGGCGTTGGGCGAGTTCGGCGGCGGTGAGGCTGCCGGCGTCGGTGGTGGACAGGCAGGTGACCACGCGGGCGCCCATCCGGTTGAGGCCGGAGCCCATGAGGACGGTGGTGAGCTGTTCCTCGTAGGCGGCCACGGCCTCGTCGTCGCGGCCGTGGGGGTGGGTGCCGGGCCGTGGGCCGGCCGTGGAGGCGGGGCGGCGGCGCTGGGCGCGGTGTTCGGTGGCGCGGTGGGCGAGGTCGGCGCGGTAGGCGACGGGGCCGCCGTTGCGCATGACCTCGCGGGTGACGGTCGAGGTGGGGCGTTCCAGGCGTCGGGCGATCTCGGCGTAGGGGAGGCTGTCGGCCAGCCCCAGTGCGATCTGCCGGCGTTCCTGCTGGGTGAGCCTGCCTCCCGGCATCGCGTTCTCCTCGGTGGTGGTGGCCGTGT
Organism: Kitasatospora sp. SC0581; assembly: GCF_048159585.1. NCBI lineage: Bacteria > Bacillati > Actinomycetota > Actinomycetes > Kitasatosporales > Streptomycetaceae > Kitasatospora > Kitasatospora sp. SC0581. Next base: position 375,755 of record NZ_JBLRWA010000004.1, on the reverse strand, counting down.
GGTTCCCGGTCGGCCGTGTGGTTCCCGGTCGGCCCCCACCTTAGCGTTCACCTTCAGACCATTGCAATGATCGGGGTGGCGTCCGTTGCGTTACCCGTGCGTCCGTTGCAACAGTTTCCCGCTATCCACCTGCTATTACGCCACTTTGACGCAACGAACTAGTTGCCGAGATCTTGAAAGCAACGTAGCGTTTCCAATGTCGGAAACACCGATGGAACGAAACCGCACAGGAGTGCAGCATGCAGAAGTTCGACACCCCCGCCCCGGTCACCGTCGTCCTGGACATCCCCGGCGGGCGCGTGCGGTTCATCGCCGCCGAGCGCGTCGACACCACCGTCGAGGTCCGGGCCGCCGAGCCCGGCAAGGGCCGCGACGTCCGGGCCGCCGAGCAGACCGCCGTCACCTACGAGGACGGCGTCCTGCGGATCGTCACCTCCGCGTCCGGCGGCCAGCTGCTCGGCCCCACCGGCTCCCTGGAGGTCACCGTCCAGCTGCCGGCCGGCTCCGCCGTACGGGGCAAGGCCGCGGCCGCCGAGCTGCGCGTCGTCGGCCGCCTGGGCGACGTCGCCTTCGACGGCGCGTACCGCCACACCAAGGTCGACGAGGCGGCGAGCCTGCACCTGAGCGCCGTCGACGGCGACGTCGAGGTCGGCCGCCTCGGCGGGCCCGCCCGGATCAGCACCACCCGGGGCGACATCCGCGTCACCGAGGCCCACCGGGGCACCGTCGAGCTGAGCACCCAGTCCGGGAGCATCACCGTCGGCGCCGCCGCCGGGGTCTGCGCCGCCCTGGACGCCGGCACCGGCCACGGCCGCGTCGCCAACTCCCTGCGCAACGACGGCGCCACCGTGCTCGACATCCGCGCCACCACCTCCCACGGCGACATCACCGCCCGCAGCCTCTGACCCCGTCCCGGGGCCCGACACCCGTCCAAGGGGGACACCATGACGAACAGCACCGCACCCGCGACCGGCCCTGCCCCGTGGACCGGCCTGGTGCCGGTCGACGACACCGCCCTGGCCGCCACCGACACCGGCGGCCCCGGCCTGCCCGTGCTCTACCTCAACGGCCAGTTCGCCACCCAGGGCTACTGGCGGCGCGTCCTCGCCGACCTCGGCCCGGGCCTGCGGCACATCACCTACGACGAGCGGGCCCGCGGCCGGACGTCGAAGCGCTCCGCGGACTACTCCTTCGAGGCCGCCGTCCGGGACGTCGACGCCGTCCTCGCGGCCCGCGGCGTGCGGCGGGCCCTGCTGGTGGGCTGGTCCTACGGGGCGTTCGTCGCCGCGCACTGGGCCTCGCGCAACCCGGGCCGCGCCGTCGGCGCGGTCCTGGTGGACGGCGCGCTGCCCTACGACTGGCTGACCGAGGAGCTGGAGCGGCGCATCCGCACGCAGTTCCGGCGGTGGGCACCGCTCATGGCACTGGCCCGCCCCACCGGCCTGACCCCGCGGATGACCCACCGGCAGATGTCGGAGTCCAACATCGAACTCGGCAGGATCGGCAGCGCCGCCGCACTGGGCCCGGTGCTGGACGCCATCACCGTCCCGACCCGGTACGTGATCGCCTCGGGGACCTCGCTGGGCAGCAAGGGCGACGAGCAGGAGCTGATCCGCGCGGCCCTGCCGGCGGTCACCGCGCGCAACCCGCACATCCTGATCAGCGCGAAGGTGCCCAGCAACCACGGCGCGATCCTGAAGAAGGACTTCCGCGCCATCGCCGACGCGGTGCGCGAGGTCGCCGCCCTCGACGCCCCCGACCGCCCCGCCACCGGCCGCTGACGGCCCGTCCGCCGGAGCCTGCGGAACGTCTCCACCGAGGGCCACGCCTGGGGCGGCACGAAGCGGCCTCCCCACCTCTTCGGCGGCGCCCTGAACCACCTGCCGTTCGCCGAGTTCGCCCGGATCGCCGCGCGGCTCCCGTGGTCGGACCCCGAGCAGTTCCAACTGTTCGCCATGGGGGACGGCGAAGGCCGCTTCCGGACACTCACCCTGGCCGACCTGCGGGCCTGGCCGACGGACTGAACGGCGCGCCCCTCGCCCGCACCGCCGCTCCTCAGCCGGCTCCCGCCGCCCGGCCGGCGAGGCGCCGTACCGCGGGGCGCTCGACCAGGGCGTGGCTGAGGGCGCCGGCGGCCAGGGTCGCGCCGAAGGCGGCGACGGTCAGCAGGGCGGCGAGCGGCGCGGGGTAGGTGCGGTCGCCGAGCAGCAGGGGGCGGCCGTGGAAGAGGACGACGCCCTGGCAGAGGTAGAAGCCGAAGGAGACGGCGCCCAGCCACTGGGCCGGGCGGCGCGGCGGCGGGTCCCCGGCGCCGCGCCGCAGGTCGTGCTGGGCGGCGGCGCAGATGACCAGCGCGAGCGGCAGGACCATCGGCAGGACGAAGTCGTAGGGCGAGGGGACGGCGAGCGCGAGCGCGTAGGCGGGCGCCACCAGGAGGGCGGCGGCGGCCAGGGGGACGCGCGGGGCGCGGCCGGCGGCGACGGCGCGGGCCAGCAGCATGCCGAGGACGAACTCCGGCAGCCGGGCCGGCGGGAAGAGGTAGCCGAACCACAGCTGGTCGAGGGAGACGGGCAGTTGGGGGATCCGGGGCCGGTCGGACAGCAGGACCGCGTCGGCTCCCGCGACGGCCGCGGCGGCCAGCAGGGCGGCGGCCAGGGCCGGGCGCAGGGCACGTGCGGGCAGGCGCCGTACGGCGCGGTGCAGGAGCGGGAAGAGCAGGTAGAACAGGGCCTCGCAGCACAGCGACCAACTGGGCATGTTCATCCCCGAGTTGATGTCCGGGTCGGGCGAGTAGGCGTGGACGAGCAGGAGGTTGGGCAGCCAGGTGCGCACCGGGGCGGCCCAGGCGAACAGGAGGGCGGCGGCCGCCCACATCGCCAGGTGGCTGGGGTAGATCCGGGCCAGGCGCCGGCGCCAGAACGCGGCGGGGCGCTCGCGCTCGCGCGCGGACCAGGTCAGGACGAAGCCGCTGAGGACGAAGAAGAACGAGACCCCGGCGTAGCCGGCCTTGGAGGTGGCGCGGGCGAGGGCGGCGGCGAGGCGGGGGTCGGCGAAGAAGCCGAGCGGGGCACCGGGGTGCAGCGGGTCGGCGACGAGGAAGGCGTGGAAGAGGAAGACGGCGAGGGCGGCGGCGAAGCGCAGGGAGGTGAGGGTGGGCAGGCGGTGCGGGGGTGGCGGTCCTCCGACCAGCCGAGTATCACTTCGTGCGCTCATCGCACGACTGTAGGTGACGGCGCGTCAAGTCGGGTCGCCGCCGCTGTCCCCCGGGAGGTGGATTCGGGGCGGAGGCGGACGTGAAGGCGAGGTGGAAATGGCGGTGCGCGGCGCGGGCGGGCTGGGCACACTGGCTCGATGATCATCGACCACTGGCCCCTGCGGGGGCTGCGCGTGTCCTCGCCCCGCCTGGAGCTGCGCCTGCCCACCGAGGACGAACTCGCCGAGGTGGCCGACGTCGCCGCCCGCGGCGTCCACCCGCCCGAGGAGCGCCCGTTCCTGACGCCGTGGGGCGAGCTGCCGCCGGCCGAACGGGCCCGGCACGTGGTGCAGTTGCACTGGCGGCGGCTGGGGCGCTGGAGCGCGCAGGACTGGGCGCTGAACCTGGTGGCCTTCCACGAGGGGCGCCCGGTGGGCATCCAGGACATGCGCGCCAAGGAGTTCGGCGTGCGGCGCGAGATCGTCTCGGGCTCCTGGCTCGGCCTGGAGTTCCAGGGCAAGGGCCTGGGCACCGAGATGCGCGCCGCGATGCTCCACCTGGCCTTCGCGGAGCTGGGGACGCGGTCGGCGCGGTCGCTGTCCTTCGCCGACAACCACTCCTCCCTGGCCGTCTCGCGCCGGCTCGGCTACCGCGGCGACGGCATCGACCGCGACGTCCTGGACGGGCGGGTGGTGGTCTCCCAGCGCCTGCGCCTGACCCCCGAGGCCTGGGCCGGGCACGCCCGCACCCCGGTCACCGTCACCGGCCTGGACGAGGGCTGCCGCGCCCTGTTCGGCCTCGACGACTGAGCACCCGACCGGGACGCCCGCGCGCCGGGCGAGCGGCGCAGCGCGCCCACTCCCCCGCGACGCGGGCGGCCCGGCCGACTTCCCGCGCGACCGGGCGGCCCCGGCTCAGGCCCGCAGGGCGGCGGGCAGTTCGGCCAGGGTGTGCAGGACGTGGATGCCGTCGTCGACCGGGGTGCGGGAGGCGGCGCGGTCGAGCCAGAAGGGGCGCAGGCCGGCGCCCCGGGCGCCGAGGGCGTCCAGGTCGTACCTGTCGCCGACGTAGGCGACCTCGTGCGGGGGCAGGCCCAGGCGGGCGCAGCCGGTCAGGAAGATGGCGGGGGCGGGTTTGGCCTCGCCGGGCCGGTCGGAGCCGACGAGGGCGGTGTCGGCGAAGTGGTGCAGCAGGCCGGTGGCGTGGAGTTTGGGGCGCTGCTGGTCCATCGGGGCGTTGGAGACGATGCCGAGCCGGTGGGTGGGGGCGAGGGCGGCGAGGACGGGGGCGGCGTCGGGGAAGGCGGTCCAGGCGGCGTCGCGGTGGGCGGTGTAGCCGGCGAACCAGGCGGTGGCGGCCTCGTCGGGCATGGCGGCGGTGTCCTCGCCGAGGCGGGCGAGGAAGCGGCGGACGCGTTCGCGCTGCTGGCCGGTGAAGGTGAGTTCCCCGGCCAGGAAGCGGGCGTACTGCTCGTCCAGGATCTCGCGCCACAGCGCCACCGCCGTCTGCGGGTCGGGGACGCGGCGCAGCAGGTCGAGGTGGCGCAGGTGGGCGAGGATGCCCGCCCGTTCCGAGCCCGAGTAGTCGAACAGGGTGTCGTCGACGTCGAAGAGCACGCCTCTGATCGGCACGGTCCGTCCTTTCGCCAGGTCCACGTACGTACGGACCCTACGCGGTCGCCGGCTCCCCGCTCCCGTTTCCGTCCCCGTCCCCGTCTCCGTCGTCGACGGCCAGGCGGTGGCGGGCGGCGGCCAGGAACTCCCCGGACAGGTCGGGGTCCTGGCTCGCCCGGGCGAGCAGCAGTGCTCCGACCATGGTGGACAGGTCGGCGAGCGCCTCCTGCCGTTCGGCGGGTTCGGGCAGGGCCGCCAGGGCGTCGACGAGGTCGCGCAGTCCGGCGGTGTAGGCGGTGCGCAGCGGGGTGCCGGGTTCGGTGCGGGCGGCGTCGGCGGCGAGGGCGGCGGCGGCGCAGCCGTGGCCGGGGTGGTCGCGGTGGAGTTCGGACAGGTAGCGGTGGAGGAACTCGGCGCGGGGGGTGCGCCGGGCGGGCGGCTGGTCGGCGAGTTGTTCCATGGCGTCGCGCCGTTCGGTGAAGGCGGCGGTGAGGGCCTCGGCGAGGAGGTCGTCCTTGGAGGCGAAGTGCCGGTAGAAGCCGCCGTGGGTGAGTCCGGCGGCGGCCATCGCCTCGGGGACGCTGACCTGGTCGGCGCCCTTCTCGCGGATCAGGCGGGCGGTGTGGTCGACGACCCGGCTGCGGGTGCGTTCGGCCTCGGCGCGGGACACGCGGGGCATGCCGCGGCTCCTTCCCTCTCGTACGACGCGTGGTGCGTCCGGTCGGTGCTTCCACTTGGTGCGTCCACTTTCCCATCCCCTTTAGATGATGGTAATAATCTAAATGCTGCGGCACCCGCCGGCGACGGCCCGTGCCGCCCCGAGAGCGAGGAGATGCACCATGACCGTGATCGAAGGCTCCACCGCCCTGGTCACCGGAGGCCGCCGGGGCCTGGGCCGGGCGTTCACCGCGGAACTGCTGGCCCGCGGCGCGAAGAAGGTCTACGCCACCGCCCGCACCCCCGACACCAGCGAGGACCCGCGCGTGGAGGTCCTCGCGCTGGACGTCACCGACGACGCCTCGGTCGCCGCCCTCGCGGCCCGCGCAGACGACGTCGACATCGTCTTCAACAACGCCGGCGTCCTGTACCCGGCGCCGCTGCTCAGCGCCGACCTCGCGCTGGTCCGGGACACCTTCGAGACCAACGTGCTCGGCCCGCTGCGCATCGCCCAGGCCTTCGCCCCGGTGCTGGCCGCCCGCGGCGGCGGCGCGCTGGTCGACATCCACTCGCTGCTGTCCTGGGGCGCCGGGGCCGGGGCCTACGGGGCCTCCAAGGCCGCGCTGTGGTCCCTGACCAACTCGCTGCGCCTGGAACTCGCCGCCCAGCGCACGCAGGTCGTCGGCGTGCACCTGGGCTTCGCGGACACCGAGATGGTCGCGGCCGTCCCGGTCGACAAGATCCCGCCCGCCGAGGTGGCCCGCGCCGTCCTGGACGGCGTCGAGCGCGGCGACCACGAGGTGCTGGTCGACGACGCCACCCGGGCCCTGAAGGCCGCCCTGTCGGGCCCCGTGGACGACCTGGCCGTCCTCGGCCGCCGCTGACACCCCGGCAGGACCACCGGCCCGACCGCCGACGAAAAACCCCGACCCGACCGACGACCAGGAGGAACCGCCATGCCCCTGTGGCACGTCTACCACCCGCCCGGCACCTACGACCCCGGGCAGAAGAAGCAGCTCTCCACCGACATCACGGGCTTCTACACCCGCTTCGGACTGCCGAGGTTCTACGTGGTGGTCCTCTTCCACGAGGTCGCCGCCGACTCCTTCCACGTCGGCGGCGAACCGCACGGCGCGGCCGTACGCGTCGTGGTCGAGCACATCGCCCGCCACACCGAGGACCCGGACCTGCGCAGGCGCACCCGCGAGGCGCTCGCCGCCCTCCTCGCGCCCCACACCACCGACCGCGGCCTGTACTGCGAGTTCCACGTCGACGAGACGCCGCGGAACCTGTGGATGATCGACGGCCTCACCCCGCCCCCGGAGCAGAGCGAGACCGAGAAGCTGTGGGCCCGGGAGAACCGCCCGCTCCCGTACTGACGCACCCGCACCCGCGCCGACACCGCCACCGTCGCCCCCGACGGTGGCGGTTTCGGCGCGAGACGCCACGGTCCCGGACCTCGGGGCGGCGCACAGCGGGCCGAACGCCCCTGCCGGCGGCGGGGGTTCACGCGTCGAAGCGGACCTCGGGCCACTGCGGCACGGGGGCGTCCAGCAGCGGGGCGGGGATGCCGCGCAGGTGGAGGCCGAAGTAGGCGGTGAGGTAGGCGCGTTGGGCGGCGACGGCGCGCTGCGGGTCGCCGGTGCCGAGGAAGTGCTCCAGCCGGTCGGCGGGCCAGGCGAAGACGGACTGCCCCTGGGGGACGAGCAGTTGCAGGTCACAGTAGGACAGGTGGCCGGAGCGGGTGAGGGTCAGGCGCCGGCGCCAGCCGGTCAGGTGCGGCCACAGGGTGTCCCACATGGTGTCGCGGGCGGGGCTGTCCCAGGCGGAGGCCATCAGCAGCAGGGGGCGGGTCTGGTCGGCGGTGGCGGCGGGGCCGAACAGGGGGCCGTCCAGGACCGCGCCGGCGCGGATGCGCGGGTCCTCGTACAGGGCGTGGGCGGTGGTGGCGCCGCCCATGGAGTGGCCGAACATGCCGACGGCGCCGAGGTCGAGGGCGCCGTCCAGGCCGGCGGGCAGCGGGCCGGCCGCCAGGCGGTCGAGCAGGCAGCGCACGTCGGCGGCGCGGTAGGCGACGATCGCGGCGTCGGTCATCGCCTGGACGCGGGCCTTGTCGCGCACCTCCAGGCGGTGGCCGGGGAACTCGACCTCCCCGGCGTCGTAGGTGTGGTCGACGGCGGCGACGACGTGGCCGTGGGAGGCGAGCTCCTCGGCCAGCGCGGTGTTGAAGGCGCTGTCGGCGCCGGAGCCGTGGGAGTTGAGGACCACGGGGTGGCGGCGGGTGCGGTCGGCGGGGGCGTCCGGGCGGGCGTGGGTGGCGGGCCAGGCGAGGCGGGCGCCGGGGACGGCGAAGTAGTCGGCCTGCAGGTGGGCGGTCTCGGCGGGGCTCATCCACGGCGCGTACGGGCCCCGGGCACCCGGGGCGGCGGGGTACCAGAGGCGGGCGCGCAGTTCGCGCGGGCGCGGCGCGGGGGCCCAGGCGTCGGTGCGGGCCGGGTCGTCCAGGTACAGCAGCGCGGTGCCCACGGGGCGGGGGCCGGTGGGCGCGGGCAGGCTCAGACAGGGCCGCCCCGCGGCGTCGGCCGGTACGGCGTCGGCGCGCACGGGCCCGCCGCCGGCGACGGCGCCGGCGGCGCCCAGGGCGAGCGCCCCGAGCACACCCCGACGGCTGAGCGGACGGCCGGACGGAAGGCCGGACGGGAGGCCGGACGGGAGGCCGGGCTGGGTTCTGGTCACGGGCGTGCTCCTGCGGCGATCGGGTCGGCGGGCGGCGTGCCCGTCCACCGTGCCGCCGGGCCCCGCCCGGGCGCGTCCGCCGGGGGCAGGAGCGCCCGCCGCGCCGTACGACCGCGGGCATAGGCCCGCGGCGGCAGCCGACTCCCCAGAGCCGGACCCTTACCGCGCGGGGGCCGCCTGGGCCGCCAGGAGCGCGTCGAGCAGCCCGGGGAAGCGGCTGTCGAGGTCGGCGCGGCGCAGGCTGACGAAGCGGTTGCGCCCGGCGACGCGGGTGGTGGTGACGCCGGCCTCGCGCAGCACCCGCATGTGGTGGGAGACGGTCGACTTGTGGAGGTGGTCCAGGCCCAGGTCGCGCGGGCCGCAGGAGTGCTCGGCGTCGTCGGCGTAGCTGAGCAGCAGGGTCATGCGCACGGGGTCGCCCAGGGCGTGCAGGACGGTGACGAGGTCGATGTCGGCGGTGGCGGGCTGGGGAAGCCGCTCGTCGTCGGTCATGGCGCACGCTCCTCGGGCCGCCGGGGGGACACAGATGGTTTGACAATCATCCACCAATCCCCGAGTGTTTGACGAGCGTCCAACTGTTGCATGCTTATCCAACAATCCGTTCCTGTGTCCCGGGGGGCCCTCCCGTGCCCGTTCGTCTGCTCCTGCTCGCCCTCGGCACCTTCGCCATGGGCACCGACTCGATGGTCTTCGCCGGCATCCTCGGCCCGATCTCCGCCGACCTGGGGGTGTCGGTGCCGGCCGCCGGCCAGCTGGTCACCGTCTTCGCCCTCGGCTACGCGCTGCTGGCCCCGGTGCTGGCCACGCTCACCGCCCGCTGGCCGCGCCGGCGCCTGCTGCTGACCGCGCTCGTCGTGTTCAGCGCGGCCAACGCGCTCAGCGCGCTCGCCCCCACCTACGAACTGCTGCTGGCCACCCGGGTGCTGGCGGCGGCCGGCGCCGCCCTCTACACGCCGACCGCCAACGCGGTGGCCACCACGCTGGTCGCCCCCGAGCGGCGCGGCCGGGCGCTGGCCACCGTGCTCGGCGGCATGACGGTGGCCACCGCCCTCGGGGTGCCGCTGGGCACCTGGATCGGGCGCGCCGACTGGCGGATGACGATGTGGCTGGTCACCGCCCTGGGCGTGGCCGCCTTCACCGGCCTGGCGGCGCTGCTGCGCGACCTGCCCGCCCCCGCCGCCGCCCCCACCCTCGCGGCGCGCCTGGCGCCGCTGGGCCGGCGCCGGGTGCTGGGCGCCGCCGCCACCACGCTGGTGTTCTTCCTCGCCTTCCAGAGCGTCTACATCTACCTGTCCACCGCGGTGTCCGGCGCCACCGGCGGCGACGCCGACCGGCTGAGCCTGGTCCTGCTGACCAGCGGCGTGATGTCGGTGGCCGGCAGCTGGCTGGGCGGGCGCCTGGTGGACCGCCTCGGGGTGCGGCGGGTGCTGCTGACCGGCTCGGCGGTGGCCGCGGCCGCGTTCACCGCGCTGCCCTGGCTGGGGCTCACCATGCCGGGGGCGCTGGCCTACGCGGTGGTGGTGCCGCTGGCCGGGTGGGCGGTGTCGGTGGCGCTGCCGCACCGGCTGGCGTCGATCGACCCGGCCAACGCGCCGCTGCTGATCTCGCTGAACAGCAGCGCCCTGTACCTGGGGACGGCGGTCGGCGGTGTGGCCGGCTCGGCGGCGATCGCGGTGCTGGGCGGGCGCTGGTTCCCGTTCGCGGCGGCGGCGCTGGCGCTGGCCGCGTGCGCGGTCGCGGCGGCGACCACCCGCGACGAGCGGGCCGCCCGCGCGGCGGCCCCGGCCCCGCGGCAGGAGCCGTCCCGCGCCTGAGGGACGACCTGCGCCCGGGCAGAGGCCCGTGCCCCGGTCCGGCAGGCCGCCGGACCGGGGCACGGGCGTACCGGGTTCAGCCCCGCAGGACCTCGCCGACCAGGGCGCGGGCCTCGTCCTGCACCCGGGCGAGGTGCTCGTCGCCGTGGAAGGACTCGGCGTAGATCTTGTACACGTCCTCGGTGCCCGAGGGCCGGGCCGCGAACCAGGCGTTCTCCGTACAGACCTTGATGCCGCCGATCAGGGCGCCGTTGCCGGGGGCCTTGGCGAGGACGGCGGTGATCTTCTCCCCGGCGATCTCGCCGGCGCCGACCCGCTCCGGGGACAGCCGGGCCAGGCGGGCCTTCTGCTCGCGGTCGGCGGGGGCGTCCACCCGGGCGTAGGAGGGGGCGCCGTGGCGCTCGGTCAGGTCGCGGTAGCGGGCACTGGGGGTCTCGCCGGTGACGGCGGTGATCTCGGCGGCCAGCAGGGCGAGCAGGATGCCGTCCTTGTCGGTGGTCCACACCCCGCCGTCGCGGCGCAGGAAGGAGGCGCCGGCGCTCTCCTCGCCGCCGAAGCCGATCGAGCCCTCCAGCAGGCCGTCGACGAACCACTTGAAGCCGACCGGGACCTCCACCAGGGCGCGGCCGAGGTCGGCGGCGACGCGGTCGAGCATCGAGGAGGAGACCAGGGTCTTGCCGACGCCCGCGTCGCCGGGCCAGTCGGCGCGGTGGCGGTAGAGGTAGTCGACGGCCACCGCCAGGTAGTGGTTGGGGTTCATCAGGCCGCCGTCGGGGGTGACGATGCCGTGCCGGTCGGCGTCGGCGTCGTTGCCGGTGGCGATGGCGTACTCGTCCTTGCGGCCGATGAGGGAGGCCATCGCGGCCGGGGAGGAGCAGTCCATGCGGATCTTCCCGTCCCAGTCCAGCGTCATGAACCGCCAGGTCGGGTCGGTCCGCGGGTTGACGACGGTCAGGTCCAGGCGGTGGGTCTCGGCGATGCGCGCCCAGTAGGCCACCGACGCGCCGCCCAGCGGGTCGGCGCCGATGCGCAGGCCCGCCTCCCGCACCGCGTCCAGGTCCAGGACGGAGGGCAGGTCCTCGACGTAGGCGGTGAGGTAGTCGTGGCGCCCGGTGGTGGCGGCGGCCAGCGCCCGCGCGTACGGGACCTTCCTGACGCCGCGCATGCCCTCGCGGATCAGCTCGTTGGCGCGGTCCTGGATCCGGTTGGTGGCCTGCGAGCCGGCCGGCCCGCCGCTGGGCGGGTTGTACTTGAAGCCGCCGTCGCGCGGCGGGTTGTGCGAGGGGGTGACCACGATGCCGTCGGCGAGCGCGCGCGGGCTGCGCCGGTTGTGGGCGAGGATCGCGTGCGAGACCGCCGGGGTGGGGGTGTAGCCGTCGGCGGCGTCGATCAGCACGTGCACGCCGTTGGCGGCCAGCACCTCCAGGGCGGTGGCCTTGGCCGGCTCGGAGAGGGCGTGGGTGTCCGCGCCCAGGAACACCGGTCCCGCGACGCCCTGTTCGGCCCGGTACTCGCAGATCGCCTGCGTGGTCGCGGCGATGTGGTCCTCGTTGAAGGCCCCGTCCAGCGACGAGCCCCGGTGCCCCGAGGTCCCGAACGCCACCCGCTGCCCGGGCTCCTGCGGATCCGGGTTCAGCGCGTAGTACGCCGTCACCAGCCGCGCCACGTCCACCAGGTCACCGGGCTGCGCCGGCTGCCCGGCCCGTGCGTGTGCCATCCGTCTTCTCCCGCCGAAAGTCGGTACTCGCGATACGTCCTCGCCCCGTGTTCACCGATCGTAGCCAGAACGCGACCGTGCCCCGAACCGCGCGAACGGCCCGGGGCACCACGGACGGACGGGGACCAACGGGGGCGCAGGGCCTCAGCCGGACAGCCGCTGGCGGTGGGCCGCCAGCTCCGGGGCGGTGGTGGTGGCGAGGAACTCCGTCACCCGGTACTGCGTCAACCCGGCCCGCACGAACGGGTCGGTGGCCACCAGCGCCTCGATCCGGGCCCGGTCCCCGCCCACCGCGAGGATCACCCCGCCGTCGCGCGGCACCTTGCGCCCCGAGGCGAGGAAGGTGCCCGACGCGTAGTGCTCCTCGAGCCACGCGATGTGCCGCGGCAGCGCCTCCTCGATCGACTCCAGGGCGGCGGTGTACGTCAACTCCAGTACGAACATGGCGCCCAGGCTAGCGTCCGCCACCGCGCCCGGAGGGTGCCGACCCCCATCCTGCCAGCTCAGGGCAACGCTCCGGTAGGACGCAGCACACCCTTCTTCCGCCTTGCCGCACCCCGCCCCGCACCCGCAGACTCGTGCGCATCCCACCGCGAACCCCGCGCCCACCGCCCTGCCCAGGGCGGGAGGCGCGCACGGCGTGCTGCCCGCACGCGGCGGGAGGCAGCTCACGAACGGCGAAGGGGGACACGCGACATGAACGAGGACCTGGTGCTGAGGGCACGGGTGCGGCTGCTGCTGAACGACGACTGGATCCTGTCCGGCGAGGACGCGCTGTGGGTCTACCGCACGCTGTTCGCGGTCAACCCGCGCGTCCACGCCCACCGGCTCGTCCACGCCCTGCTGGACGCGGTCCGCTCCCCACTGGTGGCCGACCTGCCCCGGGCCCGGCTGGCCCTGCTGGAGGAGGCCGCGACGGCCACCGCCTGGATGGACAACGACCGGGACCCGTACCGGCCGATGCTCGTCAACGCCGTGCTCCACCGCCTCACCGCCCTGCGCGAACAGCTGGACGGTGCGGGGCAGTAGGTGATCACCCGATGGTTGCGGTACAACAATCCCTATTTGACGACTGATCGGAGAAATTCTGATATGAGCAGGTCAGGACTGTCACGCCGCGCCCTCCTCGCCTCGGCCGGCGCCGGCGCCGTCAGCGCCGTCATCGGCTGGAACACCGCCACCGCCGCCTGGGCCACCGAAGCCGACACCGGCGCCGGGACCGGGACCGCCGCGGGCGCCGACATCGCCCGACTGCCCGCCCTGGACGGCACGGTGACCCTCCAGGGCGCCGGCCTGGAACGCTTCGCCACCGACTTCGGCCACCTCGTCACCGCCACCCCCCGGGCCGTCCTGCGCCCCGGCTCGGTACGCGACGTGCAGCAGCTGGTCGCCTTCGCCCGCCGCCACCGCATCCCGGTGGCCGTCAACGGCCAGAGCGGCGACCTCGCCCAGCTCGGCGAGGCCGGCCTGGAGTCGCACTCCAGCTACGGCCAGGCCAACCCCCGCGGCGGCGTCGCCATCGACGCCCGCGGCCTGTCCAAGGTCCTGTCCGTGCGCCCCGGGCGCGCCGTCGTCGAGGCCGGGGCCACCTGGGCGCAGGTCACCGAGGCCGGCCTGGCCGCGGGCTGGGTGCCGCCGGTGCTCACCGACTACCTGCACCTGACCGTGGGCGGCACGCTGAGCGTCGGCGGCATCGGCGGCGGCGTCCAGCGCCACGGCATGCAGGTCGACAACGTGCTGGAACTGGACGTCGTCACCGGCACCGGCGAACTGGTCACCGCCTCCCCCACCCGCAACCGGGAACTGTTCGAGGCCGTGCTGGCCGGCGGCGGCCAGGTCGCCGTCATCGTGCGCGCCACCCTCGCCCTGGTGAAGGTCCGCGAGCGCGCCCACGTCTTCTCGCTGTACTACGACGACCTGGACGCCTACCTCGCCGACCAGCAGAAGGTCATGGCCGAGCGCCGCTTCGACCTCCAGGTCGGCGACGTGGTGCGCAGCGAGGACGGTGCGCGCTGGCGGTACAAGGCGGAGCTGGTGGCGTTCGCGGACGCCGGGGGCGCGGTGGACCGGGCGGCGCTGCTGGCGGGGCTGCGCCCGGTGTCGAGCGAGGTGGTGGAGCAGAGCTGGCGGGAGTACGCGTTCCGGGTGGACGGCTTCGCCGGGTACCTGCGCGCGTCGGGGCTGTGGGCGCTGCCCAAGCCGTGGCTGAGCGTGTTCCTGCCGGCGTCCGCGGCGCGGGCGTTCATGGCGCGGGCCGCGGAGGTGCTGACCGCCGCCGACCTGGGGGCGGGGCTGCTGCTGTTCTACCCGTACCAGCGCTCGAAGGTGCGGGCGCCGCTGGCGGTGCTGCCCGGGCAGGAGGTGGGCTGGCACTTCGACCTGCTGGCGTTCCCGGGGCCGGGCTCGGACACGGCGGCGATGCTGGAGCGCAACCGGCGGCTGTACGACCTGGCGGTGGAGCTGGGCGGCAAGCGGTACCTGATCGGGGCGGTGCCGGGGATGACGGGGGCGGACTGGCGGCGCCACTACGGGGGGCTGTGGGAGACGGTGGCGCGGGCCAAGCGCCGCTGGGACCCGGCGGGGATCCTGACGCCGGGGCAGGGCATCCACGCGTCCTGACCTTCTCGTCGTCCCTCGGTTCAGAGCCGCCCGCGCGCGAACACGGCGGCGCGGGCGGCCCCGGTGGGGACTGTTGGAGCCCTGCTGCCTGGCTCACGGCTTATATGCGTGGGGCACCGGGGCCAGCCGCCATGCCGGCAGGAAGCGTGACCACCGCCTTGACACCACCGTTCTCCACGCACTGCATCTCAACATCAATACCAAGGTGGGCAGCAATGCGGCGAACGATGAACAGACCCATACTGGGCATACTCCGATTGATGGGCGACGGGTCCGCGAACAGCGCATTCACGGCCTCCGTGTCCGCAGGCTCCATGCCAGAGCCCTGGTTGAAGATCGAAACTCGCACTCGACCATCCGCCAGAACCTCGGCGACCACGTGCACCAAGCTCTGCGGCGGAGAGAACATCGTCGCGTTCTCAAGCAGTTCGGAGATGAGGTGCGTCAGCCCGGTCACGGCGATACCGTCTATCTCAACACCTCCACACGCCACTTCCGCGAAGTCGACGCGCTCATAGCTGCCGACCTCGCCAGCCGACGCACGCAGCACGTCGATCAGGGGCACCGCCCAGTGACTTGCACGTTTCGGCTCCTCCCCCACGAGCAACAATTGCACCTCACTGAACCTGCGCGCACGAGTTCCCAACTGGTCTATGCGATACAGGGCTTCAAGTCGGCCGGGATCCCCTTCGCCATCCTCCGAATCGTCAAGCAAGGAGAGCTGACGACCGAGTAGCTTCTGGGTGCGGCCGGCCAAAGCGGCGGCTACCGCCTCGGCGTTCGCGCGGAGCATAGCCTGCTCTGTCGCCAAGGTAGCCAGTTCACGGTGGAGCTGGTCAAGGCAGTCAGCCATCCGCTCCAAGTCCTCATTACCTCGCACTCCCACCGAGGGGAACTCGGGTCGCGGCCCGGAACCGCCTCCGGAGGCGACCGCGATGTGCCTCATCAGCGCAGGAAGATCCGCGTGGAGGGCTCTCTCCACCTTCTCCCGCATCCTCCGCAGAACCGCGAACAGCGCGTCGCCGCTGACTTCGACTCGCTTTTCCGCTTCCGTGGCCCGGGCCTGCGTTCGCGCGATCTCCACAATCCGGGTCGCCTGCACCTTCACCGAACGCTCTTTCTCGTCGGCCCAACCCAGGACTTCGCCCAACAGGTGATCGGCCTCTCGCCTGGCATCCTCCAGAACCTTCTGGGCCTCAGCGCGGATCCGGGCGGCATCGGCCTCGGCCTCGGTGCGCAAACACACCGCCCTTCGTTCCGTTTCCGAGGCACTGCGGACGCTTGCTTCGACCATGTTCTTCGTGGCACGACGGATGCTATTCAGCGGTGACTGAACCTCTCGCTGCCGCGCCTTCAGGTCTACCCAGCGCAGACGCCAGTGCCCCACGACGTCCGACGAAGACCTGCCGCCCAAGCCATCGGGAAACAGGAAGGTGAGCACCTGAACGAATTCGATGAGGAAATCCACCGTAGGCAGGCGCTTGCCGGACAGCATGTCGGTGATTCCCGCTTTATGAAGCCTGGTCTTCTTGGCTGCTCTGCACACCTGACTATAGGAAGGGGTTCCGAACTCGACATACAGGCGTTCCAGGTCTCGCAGAAAGTCCGCGAACGCCTCATCGTAGGCAGCGGCCGCATCCAGCGCATCGGCGTCCACCATGTCGTCCGACATCCGTCCTCTCCTTCGGCCCCCTACACTTTACCGTTGACCGCGATCGAACATCATCGAATGTCACCGAACGTTCTCGAACGGCCGAGCCTGTTCGAAATCAGCCACATTTCGTCCGCTCACCAGCGCCATTCGTCCGAGATTCGACCAGGCCGTACGCCTCGTTTTGAATGACAAGCGGCATGCTGCTCCCCTGTATCCATGACGACCGACTCCCCCGCACCCGAGCAGGATCCGGAGCGCAGCCCTTCGCAACGAGCGGAGCGCCCGACCCGGCACCGCGCGTTGGACCTGCTTGCGCTGGCGACGCTCCTCATCCTCGCAACATGCGTATACCTCGCAGTGGGCAGCGACGGCTTCTCAGTGATCACGGGTGCCGGCGTCGGACTGTACGGGGTGTGGCGCGCGCGGCGGTGACTCTCCTCCCACCTAAACCTCAAGCAAGAGTTTCGAACTCGAAAGAGTGACAGCGGGTTAACCCGCCACACGGGGAGAACATTCCTTGGGAGCATGGCCGAGTTCCATACGGCTATGGGGGTCCCGGTGCGATCCGAATCAGACTCAAGAGTCCACCTGTACATGATGATTCGACGCGACGCCGAAGCCGGGATGTCGAACCGCGCCCTTCAGCGCAGGCACAACGTCGGCTACCGGACGGTGAAGGCGGCTCTGGATCACATGGATCACGAGAAAAGGACCCCTTCCCCTCAGGGCATGAGCGACCCATTCCTGGACGACACACCTCGCCGCATGGTGCGCGGCTACATCAGCGCGCTTGAAGAGCAGTTCACTCTGCCATCTGAAACAGCTTCGCCCGGCACACCCGGCCCACTCTCGGACTCGGCAGTCGACGCCGAGGTGGACTTCATCGATGTGACCGTTCGACTGGCAGGAAAGCTGACCACGTGCTACCTGTTCACCTTTCGACTGACATACTCCGGAAAGGCGGTGCACCGCATATTCGCCTCCGCCGGACAGGAGGCCTTCCTTGAAGGGCACGTCCATGCACTGAGTACAATCGGAGGGGTACCGACCGGGCATGTATATTACGCCCCCTCCAGAGCTCTACTCTCCGACGTCTTGGGAATCCCGCGACGACAGAGCGAACCCCAACGATGGACGGCTTTCCGAAAACATTACGATCTGAATGTCGTCTACGGGCAACCTGCCAACTGCTCTATCATCCGAAACGGCATCCACACACCGTCGGGCCAGTTTAAGCGCAGGCATCTGATGCCGGCGCCCGAAGTCGAGACGCTTGCCGAACTCAACACCCTTATCGATCGGTGGGACCGTGAAGACGGAAGCCTGCGCTCCGAGTCCGGATCACACACCGTGAACCACTGCTTCGGCATTGAGAAGAAATGTCTCGGAGCATTGCCGTCCGAGCCGTTCGAGACCGCTCGGGCTATGACACCGAAGGTGGATCGCCACGGTCTGATCACTGTCCGAATGAACAGGTACTCGGTCCCTGTATGGCTCATCGGCTGCACGGTGCGAGTCCAGCTGAGCTCGTCCGAACTCGTTGTCTATGACGGGAAGGACGAGGTTGCCAGGCACGCACGGCTGGCGTCCAGGGACGGGGTGCGGCTGGACCTAAATCACTATCTCAAAGCGTTGATCCGCAACCCTGCGACGCTTCCCGGATCGACCGCGCTCGAGCAGGCACGCTCCGCCGGAGCTTTCACCCCGGTCCACCAGCTCTGGTGGGACCAGGCGGTCATCGCGCTCGGGGAGCAGGGAGGCACCAGGGCACTCGCCGACGTCCTGCTGCTGAGCCGCCACCTCTCGCATGAGCACGTCGCTATCGGTCTGGCCTCCACATTGAAATCGGGCACGATCTCCGCCGACGCGGTGGCACTGGAAGCTCGCAAGGCCGCCGAGGCCGACGGCTCTGCCGCAGGGGACGAGCCCCCTGCCCCAGCCGACCCCTCGGCTGCCAAACGTCTCGCCAATCTGCCGCCCGACAACCGGCCTGTGCCCTCGGTGGCCACGTACGACCAGCTCCTGCGACGCCCCCGTACCAACCGTCCCCCCGTCTGAAGGAAGCATCGTGTCCATCCACACACAACGTGTCCGCACCGACCAGGCAGCCCACGTCGCAGTCGATCAGGCGTGCCGCGCGCTTCGACTCCCGACCATCCGGGCGAAGTTCACCGAGCTCTCAGAAGCGGCTGAACGCGATCAGATGTCACCCATCGGGTTTCTCGCCGAACTCCTGATGAGTGAATGCGACGACAGGAACCGCCGCCGTTCCGAGCGACGGATCAAGGCTGCAGGGTTCCCGCGAGACAAGTCGCTGCGCAAGTTCGACTTCACCGCCAACCCCAACATCGACCCGGTGATGGTCCAGAGCCTGGCCTCTTGCGACTGGATCAGGAAAAGCCAGCCCCTGTGCCTGATCGGAGACTCGGGTACGGGGAAGTCACACTTGCTGATCGCTCTCGGAACGGAAGCCGCAATGGCCGGGTTCCGGGTCAAGTACGTCCTCGCTACGAAGCTGGTCAATGAGCTTGTCGAAGCTGCCGACGAGAAGCTGCTCACCAAGACCATCGCCCGCTACGGCCGCGTCGATCTCCTGTGCATCGACGAACTCGGTTACATGGAGCTCGACCGACGCGGCGCCGAACTGCTCTTCCAGGTCCTGACCGAACGGGAGGAGAAGAACAGCGTCGCCATCGCGTCGAACGAATCGTTCGGAGGCTGGGACAACACGTTCACCGATCCTCGCCTCTGCGCGGCCATCGTCGATCGCCTCACCTTTGGTGGCAACATCATCGAGACCGGCACCGATTCCTACCGCCTCGCCTCCACTCGCGCTCGGGCGGCTCAGCAACAGGGCACCGCCTCATCCTAAGCCTGTGGCCTGCGCCCCGCGAGGGGCTGTCAGGCGATCTCCATCTGAGCCATCATGCCCATCGCGGAGTGGTCCAGCAGGTGGCAGTGGTAGGGGTAGCGGCCGCGGTAGGAGTCGAAGGTGGCCTGCAAGCGCACGCTCTCGCCGGGCATCAGGCGCACGGTGTCCTTGAGGCCGCCCTCCTCGGGGCCGGGGGGTGCGCCGTTGCGCTGCAGGACGCGGAACTGCACCAGGTGCAGGTGGAAGTTGTGCGGGATGTCGGTGTTGGCGTTGTGGACCGTCCAGATCTCCGAGGTGCCGAAGGCGACGGCGGCGTCGACGCGGGCGGGGTCATACTGCCGGCCGTCGATCAGGCCGAGCGGGGCCACGCCCGCGCCGCCCTCCTCGACCTTCAGCACGATGGTGCGCTCGCGGGCCACCGGGCCCAGCGGGGGCAGGGTGCGCAGCCGGTCGGGGACGCTGGAGGGGTCGGGGGCGGGGCGGCCGACGTCGAAGCGCAGGACCTGGCCGATGTGTTCGGCGGGGCCGGGCGGCATGGAGTTGGTGAGCACGACGCTGGTGCCGGGGCGGTAGCGGGAGAAGTCGATGACGACGTCGGCGCGCTCGCCGGGTGACAGGTCGACGGTGTCGGTGGTGTGGGGGCGTTCCAGCAGGCCGCCGTCGGAGCCGATCTGGGTGATGGGGCCGCCGTCGGCCAGGCGCAGGGAGAAGAAGCGCAGGTTGGAGGAGTTGAGCAGGCGGATGCGGTAGCGGCGGGCGGCGACGTCGACCTTGGGCCAGGGGCGGCCGTTGGCGAGGACGGTGGCGCGGCCCTCGGCGTCGTCCATCCGGTAGACGAGGTTGCCGGCGGTGTCGAAGCGGGCGTCGCGCAGGGCGATGGGCAGGTCGTAGCGGCCGGCGGGCAGCGGCAGGGAGGCCTCGGTGGCGTCGGTGAGCAGGTAGGTGCCGGCCAGGCCGCGGTAGACGTGCTCGGACTCCAGGTGGTGGGCGTGGTCGTGGAACCACAGGCTCGCGTGGGGCTGGTCGTTGGGGTAGGTGTAGGTGCGGGTGGCGCCGGCGCCCAGCAGGTTCATCGGGCCGCCGTCGCTGTCGACGGGGACGGCGGAGCCGTGCAGGTGGACGGAGACCGGGTCGTCGAGCAGGTTGGTCTGGCGGACGACCACCGGGCGCCCGGAGCGGGCGCGGATGACGGGGCCGGGGAAGGCGCCGTTGTAGGTGAGGACCTCGGTGCGGCGGCCGGGCAGGACGCGGGCGTAGGAGCGCAGCATGGTCACCGCGTAGGTGTCGGCGCCGCCGTCGGTGGAGACGGGGCTGAGCACCGGGGGCAGCGGCAGGGCGGTGGTGAACTTCTCCGCGAGCGCGGGGCCGGCGTCGGGGCCGGGGTCGGGGGCGGCGGCGCCGGCCGGGTGGGCGTGGCCGGCGTCCTTGGCGGCGGCGGCCGCGGTGGTGGCGGCGGAGGGGGCCGGGCGCAGCGTGGTGCGCACGAGCAGGACTCCTCCCCCGGTCGCCAGGGCGGCGCCGATCATCCTGCGTCTGGTCACCATCGCGTCGTTCCTCCCGCGTGAGCTCCCCCGGCCTCGCCCGGGTGGGGTGGGGCGGCCTTGTCCGGGGGTGATTGCAGCAGCGGCGGCTCGGGTCCCGGTGGGGTCCGGCTGGGGCCGTACGGGGCGGTGCGGGGGGCGGTGCGGGGGTGCCCGCGGCGGGGGCCGGGGCGGTGCGGGTGGGGCCGGCGGGCGGTGCGGTGGGTGAGCTGCGGGTGTTGCGGGCGCCTTGCGGGCGGTGGCCACGGTGGCTGCGGACGCGGTCGAGGAACGCTCAAGGACTCGGACGCGGTGAACGCTCGTACTCGCCAGGGGCCCGGCGTGCTGCTCACCCGCGCGTCGGCCCCCCGTTGTCGAAGGACTTGAGGGGAAGGGCCTGAGCGTGGACCTGCGGTACTGGCTGCCGAAGGCGGCCGAGGTGGCCGAGCGGTGGGGCGAGCGGTTCGGGCCGCTGGAGCCGCACCCCTCGCACCTGGTGGACGAGGCGGCGTTCGCGGCCGCCTTCGAGCGCTTCGCCGAGCGCCTGGAGCACAACTACCCGTTCTTCCATCCGCGCTACGCCGGGCAGATGGTCAAGCCGCCGCACCCGGCGGCGGTGGTGGGCTACCTGACGGCGATGCGCTTCAACCCCAACAACCACGCCTACGAGGGCGGACCGGCCACCAACGACATGGAACGCGAGTGCGTCGCGCAGCTCGCCGCCATGTTCGGGCTGCCCGCGCACGTGGGCCACCTGACCAGCAGCGGCACCATCGCCAACCTGGAGGCGCTGTACGTGGCGCGCCAGAGCCACCCGGGCCTGGGGGTGGCGTACAGCCGCGAGGCCCACTACACCCACAGCCGGATGTGCCACGTGCTGGGCGTCCAGGGGCACGCGGTGGCGGCGGACGCCGAGGGCCGGATGGACACCGGGGCGCTGGAGGAGCTGCTGCGCACCGGGCGGGTCGGCACGGTGGTGGTCACCTGCGGCACCACCGGTGCGGGCGCCGTCGACCCGGTGCACGAGATCCTGCCGCTGGCCCGCCGCTACGGGGCGCGGGTGCACGTGGACGCCGCCTACGGCGGGTTCTTCGCGCTGCTGGCCTCCGACGACGCGCTCGCCGCCTCCCTCGACGTGGACACGGCGCCGTGGCGGGCGATCGCCGGCTGCGACTCGGTGACCGTCGACCCGCACAAGCACGGCCTGCAGCCGTACGGCTGCGGGGCGGTGCTGTTCGCCGACCCGGACATCGGGCGGCACTTCGCCCACGACTCCCCGTACACCTACTTCACCGACGCCGAGCTGCACCTGGGCGAGATCAGCCTGGAGTGCTCGCGCGCCGGGGCCTCGGCCGCCGCCCTGTGGCTGACCCTGCAGCTGCTGCCGCTCACCGCGCGGGGGCTGGGCGCGGGGCTGGCCGCGAGCCGGCGCGCCGCCCTCGCCTGGGCGCGGCGGATCGAGGACAGCGCGGAGCTGACGCTCTACCAGCGGCCGCAGCTGGACATCGTCACCTACTTCCCCACCGTCGCCGGTGCGCCCGCGCTGTCGGCGGTCGACGCCGCGAGCGAGCGGGTCCTGCGCCAGGGCATGGCCGACGAGCACGACCCCGTCTACCTGAGCGTGCTGCGCGTGGACGCCGCCGACTTCACCCGCCGCCACCCGGGGGTTCGCGCGGACGCGGACGGGGCGCGGGTGCTGCGCAGCGTGCTGATCAAGCCGGAGGCGGAGGGGTGGGTGGCGCCGCTGCACGCGCGGGTGGCGGCGCTGGCCGCCTCGGCGACCGGTTCCCCCGCTTCTACCGTTCCGTCCGCTCCTTCTGCTCCGTCTGCTCCGTCCGCTCCCTGTGTTCCGTCCACTCCTTCGGCTCCTTCCCCTTCGTCCGCCCCCTCGTTCGAGGAGAGTGCCCGTTGACCACCGCCACCGCCCTGCCCGCCGCCGCGGGCACCGCCTTACCGCCCCCCGGGCCGGCCGACAGCGCCGTACGGCCGGTCGTGCGCCCCGCCCGCCCGGGCGAGGAGGACGCCCTGGCCCGCGCGCTCGCCGACGCCTTCGCCGACGACGCGCTGATGCTCTGGGCCTTCCCCGACCCCGACCACCGCGCCCGCGTCCTGCCCGCCTTCTTCCGCGTCCACGTCGAGCAGTGCCTGGCCCACGGGGGCGCGCTGGCCGTCCACCGGGCCGCCGGCGACGGCGCCACGGACGACGGCGCCGAGGACGGCGAACCGCTGGGGGCGCTGCTGTTCCTGCCGCCCGGCCGCTGGGAGGCCCCGGGCCCGCGCGACGGCGCCGCCACCGCCGCCCTGGCCGAGGCGATCGACGCCGCCGGCCACGGCGAACCGGCCCGCCGCCTGGCCGCCATCACCCGCCTGCAGACCCTGCGCCACCCGCGCCACCGCTCCCACCACTACCTCGCCTTCGTCGGGGTACGCCCCGGCGCCCGCGGCACCCGCGCCGGCCGGGCCCTGCTGCACGCCTTCCTCACCGAGGTCGACACCGCCGGCCAGGCCGCCTACGCCGAGACCAGCTCCCCGTCCGGCGCCCGCCTGCTCGCCTGCGGCGGCTTCGCCCGCTTCGGCGAGGCCCTCGCCCTGCCCGGCGGCGGACCCCGCCTGGCCCCGGTCTGGCGGGGGCCCCGATGACCGCCCCCGCCGCCGTCGCCCCCACCGCTCCCGCCGCTGCGGCCGCCGTCACCGGGGCGCTGCGCGTGTACAGCGCCGAGCACATCGACGCCGGCCGCGCCGCCGCGAGCCCCGAGGCCGCCGAGACCCTCGCCTGGGCCCGCGCCTTCCTCACCACCGCCCACCCCGACCTCGGCCGCAGCGGCCCGGTCTGCCCCTACACCCAGCCCTCGCTGCGCCGCGGCCTGTTCCACATCGCCGTCGCCGACACCTCCCCCGGC
Source organism: Kitasatospora sp. SC0581 (assembly GCF_048159585.1). Classification (NCBI taxonomy): domain Bacteria; kingdom Bacillati; phylum Actinomycetota; class Actinomycetes; order Kitasatosporales; family Streptomycetaceae; genus Kitasatospora; species Kitasatospora sp. SC0581. The sequence continues at coordinate 352,460 of NZ_JBLRWA010000004.1, read as the reverse complement.
GCCTCCCCCGGCGGGGACCTGCCCGCGCTGGTGGCCGAACTGCGCGCCCACTACGACGCGTTGCTCGCCGACCTGGCGGAGGAGTCCGACCGCGAGCTGCTGACCGTCCTGCTGGTGCTGCCCCAGCTGGACCGCGAGGACTCCACCGTGCTGGACGAGCTCCAGCGCAAGGCCAAGGACGAGTTCGTCGAACAGGGCCTGATGATCGGCCAGTTCCACCCGGTCTGCGAGGAACCCGGCCTGTGGAACCACTCCTTCCGGCCGCTGCGCGCCCCCGTCCCGCTGCTCGCGGTGCGCAAACTGCTGGTCTTCGACCTGCCGTTCCTCACCGGCGACGAGACCCACCTGAACCACTACCTGGCCCGCTTCGCCCCCGAGGTCCCCGCCCGCATCCGCGCCCAGCTGGTCACCAGCGTCCGCGCCCGCCGGCAGGGCACCGCCGCCTGACCCCCTCCCCCCTGCGCGCGCGGAGCCCGGCCGGCGCCCGGCTCCGCGCGCGCCCCCACGGGAGGAAGCAACGTCCCCGTGGAACACGGCACCACGGCGCCGAGCGCGGCGGCCATATCGCACGAACTCCCCTAGGGAGAACGGAAGTTCGGCCGCGACGGGACGACGGGCGCGGGCCACCCGACCACCGCGAACAGCCGCGTCCCCGGCCGGCCGGGGACGCGCGCAACCCGGCGCGCCGCCAAGCCCGTTCACCGACCAGGCCCCCGCTGCCCGCCCGCGGCACACGGCACCGAGCCGCCCCCGCGCCCTCCGGGCGGAAGGGCCCCGGCTCCCGGCCCGCCGGGGCGGCGCACCAGGATGGGCCCATGGACGACCTCCTGCGCTTCCTGCGCGCACGCAACGAGGAAGACAACCACGCCTATGCCTACGTGGCGCACGTCTTCGGCCCCGAGGCGCTCCTCGACAGCCACCTGCCCATGCTCGACCTGGTCGACCAGCTGGCCCAGGAGGGCATCGCGATGGACCCTTCGGACCCCCGCGCCGCCGGCCTCGCGTACGCGCTGCGCGTCCTCGCGCAGTCCTACCACGACCACCCCGGCTACCGGGAGCAGTGGCGCCCCTGACCGGCCGGAGGCGGCCGGGAGCGGCCGGAGGCGGGGCCGACGGCGGCCGCCCGCCCGGGTTCGGTAGCCTCCGGGGATGGCCGCCTCCCCGCACCCCGTCCGGCTCACCACCCAGCTCGTCGACGGACTCGTCTGCGCCTACGCCCCGGCCGCCGGCGCCGTGGGCGTGCTGTCGCCCGCGGTGGCCTGCCGGCCGGTTCCCGGGGACGGGGTGGTCGCCCACGCCGTCGCCGCCGACCTGCGGCACGCCTACTACACGACGCTCCACGCGGCCGTCTGCGTGACGGCCGACGGCGCGGAGGTCTGGCGCACGCCCTTCGAACCGGCGGCGGACAACGCCCACGGCCACCTGCCAGACTGCGAACTGTCCCCGGACGGGCGGGTGTTGTGGGTCTACCGGCCCGACGCCATGGCGGGCCGCGACCGGCCGGACCAGTGGGTCGCCGTGGACGCCGCGAGCGGGGCGGTCCTCGCCCGGGCCGACCTGGAGACGGTCGGGCACGGCGGCGTGCAGCTGGCGCACCCGGCGAGCGGCGGGATGCTCCTCAACGTGGGCGAGGGGCAGGACGGCACCGCCGTCTACCGCGCGTCGCTGGCCGGCGGCCGGCTGGAACTCCTCCGCTACCCGTGGGACGACCGCTGCCTCATCGACCTGTCCCCCGACGGGCACCGCTTCCTGACCGTCGACCACGCCCAGAGGGACCTCGCCGTCCACGCCTTCCCCGGCGGCGAGACGGTGTTCACCCTCACCGTCGACGACTTCGGGCACGACCCGGACACGGTCTTCCTGGAGTGGAGCGGCGGCCACCTCACCCCGGACACCCTCGTGGCCACCCTCGTCGGCGAGACCGAGGACGAGGAGGACTGGTTCCGCCACTACCGCGTCGACGCCCGCACCGGCCGCGTCCACGGCGAGTTCGACGCCCACGCGGCGGACCCGTACGACCTGCGGCCGCTCGGCGACGGCTCCTGGCTCACCACCGGCCCCGGCGGCCACCCGGTGCGCCGCACCGCCTCCTGACGCCCTGACCCGGTGCCGCCGGCCCGGTCAGGCCGTCGGCGACGACCCCAGGTCGGCGGGGACGAGGGAGTACAGGACGAGGTCGGTGCGGCCGTGGTGGGTGAAGCCGGCGTTGCGCAGCACGCCCTCCTCGCGCAGGCCGGCGTTCAGGGCGGTGCGGCGGGAGGCGGTGTTGGCGGTGGCGGCCTTGAGCTCCAGGCGTTCGAAGGCCTGCGCGGTGAGCAGCCAGTGCGCCAGGGCGCGGGTGGCTTCGGCGGCGATGCCCCGGCCTCGTGCCCAGGGGGCGACCCAGTAGCCGGCTTCGGAGCTGCGGGAGCGCCAGTCGGTCTTCTTCAGGCCGACGGTGGCGGCCAGGCGCCCGTTCGTGCGCTCGGTGACGGCGAAGTGGATGCCGTCGCCGGTGGTGCGCAGGTCGTGGGCGGTGCGGGTGCACCAGGTGTGGGCGTCCTCGCGGGTGTAGGGGCGGGGCAGCGGCAGCCAGTGCTGGGTGAGGTCGTCGGCGCAGGCGGCGCGGGTGTCGTCGGTGTCGTCGGCGGTGAAGGGGCGCAGGGTCAGGCGCGGGGTGTGCAGCACCGTCCGGGGGAAGGCGTGGGTCATGGGGTCGTGTCGTTCCTTCCCGGTCAGGCGGCGGACAGGTGCAGGGTGAGGGGCGGGCCGGGGGTGGCGGGTGTCCAGCCGTTCGCCCGGGCGGTGCGGATGCCCGCGGCGACTTCGCGTGGCAGGACGAGGTCCGTCGCCACCGTCTCGGGGGTGCGGAGGGTGGGGCGGCCGGTGTCCACGACGAGTGTCGTTCCGGGGTGCGTGGCGTGCTCGGCGGCGTAGCCGAGGGTGGTGCCCTCGTAGTCGCAGCACCAGTGTTGGCGGGTCACGCGCCAGCGGTACTCCTCGCCGTCGACGGCGATGCGCCGCGTGCCCTTCCTCGCCAGTGCCACTGGTACCCCGCCCTCCGGTCGTCGGCTTGCTGGAAGGCAGTCTCCCGGGGCGGCGCCGCGCCTGTCACCGCGTTTTTCCGCAGGGCGGTGACGGCGTCGGCTAGCGCGCCAGGCGCCTGAGCAGGGCGGAGGCGGCGGCGATGCCGGCCACGGTGGCGAGGGCGAGGACGGCGAAGTCCAGGGGCAGGTGGGAGGGGGTGCCGATGAGCAGGCCGCGCAGGGCGTCGACCTGGTAGCTGAGCGGGTTGGCCTTGCTGACGGCCTGGAGCCAGCCGGGCATCAGGTCGACGGGGTAGAGGGCGTTGGAGCCGAAGAACAGCGGCATGGTGATGGCCTGGCCGATGCCCATCAGGCGGTCGCGGGTGAGGACGATGCCGGCGATGGCCATCGACAGGCAGGAGAAGAACGCCGAGCCGAGCAGGACGACGGCCACGACGCCGAGCAGTCGCAGCGGGTTCCAGGTCATGGCGACGCCGAGGGCGGCGGCGATCAGTACGACCACGACGGCTTGCAGGAGTGCCTTCACCCCGGCGGCGAAGGCCTTGCCGGTGACGAGGGCGGCGCGCGGGGTGGGGGTGACGAGCAGTTTGGTGAGGACGCCGGAGTCCCGCTCCCAGATGATCATGATGCCGTAGAAGATCGCGATGAACATCGCGGACTGGGCGATGATGCCGGGCGCGAGGTAGTCCAGGTACGGGATGCCGCCGGTGGGGATGGCCTTGAGGCGGGTGAAGGTCTCGCCGAAGATCAGCAGCCACAGGGCGGGCTGGACGGCCCGGGTGTAGAGCTCGGTGCGGTCGTGGCGCAGCTTCTGCAGTTCGACGGCGCACATCGCGCCGATGCGGGCGGGAACCAGGCGCCAGCCGGTGCGGGCGCGCGGGGGCACCAGCAGCAGGGAGAGGTCGGGGCCGGCGGCGGGGCGGTGGGCGGGGGGTTCAGCCGACGCGGCCTGCGGTGCGGCGGGTACGGCGGACATCGCTGAAGTCTCCTTCGGTGGCGTCGGCCAGCTGCCGGCCGGCGAAGTGGCGGAAGACGTCGTCGAGGCTGGGCGCGGCCTGGGCCGGGTCGGTGCGCCGTACCTGGTCCTTGAGTTCGGCGGGTGTGCCGAGCGCGCGGACGCGGCCGCGGTCCATGAGGGCGATGCGGTCGCAGTGGCGGTCGGCCTCGTCCATGTAGTGGGTGGTGACCAGGACGGTCATGCCGGTGGCGGCGCGTACGGCGTCGACGCGTTCCCACACGCCGGTGCGGGCGATCGGGTCCAGGCCGATGGTGGGTTCGTCCAGGACGAGCAGGCGCGGGGCGCTGACCAGGGCCTGGGCGAGTTCGAGGCGGCGCACCATGCCGCCGGAGTAGGTGGCGGCCATGCGTTCGGCGGCCTCGGTGAGGTCGACGGCGGCCAGCGCCTGGTCGACGCGGGCGGCGCGTTCGCGGCGCGGGACGTCGAAGACGCGGGCGAACAGGGCGACGTTCTCGCGTCCGGTCAGCCCGGCGTCGGCGGACAGCTGCTGGGGGACGTAGCCGAGCAGGCGGCGCACCTGCATGGGGTGGCGGGTGGCGTCGTGGCCGAAGACGCGGACCATGCCGGCGCCGACGGGCAGCAGGGTGGTGATCGCGCGGATGGTGGTGGTCTTGCCGGCGCCGTTGGGGCCGAGCAGGCCGAACACCTCGCCGGTGCGGACGGTGAGGTCGATCCGGTCGACGGCCCGGGTGGCCTTCCCTCGGCCGTGGCGGAAGGTGTACTCCAAGCCCCGGCAGGCCACCGCGTCCGCGGCCTCCCTGGTGTCCCCGGCGTTCCCGGTGTCCCGGGTGTCCTCGGTGGTCATCGTTCCTCCTCCCCCGGCGGGGTGCGCAGGCCCTCGGCGACCTGCCGCAGGGCGGGCAGGGCGGCGGCCAGGGCCTCGCGCTCGCGCGGCGGCAGGCCGGCGACGATGTCGCCCATCAGCGCGCGGCGGCGCCGGCGCCAGGCCTCGATGCGTTCGACGGCCTCCGGGGTGGCGTGCAGGAGGGCGGCGCGCCGGTCGGCGGGGTCGCTCTCGCGGCGCAGCAGGTTCCGGGCGACGAGCTGGTTGACGAGGGTGGACACGGAGTTGCCGGCCAGGCACAGCTCCTCGGCGGCCTCGGAGACGCGCAGTCCGGGGCTGTCCATCACCAGGCGCAGCAGTTCGACCTGGGCACCGCGCAGGCGGGGTTCGTCCGTCGCCTGCCGCAGGCGGCGGCGGACCAGGCGCTGGATGCCGACGAGGAGGGTGGAGAACTCGTCCGCCAGCGCGACGTCGAGCGTTTCGGGCCCTGTCGCGGTCATACCCTCATTTTAGCTCTCAGTAAGAGCTATCTGTCGAGAGCGCGGATCCCCCTCCGCCCGCGCGCCCCCTTCCTGGGCTGCGCGCCCTGTCTACTGGCTGCGCGCCCCCTGGCCCGCCCCTTTCGGCGGGCCGCCCGCGCGCGGGAAGTCGGCCCCGCCGACTTCCCGCTCCACCGGGCGGCGGGAGGTGATCGTCCGTCACCGGGGAGATCCGATGGAGGTGTTGCGCCCCCGGCGGGAGGGTGTCGTACGGCGCTGGCATGCTGATCGGATCACAACGGTTGTCGCCGGGATGGGGGGCAGATGTCGGACAGGGTCATGCCGATGCGCACGGCACCGCGCTTGGGCACGGTCAACGGGTTCGGGCGGACGATGCTGGGCAAGACGCGGCCGGACGCCCAGGGGGCCTGCTTCGCCACCCACTGGTTCACCATGCTGATGCTGCCGATCCGGCCGCTGGGACGCTACTACGTCAAGGAGGGCGAGACGGTCGACGTCTCCGGGCGGCACGGCTCCTCGACGAGCACCACGCAGTACGTGTTCCTGGGCCGGGCCGAACTGCGCATGAGCGAGGTGATCCGCACCTACCTGTTCTGCTGGCTGGTGGCGCCCCTCGTCATCGCCGGTCCCGTGACGCTCTTCGGGATCAACAGCGACGCGTTCAGCCACGCGCACCCGATCGTCTTCATCGTGCTGCTGCTCGCGATCCCGATCGTCTGCATGATCGCGCTGGCGTGGATGCTGGTGCTCAACGAGAAGTTCCTGGCACCGGCGCGGATACCGCAGTGGGTCGAGGCCCGGCCGGCGAACCGGCGGGACTGAACGGACGGGGCCACCCCGCTCAAGGCAGCCCGGGTGGCCCTGGACAGGTGCGGAGGACCGGGGGCAGGATCCGGGCATGCCGTCCGACGAGCCGTTGTCCGAGGAAGAACTGTCCGCGATCGAGCTGCGCGCCGGCGCCGCGACACCGGGGCCGTGGGTCGCCCGGCTGGAGACCCGCCAGGGGATCGGCGGCGCGAGCTTCGTCCAACTGCGCCCCGACGCGCCGCGGGACGACGAGTTCCACCTGACCCGGACCACCGACGGCCGCACCCGGACGGGACCGGACCCCGCGACGGACGCGGACCTCGACTTCATCGCCGCCGCCCGCCAGGACGTGCCACGACTGGTCGACGAGGTCAGGCGGCTGCGGGAAGCCCTGGAGCGGGCACAGCCGGCCGGCTGACGGCCACACGGAGCAGCCGCCCCGGGGAACCGGGGAGCCGCCGGGAGTGGAAAGTCGGCCCCGCCGACTTCCCACTCCCCCACGACGGTCGCGGCGGCCCCGGCAGGCCGGGCCTGCGCGTACGGGCTCCGGGACGGTTGTCGGTGCCGGGTGGCAGGCTGCGCCCATGAGTTACGACCTTGCGGTCTGGGAGGGCGAGCGCCCCGCGGACGACGCCGCGGCGGGCCGGTGCTTCGACGACCTGTACGAGCGGTACCTCGGCACGGACGAGGAGAACCTTCCGCCGACCGAGCGGATCGCGGCCTTCGTGGCCGCGCTGCTGGAGCGGTGGCCCGACCTCGCCGAGGACGAGGACGACACCTCGCCGTGGTCGACCGGCCCGCTGATCGGGGAGGCGAGCGGCCCGCTGATCTACTTCCCGATCCGCTGGAGCATGGTGGAGGAGGCCTGCGTCCACATCGCGAAGGTGGCGTCCTCGATGGGCCTCACCTGCTTCGACCCGCAGTCGCAGTGCCTCTGGCCCTGACCCCCGCACGGCAGGCGGCCGACGGCTGACGGCTGCCACCGCGGAGCCCCGAGGAGTGGGAAGTCGGCCCCGCCGACTTCCCACTCCCCCACCAGCGGCCGGGCGCGTGGAAAACCGCAGGACACCGCGGGAAATCACGACAGAAGGTGTCGGGTTTCGCGGGGACAGTAGGGGGCGCCGGTCGGTGTCGTGGTGGCACGAGCCGGGACGACGGACAGACAAGGACCCCCCATGCGCGAAACACCCGACGAGCTCCACCGGCTCCAGGCCCTCCTCGACGCCTCGCTCGCCCGCTCCACCGCGCACCTGCGGTCGATCATCAACAGCGAGCGCACGCTCACCGCCGACCAGCTCACCGGTGTGCTCACCGGCATGTGCACGCTCGCGCTGTCCACGGTGACGGCGAAGGGCGAGCCGCGGATCAGCGGCGTGGACGGGCACTTCCTGCACGGCATGTGGCACTTCGGCACCGCGCGCGGCGCCGCCAAGGCCCGGCACCTCGCCGCCCGGCCCGCCGTCAGCGCCGCGCACCTGCGCGGGGAGGACCTGGGCGTGTTCACCCACGGCACCGCGGAGGTCCTCAACCCGCACGGCGGCGAGCCGGCCGCCGACTGGCCGGAACTGCTCGCGTACTTCCGGGACTTCTACGGCCCCGACGCCTTCGACTGGGACAACGACGTCGTCTACTACCGGCTGCACCCGCAGTGGATGACCGCGTTCGCCCCCGACCCCGCCAAGCTCGACGCGGCCGCCGACGAGGCCTGACCCCGCCCGCACCGGGCCCGCCCGCGCCCGGCCCCGGGCCCGGCGACAATGGAGCCGGGCCACCGCACACGCGGGCGGGCCCACCAGGCCCACCAGGCGACACCAGGCAGGCGACGGAAGGGGCGACGTGCGGGCGAGCCGGGCCATCGCGCTGCTGCTGCTCCTGCAGAGCCGGCGGACGATGACCGCCACGGAGCTCTCGGCCGAGCTGGAGGTCTCCGAGCGCACCGTGCAGCGCGACGTCGCCGCGCTGGTGGAGGCCGGGGTGCCGGTGTACGCGGAGCGCGGCCGCGGCGGCGGCTACCGGCTCGTCGACGGCTACCGCACCCGCCTCACCGGCCTCGAACGCGCCGAGGCCGAGGTCCTGCACCTGGCCGGGCTGCCGGGCCCGCTGCGCGACATGGGCCTGGCGGGGCAGGCCCTCGCCGCCCGGCTGAAGGTCGCCGCCGCCCTGGGCGACGCCCCCGCGGCCGCCGCCCGGCGCTTCCACCTCGACGCGCCGGCCTGGTTCCGCGACGCCCCGACCCCCGCGCTGCTCGCCGAGGTGTCGCGCGCCGTGTGGGAGGACCGTGTCCTGCACGCCCGCTACGCGGCGCGCTCCGGCACCCGGGAGCGGCGGCTGGAGCCGTACGGCCTGGTCCTGAAGGCCGGGCAGTGGTACCTCGCGGCGCGCGGCACCTCCGGCCGGGTCGGCTCGTACCGCGTCGACCGCTTCGAGAGCGCCGAGGCCGGCGACGAACGGTTCGAGCGCGACCCGGAGTTCGACCTCGCCGCCTACTGGGCCGCGGCGGCCCGGGAGTTCACCCGCGCCATGCTGCGCGAGCGGGCGGTGGTGCGGCTGAGCCCGTTCGCCGTCGAGAACCTCGCCGCCCTGCTGGAGCCGACCGCCGCCGCCGACGCGCTGGCCACCGCGGGCCCGGCGGACGCCGACGGCTGGGTCACCGCGACCCTGCCGGTCGAGAGCTGGGACATCGGCTACCTCGAACTGCTGCGCCTGGGCCCGGAGGCCGAGGTCCTCCACCCGCCCGAACTGCGCTCCCGCCTGGCCGAGGCGACCCGCCGCGCCGCCGCCCTCTACACCTGACCGCCCCGCCCCCCGACCGGCCCCCCGGAGCGGGCCCGCCGCCGTCCGCGCCGCCCGGGATAGGTTTCCCCCTGCCGCACACGGCACTTCGCGAGAGGGGGCGTACGGGGTGACGGACGGACCCGCGGACCGGCCCGCCGAGTCGTTCGTCCGGCTCGGCGGACGCCGGTTCGCCTACCTGGACTTCGGCGGCCCCGGGCCGGCCGTGCTCGCCCTGCACGGGCACTTCGGGCGGGGCCGGATCTTCGCGCCGCTGGCCGCCGCGCTCGCCGGCCGCTACCGGGTCCTCGCCCTCGACCAGCGCGGGCACGGACTGTCCGACAACGGGGGCGAGTTCACCCCGGACGCCTACGCGGCCGACGCGGCGGCGTTCCTGGAGGCGCTCGGCCCGGTACCGGCCGCCGTGCTGGGGCACTCGATGGGCGGCGCGGTCGCCTTCCACCTCGCCCACCGGCGCCCCGACCTCGTGGCGGCGCTCGTGGTCGCCGACATGACGACGCTCAACCGGGAGCCCGAGACCCGCCCCGTCCTGGACGTGTCCGGCTGGCCCCGCCGGGCCCCGACCCGCCGCGCCCTGGCCCGGGCGCTGGCGGAACGCGGCGTCCCGGCCGGCTACTTCATGGACAGCGCCGCCGAGTTCCCCGACGGCTGGGGCTTCCTCTTCGACACCGCCGACATGACGGCCTCCCAGGCCGCCCTCACCGGCGACTTCACGGCCGTCTGGAACGCCTCCGCCCAGCCCGCCCTGCTCCTGCGGGCCGCCGACAGCTTCCTCCTCACCCCCGCCACCGCACGCCGGATGGCCCGCGAACGCCCGAACACCCGCCTGACGGAGATCCCGGACAGCGGGCACTGGCTCTACGCGGACGCCCCCGACGCCTTCGCCCACCAGGTCCGCGCCTTCCTCGACCACGCCCACCCGGCGGGCCCCGCACCCGCGGCCGGATGACCCGCACCACCCGGCACGAGGGCCCGGGCAGCCCGTACGGCAACGGCCGCACCCGCGGCCCCGGCCGCGCCTTCGGAACCACGACCGGAACGCCTTGTTCACCTGCGGGAGAGGAACCCGGCCGCTAGAGTCGCGTTCATGACAGACCGCCGCCGGTTCGCGCGGCCCGGGTCTTCGGCCGCACACCGGCGGCAGCACGCGGTCCATCCCGTTCCACCGCACCACCGGCCCGCCCGGCCCGATCCGGCGTGATCCGCATCGCGGCAGGCCGGCCGCCATGTCGCCGAGCAGACGAGGGAACCCGTGTCATGACCATCCGCACCGCCCTCCACCGCACAGCCGCCGCGGCAGCAGCGGCCGCGCTCGCCACCGGGGCACTGCTGGCAGCCCCGGCCGCCGCCGCACCCGCCCCCACGCCCGCGCCCGCCGTCACCCCGCCTATCACCGTGCTGGCCACCGGCATGCCCGACAAGCCCTTCAGCGATCCCACCGGCGTCAACAACGCCGATGTCGTCGTCGGCTACGCCTGGGCCGACGGACAGAGCAACCAGACCAGCGCGATCCGCTGGAACCCCGACCACCAGCCCACCACCCTGCCGCCACTGCCCGGCGAGGACTACGCGCGGGCCCTGGGGGTGAACGACGCCGGCACCGCCATCGGCACCTCCTGGCCCGCCCCCCGGGCCTACTCGACGGCCACCGCCGTGCGCTGGGCCGCCGACGGCACACCCACCGCCCTGCCCCCGCTGCCCGGCGACACCCACAGCAACCCCACCGCGATCGGCGGCAGCGGCATCGTGGTCGGCGCCTCCACCGACGCCGCCGGAAAGAGCCACGCCGTCGCCTGGCGCCCGGACGGCACCAGCGTCGCCCTCGCCCCCCTGCCCGGCGACGACAACGCCGTGCCCTACGACGTCAACAGCGCGGGCGTCGCGGTCGGCCAGTCCTACACCTGGACCGGGCTGCGGCACGGAACCGTCTGGAGCCCCGACGGCACCGCCACCGCGTTCGTGACCGACCCGGCCGCCGCCGCCAGCTCGGCAGACCGGATCAACGACGCCGGCGCCGTGGCCGGCAGGGTCTCCCTGCCGGAACCGGGCGTCGGGAGCGTCTGGCACGGCCTGCTCCGCTCGGCCGACGGCACCCTGCACGACCTGGGCCCGCGCACCTACCCCGGGGCGATCAACAGCTCGGGCGCCACCGTGGGCGACCACCAGCCGGACCCGGACCTCCCGCGGACGTACGCCGCACGGTGGAGCCCGGACGGCACCCTCACCCGGCTCGAACTGGACCGGCCCACGGTGGGCAGGACCACCGCCGCGGACATCAACGACTCCGGCACCGTGGCCGGCTACGCGTGGGACGGCATACCCTCCCGGCAGTACCAGTCGGGCAAGGTCTGGGCCCCCGACAACACCGTCACCGACCTCGACCCGGCCGACACCACCAACAGCGCCCGGTTCGTGAACAACACGGGCCTGGTGGTCGGCGTGCGAATGCTCCGGCCGCCGGGCAGCCTCTACCCCTACCGCCAGGCCGCCGTCTGGCGCCCGTGACACCCGGCCGCCCCCGCCCAGCCCCGGGTACGGCCCGGGACAAGGGGACGGGGCACCCCCGCGGGCGGGCGGCCGGATGACCCGCACCACCCGGCCGCTCCCGGCCGGGGCCGGGAGACCGCTCACCCAGGGGAGGCCGCCCCGGCGTTCTCCCGGCCGCGCCGGCTCTCCTCGTGCCACTGCCGGATGCCGCGGACGATGTCCTGGCCGATCCGGTCCAGCAGCGCGGCCGCGCCGTCCATCCGGGCTCCTGCCGCGGTGGCCGGGCCGAGCAGTTCGGCGCCGTGGCGGGTGATCCCGGCGAGCACCGCGTTGCGCTCGGCGCTGGCCAGCAGCGCGCGGTGCCAGACGTCGTCGTCGATGACGTACCGCTCGCGGCGGTTGCGCCCGTCGCGCTCCCGGCGGACCAGGGCCTGCACCTCCAGGTAGCCGACCGCCTTCGAGACGGACGCCGGGCTGACCCGCAGGCGCCGCACCAGCTCACCCGCCGTCAGGGCGCCGTCCTCGGTGAGCTGGAGGCAGACCAGCACCCGCGCCGTCATCCGGGGCATGCCGCCGATCGCCAGGAACTCGGCCAGCCGGTCACCGAACTGGCGGACCTCCTCCGTGTCGCGCCCGGGCACCGCCGGCTCCGGCACCGCCTCCCGGCCGGCCGCCGCCCGCCCGCGCCGGGAGCGCTGGACGGTGGCCCGCTGCGCCCGGTCGGCGCGGTAGCCGGACGGACCGCCGTTGCGGGCGATCTCCCGGGTGACGGTCGACGTCGGCCGCCCGAGCTGCCGGGCGATCTCGCCGTACCCCCACCCCTCGGCCAGCCCGGTGGCGATCCGGTGGCGCTCCTGCTGGGTCAGTCTGGCTCCGGGCATCCGTCCCCGCCCCTCCTCGGTCGGACTCGGTCGGCCCAGTATCGGCCGCCCCCGGCGACTGTTGCAATGGAACGCGGGCAGCTGTTGCATTCGTCGGCACAACCATTGCAAGGATATCCCCGCTCCCACCTGCACAGACCGTGCACGGCAATGGAGTTGACGTTGACCCGACCGTGAAGCGGCTCCTAGTTTCTTCCCAGGCCACGAACACCACGCCGAGGGGGAACACCAGCATGGGAATCACCAGGCGCGCCACCGCGCTGACCGCCACCGCCCTGACCGCCGCCCTGGTCGCGGGCGGCACCGCCACCGCCGCGCCGGCGCCCGCGACCCCGGACGCCCGGGGCGGGCACCCCGGCGTCCAGCGGGTCCTGGAGCGCGCCGTGACCGAGGGCGGCGTGCCCGGCATCGTCGCCGAGGTGCGCGACGGGCACCGCGCCTGGTTCGGCACCGCGGGCGTCGCCGACCTGGCCACCGGGCGCCCCCGCCACGCCCAGGAGCGGTTCCGCATCGGCAGCACCACCAAGACCTTCGTCGCCACCGTCGTCCTCCAACTCGCCGCCGAGGGCCGGCTGGACCTGGATGACAGCGTGGAGCGGTGGCTGCCCGGCCTCGTCGACGGGCCCGGCTACGAGCCGGACCGGATCACCGTCCGGCAGCTGCTCGGCATGACGAGCGGGGTCTACAACTACGCGATGGACGCGAAGGTCCGCGCCGAGAACGAGGGCACCGGCTTCCTGCTCCACCGCTTCGACGACTACACGCCCGAGCAGCTCGTCCGCACCGGCACCGCCAACCGCCCGGACTTCGCCCCCGGCGCCGGCTGGACGTACTCCGACACCGGCTACGTCCTCGCCGGGCTGATCGTCGAACGGGCCACCGGGACCAGCCTGGCCGCGCAGGTCGACCAGCGCGTCATCACCCCGCTCGGCCTGAGCGGCACCTACACCCCCGCTCCCGACGACACCGCCCTGCGCGGCCCGCACGCACGCGCCTACTCCCGCCTGGGCGACCCCTCCCCCACCGCCCCCGTCCACGACGTGACCGAGCTCAGCCCCTCCTGGGGCTACGCCGCCGGCGACATGGTCTCCACCGCCCGCGACCTCGACACCTTCTTCGCCGCGCTGCTGGGCGGACGGCTGCTGCCGCCCGCCCAGCAGCGGGAGTTGTTCACGATGGTCCCCACACCGCCCGGCGCGTGGATCCCGAACGCCGCGTACGGCCTCGGCGTCGGCTCCGTCACCCTGGACTGCGGACCGACCCTCTGGGGCATGGGCGGCGCCATCAACGGCTCCTGGACCTACACCTTCGGCACCCGCGACGGCGGCCACCTGCTCACCACCAACATCAACGGCGACTGGACCAACGGCAGTTGGCCGATCGCGGTGTTCACCTCCGAGCTGGAGGCCGAGTTCTGCCCCCGGCCCTGACCCGCACCGGGCTCCCGGCCGGTACGGCCCAGGGATCCGGCCGGGGGCCGGGCGTAGCATCGGGCGGGTGTGGGAGCGACTGGAGATCGAGGGTTTCGTGGTCCTGGCCGAGGAGTTGCACTTCGGGCGGACGGCCGAGCGGCTGGGGGTCTCCAGGGCGCGGGTGAGCCAGACGATCCAGCGGCTGGAGCGGCGGGTGGGCGCGCCGCTGTTCGAGCGGACCAGTCGGCGGGTGCGGCTGACGGAGCTGGGGCGGCGGCTGCTGGAGGACGTCGGGCCGGCGTACCGGCGCATCGGGGACGGGCTGGAGCGGGCGCGGGCCGCGGCCCGGGGCGTCGAGGGGGTGCTCACGGTCGGCTACCTCGGCGGTGCGGCCGGGGAGTTCGTGATGGAGGTGATCGGCGCCTTCGCCCGCCGGCACCCGGGCATCGACGTGCGCATCCACGAGACGCAGGTGGCGTCCATGTTCGAGCCGCTGCGCGGCGGCGGGGCGCAGGTGCTGGTCACCCAGTTCCCGGTGGAGGAGGAGGACCTCGTGCGGGGCCCGGTGGTGCTGCGGGTGCCGCGGATGCTGGCGGTGCCGGCCAACCACGTGCTGGCCAGGCGGGAGTCGGTCGGGGTGGAGGACCTGGCGCGGGACCGGGTGTTCGCCTGTACGGGGCACGTCCCCGGGTACTGGCAGGAGTGGTTGGCGCCGTCCGTGACGCCCGGGGGGCGGGTGGTGGAGCGCGGGCGGTCGGCGGCGACGCTGGCGGAGACCCTGGCGATGGTCGGGGCGGGGCAGGGCATCTCGCCGGTGGGGGCGGACGTGGCGGCGCACTCGGCGCCGCCGGGGGTGGTGTTCGTGCCGTTCGTGGACGCCGAGCCGCTCGAGTACGGGCTGGTGTGGCGGGCGGGCGGGGACAGTGCGCGGGTGCGGGCGTTCGCGGCGGTCGCGGTGGAGCGGGCCCGGGGGTGGAGCCGGGAGTGGGCGGAGCCCCCGACGGCGGCGGTGGCGGTGGGGGCGGTGGGCCGGGACCGGTAAGCCTGGCTTACCGGTCGTTGCGCGTTCGGGGGCTGATCAGCGGGGCTGCGGCGGCCAGGCTGGTGCCATGACCAGCGATCTCTCGGCGCGCCGCGCCCCCTGCCCCGCGTCCTCCCCCTCCCCCACCAACGCCCGTGCGCCTGAACTTCCGGCCGGGGCCGCCCTGTTCGCGCTCGCCCTCGGCGCGTTCGCGGTGGGCTCCGCCGAGGTGGTGGTCGCCGGGCTGCTGCCGCGGATCGCCGAGGACACGGGGGTGTCCCTGCCGACGGCGGGGGTGCTGGTGTCCGGGTACGCGGTGGGCATGGTCGTGGGGGCTCCCCTGCTGACCGCGCTCGGGGTCCGCGTCGCCCGCCGGCGGATGCTGCTGTACCTGGTCGGCCTGTTCATCGCGGCCGGCCTGGTCACCGCGCTCGCGCCGGGCTTCGGCGCGCTGCTGGCGGGGCGGGTGCTGTCCGCGCTGGCCGGCGGGGCGTACGTGGGGATCGCCTCCGCGGTTGCGACCTCGCTGGTGCCCGCGCGGCGCAGGGCCGGCGCGATCGCCGCCGTGTTCACGGGGCTCGGCCTCGCCAACGTGCTCGGGGTGCCCGGCGGTACCGCGCTCGGGCAGGCGCTGGGCTGGCGGGCCACGTTCTGGGCGGTGACCGCGCTGGGCGTGGTGCTGCTGGTCGCGCTGGCCGTCCTGCTGCCGCACGGGCCGGCGGCCCCGCGGGCCGGACTGCGGGCCGAGCTGCGGGTGTTCCGGCGTGCGGGGGTGTGGCTCGCCCTGGCCGCGACGGCCTTCGGCTGGGCGCCCTTCCTGACCGTCCTCACCTACGTCTCGCCGCTGCTGACCGAGGTCACGGGCTTCGGGTCCGGCGCGGTGCCGGTGGTGCTGATGCTGGTCGGCGTGGGCATGGTGGTCGGCACCCCGCTGGCAGGCCGGCTGGCCGACCGGGCGCCGGCGGCCGCGCTGTACGCGGCGCTGGCCGGGGTGACGGCCGTTCCGCTGCTGCTGCTCGCCGCCGTGCACAGCCGGGCCGCCGTGGCCGCCGTCTTCCTGCTGTTCGGCCTGGCCGGCGGGGCGGTCATCCCGCCGTTGCAGGCCCGGGTGCTGGCGCGGGCGAGCGGCGCGGACAACCTCGCCTCGGCCGCGAACATCTCCGCCTTCAACATCGGCAACGCGGGCGGCCCCCTGCTGGCGGGCGCGGCCCTGT
Organism: Kitasatospora sp. SC0581; assembly: GCF_048159585.1. Taxonomy (NCBI): domain Bacteria; kingdom Bacillati; phylum Actinomycetota; class Actinomycetes; order Kitasatosporales; family Streptomycetaceae; genus Kitasatospora; species Kitasatospora sp. SC0581. Next base: position 336,517 of record NZ_JBLRWA010000004.1, on the reverse strand, counting down.
CCGCCGGGGCCGGGTACACCGCACCGCTGGGGATCGCCGCCGCACTCGGCGCGGTGGGACTGGCGCTGGCCTGGGCGGCGCAGCGCAGCGACCGGCGCGGGTAGCGCCCGGGCCGGCGGGCGGACCGGCCCGTCTGCGGGGTGTGATGCGACCGGTGGGCCCGAGCGGTCGCATCACGCCGCCGCGCGTGCCCGACACCGGCGCCGTCACTAGCGGGCCGGCGGGCTCGGCGGTCGGGGGGTTCAGTGGTCGGTGACGAGGCGCAGGGCGGTGCGTGCGACGGCCTCGTGGACGGGGACGGTGCCGGAGACGAGTTCCAGGACGCGCGGGGCCGTGGCGGGTGTGGTGAGCAGGTCCGCGAGGACGGCCGCGACGTCGGCCCGGTCGATCTCGCCGGGGCCGGTGTGTTCGGCGAGGTGGACCCGGCCGGTGCCGGGCCCGTCGCGGAACCAGGCGGGGCGCAGCACGGTGCAGTCGAGGGCGGGGCGGGAGAGCAGGTCCTGGTCGGCTCTGCCCTTGGCCTGGAGGAAGGTCTCGACGAGGGGGTCGGGCGGGTAGTGGATGGCGGGGTCGGCGCCCATGGCGGAGAGCATGACGAAGCGTCGTACTCCGGCGAGTTGGGTGGCGTCGGCGAGGGTGAGGGCGGCGTCGTGGTCGACGGGGTCGGCCTGTCCGGGGGCGTTGCCGCGGCCGGCGCCGGCGGCGAAGAGCACTGCCTGGGCGCCGGTGAGCAGGTGTGCGAGGTGGTGGGGGGTGGTGTGGGCCAGGTCGGTGACGGCGGGTTGGGCGCCGGCGGCGCGTACGGTGGCGGCTTGTTCGGGGCGCCGGATGATCCCGGTCACCGGTAGGCCCCGGGTGGTGAGGAGACGGGTCGTCAGGAGTGCGACCCTGCCGTGGCCGCCCGCGATCACAACCGACATGCCGGTACCTTACGGGGCCGGTGCCCGCCCGGCCGCGACCGGCGCGCGTCTCAGTGCGGGGCGGGCGAGGCGCGGCGGCGGCGCGCGGGGCGGGTGGTGTGTCAGACGGCGACGAAGCGGCGGTGGCCGTCGGCGGCGAGGATGCGGCCGAAGCGCATGCCGGGGAAGTGGGCGGCGACGAGGAGGTCGTCGGTGTCGGCGGCTTCGTCGGCGATGCGGTTGCGCGCCGCGGAGGCGGCCTGCGGGTCGATGTCCCAGATCACCTGCCAGTCGCGTTCGCCGAACTGGACGACGGAGTGGGCGATGTCGCCGAGCAGCAGGGCGCGGCGTGCGCCGGAGGACAGGACGTAGGCGGTGGTGCCGGGGGTGTGGCCGGGCACGTGGAGGGCGTCGATGCCGGGGGCGATGGTGAAGTCGGTGTCGAAGAGCTCCAGCCGGGCTTCGACGGGGGTGAGTTTGGCGACGGCTTCGGGGGTGGCGGCGGGGCCGGTGACGAAGTGCTGCCAGTCGGCGCGGTGGGCGCGGTAGACGGCGTTCGGGAAGACGGGGCGGCCGTCGACGGCGGCCCAGCCGACGTGGTCGAAGTGCAGGTGGGTGAAGAGCACGTCGGTGACGTCGGCGGGTGTGACACCGTGGGCGGCGAGCGAGTCGAGCAGGGCGCCGCCGTGGTAGCGGCCGACGTCCCGGGGCCCGACTCCGGCGTCGACCAGGACGGTCCGCTCCCCGCTGCGCACCAGGAAGCCGCCGAGGGGCAGGGTGAGGGTGCCGTGCGGGTCGAGGTGGTGGGCGTGGCAGGCCCAGGGGTCGTCCACACCGGGGCGGGTGAGGACGTCGGCGGCGGTCTCGGTGCCTTCTCCGTCCATGACCGCCAGGACCTCGATGTCGCCGATCCTCATGTGCTGCCCCTCTCGTGACGGTGCGTCGTGGGCCCGGGTGGAACGGGGGTCCGTTCGTGGGCCATCGGTGGCAACCGTGCCGGGCGGGTGGGGATTCCCGCCGGTGGGGGGCCGGGCCCCGCCGCCCCTTGCCCGAGGGGGCGGCGGGGCCCTTCCACCCGCGCCAGATGGTCTGTGGGGCCGTCAGACGGCCGCGAGGAGGGGCCCGGGGGCCGCGGCGGCGGGTGCGGCCGCGCCGGGGGCGGGGGCGGGGCGGGTGAGGCAGTCGTCGGTGAAGGCGAGGGCCCGCAGGTGGTAGGGGCGGGCGGCGTGGCCCAGGGAGAGGTTGTGGCCGGCGCGGCGGGCGGTGGCCAGGTGGGCGAGGCCGTCGGGGAAGGCGGCGGTCAGGGCGGCGCGGTGGGCCGCGTCCAGGCGCCACCAGTGCTCGTGGTCGGCGAGGGTGAGGCGTACGGGGACGCGTACGCGGGCGGCGAGGGCGTTGTAGCGGGCGGGCCAGGTGGCCAGTTCGCGGGATTCGAGGGCGGGGACGGGGGTGAGCAGGGTGCGGGCGGCGTGGAAGGTGCCGGGCGGGTAGAGGTGGAGGGGGCCCCAGTTGAGGCGGCCGCCGCCGGCGAGGTCGTCGGGGCGGTCCCAGGCGCCGGGGGCGTAGTGCTGGGCGAGGCCGGAGATGTCGCAGCCGAGCAGGGGCAGGCGGGGGTCGTCGGGCCAGTGGGCGGCGAGTTGGAGGGCTATTTTGCCGCCGAAGGAGTGGGCGAGGAGTTGGACGCCGGCGCCGGTGGGGTGGGCGCGGGCGTAGTCGGTGAGGGCGGCGTGGAGGGTGGCGGCCTGGTCGGCGATGAGCTGGCCGTGCGGCAGGCGGTGGGCGGAGGCGCCGTGGCCGGGGCGGTCGACGGCGAGGACGGTGTAGCCGAGGTCGGCGGCGAGGGTGAGCAGGCTGGTGTCGGGGTGGGCGGGGCCGGCGAAGTAGGCGGCGCGCATGCCGCGGCCGTGGATGGCGAGGACGACGGCCTTGGGGGCGTGGTGTTCGGGTTCGGCGACCAGGGCGGAGACGGGGATGCCGGCGGCGTCCAGGACCAGGGAGCGGGTGCGCAGGTCGTTCTTCACGCGGCGACCCCCGCTCTGGCGGCGTCGAGGTCGGCGAGCCAGCCGGTGAGGTCGCCGGTGCGCATCAGGGAGGTGCCGATGAGCAGGGCGGCGTAGCCGGCGTCGAGGAGGCGGGCGGCGTCGTGGGGGTCGGTGATGGCGGAGGCGGAGACGGGGGCGCGGCAGCCGGCGGCGCGTAGGGCGGGTAGCAGGCGCAGGCTGCGGCCGAGGTCGCCGCGGTCGCGTTCGCGGGTGCGGATGTCCTTGTTGTTGACGGCGACGACGCATTCGGCGATGCGGGGCAGGGTGTCGAGTTCGCGTTCCTCGGTGATCTCGACGAAGGGGGTCAGGCCGAGGTCGAGGGCGGTGGTGACGAGGCGGGTGAGGGAGGTGGCGGGCAGCAGGGCGGCGGTGAGCAGGACGGCGGAGGCGCCGAGGGCTCGGGCGGCTTCGAGTTGGGCGGGGCGGGTGAGGAAGTCCTTCTGGAGGACGGGGAGTTGGGTGGCGGCGGTGACCTCGCGCAGGAGGCGGGGGGTGCCGCCGAACCAGCGGCCGGTGACGACGGACAGGCAGGGGGCGCCGGCCTGTTCGTAGCGGGTGACGAGGTCGGTGACGGTGCGGGGGCCCAGGAGGTCGGCGCCGTGGGGGTCGCGGAGTTTGACCTCCATGACCAGGGGGCGGGGGGCGGCCAGCAGGGCGTCGATGAAGCTCGGGCTCATGCGGGGGTCTCCTGGAGGCGCGGGTGCCAGGCGCGGGTGAGGGCGGTGACGGCTTCGTGGGTGAAGCGGCCGGTGCGGTCGCGGGCGGCGGTGTCGATGTCGGCGCCGGCGTACAGGGGGTGGTCGGTGACGGTGCGGTAGGTGTCGCGGTTGGTGGTGTTGAGGCCGCCGGCGAGGAGGAAGGGGATGGTGAGGCGGGGCAGCAGGGCGTGGACGTGGGCGGGGTCCAGGGCCTGGCCGGTGGAGCCGACGCGGCCGTCGTCGGTGACGGTGTCCAGGAGGAACAGGTCGCAGCCGGCGCGTTCGAAGGCGCCGGTGAAGGCGCGTTCCAGGCAGCGGCCGCGGGAGAGGTGGAGGACTTTGACGAGGACGGCGTACGGGAGCTGTTCGCGCAGGTCGGCGACGAGGGCGGGGCTCTGGTAGGCGTGGAGCTGGATCCAGCGGATGCCGGTGGCGCGGGCGAGGGCGGCGATCTTTCGGGCGTCGTCGAGGAAGGTGACGAGGACGGGTTCCAGGCCCAGGCGGATGGCGGTGGCGGCGAGGTCGGCGAGGTGGTCGGCTTCGAGGTCGGCGGGGCCGCCGGGGACGCCGTGCCACAGGCCCACCAGGGTGGGGCCGGTGTCGGCGAGGAGGGCGAGGTCGGCGCGGGTGCGGGCGCCGCAGACCTTGAGGTGGCCGGCGCGCCGGGGGGCCAGGAGGGCGGGGGCGGTCATTTGCCGAGTCCGAGCATGGCGGCGATGCGGTTGTACTGGATCTCGTTGCTGCCGGAGTAGATGGTGCCGGCGACCGCGTTGCGCACGTCCTTCTCCAGTCCGTACTCGGACATGTAGCCGTTGCCGCCGAAGACCTGGACGGCGGCCAGCGAGGTGGCGAGGTTGGATTCGCTGGTGAGGAGTTTGGCGATGGCCATGTCGACGGTGACGTTGTCGCCGGCCTCCAGGCGCTGGGCGGTGTCGTACAGCCACTTGCGGGCGGTCTCGAGGCGGATCTTGGTGTCGACGATCTTGTTGGCGACCGACTGGTAGGAGCCGATGGGCTTGCCGAAGGACATGCGGGTCTTGGCGTAGTCCAGGCAGCGGGTGAGGCGGTGCTGCATCTCGCCGGTGTTGACGATGAAGGTGTAGAGGATCTCGCGTTTCATGACGTGGTCGAGGACGAGGAAGCCGCCGCCGACGCGGCCCAGGACGCGGTCGGCGGGGACGCGGACGTCGTCGAAGTAGAGCTCGGAGAGCGGGGAGGTGCGCAGGCCCATCTTCTTGATGGGGTTTCCGGTGGTCAGGCCGGGGGTGTCGGCGTCGACGAGGAAGGCGGTGACGCCGAGGGCGCCGCCCTGGGGGTGGGTGCGGGCGTAGACGACGACGACGTCGGCGACGGGGCCGTTGGAGACGAAGGTCTTGGCGCCGTTGAGGACGAAGTGGTCGCCGTCGCGTACGGCGCGGGTGCGCATCTGCATGGCGTCGGAGCCGGATTCGGACTCGGTGATGGCGTGGGCGCCGATGGCCTCGCCGGAGGCGATGCGGGGCAGGTAGGCGTCCTTGAGGGCGGGTGAGCCGAAGGCCTGCAGGGGGACGCCGGTGGAGGCCATGGAGGTGGTGACGGAGAAGTTGAGGCCGCCGTCGCGGCAGGTGTGGCCGAGGCCTTCGAGGACGTACATGGTGGTGAGCAGGGACTGGCCCAGGCCGCCGTAGCGTTCCTCGAAGGGCAGGGAGAGGATGCCGGTCTTCTGGATCATGCGCCACTTGTCGTGGGAGAAGGCGGCCTGTTCGTCGCCTTCGATGTGGCCGGCGCTGAGGTCGTCGCCGAAGCGGGCCAGGCCCTCGCGCAGGGCCGTCTGGTCGGCGTTCCAGCGGATCATGGGATGTGCCGCCTTCCTCCCGGGCCGCCGGTGCGGGGCGCGGGGTGGCAGGCCGGCGCCCGGTGGCGCCGGCTCACGTCGGTTCCTGGGGCCCGTCCCGGGGGCCCGGGCCCCCGGGGGTGCGGGGGCGGCGGGCCCCGGTGGGGGCGCGGGGTGCCTCTGGTGCCTCTAGTAGGCGGAGGAGGAGTGGGCGTCGAGCTGGTGGACCTCGTCGCCGCGCAGGGCCGGGGAGAAGACGCACACCAGGCGCAGGTCCTCCTCGGGGCTGGCGACGAGGTAGTGGGCGTCGTGCTCGTCGAGGGCGTAGAGGCGTCCGGGGGTGATGGGGTGGGAGGTGCCGTCCATGTCGATGACCTCGCCGGAGCCGGCGATGCAGTAGCAGGCCTCGAGGTGGTTGCGGTACTCCAGGCGGGACTTGGTGCCGGCGTTGACGACGGTGTCGGTGAGGCTGTAGCCGAGGCCGTCGCTCTCCACCAGGAAGCGGCGGGACAGGCCGTTGCCCCACTCGACGGTCTTCACGTCGGCCAGGTCGCGGATCAGCATGCGGGTTGTTCCTCTCGGGTCGTGGTGCCGGCGGGGGTGGTGCGGGTGCCGGTGGTGCCGGGGGTGGTGCCGGTGGTGCCGGTGGTGCCGGGGGTGGTGCGTGGGGTGGTGCGGGGTCCGCCGGGCCGCTCCGGGAGGGCGGGGCGGGGGCGGAGGTCGGTGAGGTAGGCGCGCAACTCGTCGACGGGGTCGAGGCGTTCGGTCAGCGCGTGCTCGACGCGGGCGACGGCGGCGGAGCCGACGATCGCGGCGTCGGCGCCGGCGGCGGCGACGGCGGCCAGGTCGGCGGCGGCCTTGACGCCGAAGCCGACGGCGACGGGGGTCGCGGGGGCGGCGGTGCGCAGCGCGGTGACGGTGTCGGCGAGGGCGCGGTGGCCGTGTGCGGGGGTGGTGCCGGAGCGGCCGTAGTGGGCGACGAGGTAGACGTAGGCGTCGGTGGCGCCGTGGGCGGCGGCGGTGAGGACCTCGGGGGTGGAGGCGGGGTAGCAGGTGGTGACCTGGGGCAGGCCGGTGTGGTGCAGGGCGTGCTGCCAGGCGGGGCGCAGGCGCGGGGGCAGGGCGTGGACGAGCAGGGCGCGGGCTCCGGCGTCGCGGATGGCGGTGGCGGTGGCGGTGGGGTCGCGGTGGCGCAGGCTGTGGCTCCAGTCGGCGAGCAGGGCGACCTTGAGGTGGGTCAGGCGGGGGGTGAGGTCGGCGAGTTCGGCGAGGACGGTGTCCAGGGTGGTGCCGGCCGTCAGGGCGCGGGTGGCGGAGCGGCGGATGACGGGGCCGTCGGTGGGCGAGTCGGGGAAGGGGACGGCGAGTTCGAGGACGTCGACGCGCTGGTCGTCGAGCATGAGCGCGAGGTCGGTGAGGCGGCCGGCGGGGTCGCCGGCGTTGAGGAAGAGCGCCAGGCCCAGGTCGTCGCGGGGGAAGAGGGGTTCAGACACCGGCGGTCTCCCTGGGGCGGGTGGCCAGGCGCGTGGCCAGGGCGTGGGGGGCGCCGTCGGCGAGGGCGTCCAGGGCGGTGGTGTAGGCGGTGTGCCAGCGGGTGTGGCGGCCGGAGGCGAGGGCGAGGGCGGCGGCGTTGAGGGCGATGGTGTGGGTGGCGGTGGTTCCGGCGCGGCCGGCGAGGGCGCGTAGGAAGTGGCCGGTGAGGTCGTGGGGGTGGGGGGCGAGGTCGGCGAGGGTGCCTTCGGCGGGGGCGACGGCGCCGGCGGGCAGGTGGATGTCGCCGTCGGGGGTGTGGAGGGTGTTGTCGGCGAAGGGCAGGAGTTCGTCGGCGCCGGCGCTGTTGTGGGCGAGCCACACGGTGCGGGTGGTGGTGTTGGCGGCCAGGGGGCGCAGGGCGGCGAGGGCGGTGGGGGTGGCGGTGCCGGTGAGCTGGGCGGTGACGGGGACGGTGGCGAGCAGGGGGCCGAGGGTGTTGAGGAACGCGCCGAAGGGTTTGAGGGTGAGCGGGTAGAGGGTGCGGGCGAGGCGGGTGAGGGCGGGCGGGTAGACGTGGGGGCCGGCGAAGGCGATGTTGTGGCGGGCGAGGTGGTCGGCGGTGGCGGTGTGGCTGGAGGTGAGGGTGATGCCGAGGCGTTCGAGGAGGTCGACGGAGCCGGCGGCGCTGGTGTAGGCGCGGGAGCCGGTCTTGACGACGGGGATGCCGATGGCGGCGGCGGTGAGGGCGGCGGCGGTGGAGAGGTTGAAGGTGGCGGGTCCGCCGCCGGTGCCGACGATGTTGACGCTGCCGGGGTGGGCGGGGCCGGGGTCGGGGGTGCGTTCGGTGAGCGAGGTGTGCAGGGCGGTGAGGGTGTCGGGGTCGGGCAGGCGGGTGGTGAGGGCGGCCAGCAGGGCCGCTGCCTGGGCCCGGTCGCTGTCGGCCGGGCCCAGGGTGCGGTGTTCGAGCTGGTCCCACCACGAGCGCCAGGCCGCCAGGTCGACGGGGCGGGCGGCGAGGAGCGCGGTGAGGGCCTGGTGCATGGCTGTCAGCCGCCCACGGTGACGCCGGCCGCGGTGGCGGCGGTGGTGCGGCGTTCGGTGATGAAGGCGTCGATGGCGGCGACGGAGCGGAAGTTGTTGGGGTCGAGGTCGGTGTCGTCGACGGGGAGGGTGAAGTGGTCCTCGACCCAGGCGATGAGTTTGAGGACGCCGAGGCTGTCGATGACGCCGTCGGAGAGCAGGTCGTGGTCGTCGGCGAGCTGGTCGGGGGTGATGTCGGGCAGGAACTCGTCGATGAGGAACCGCTTGATCTGGGCGATGTTGCTCATGTCGGCAACTCCCTTGCGTCGGTGGCCTGGTGGCCGCTGATTGGATGGCTGGTCGGGTGGTGCGGGGTGTTACGGGGCGGGCAGGACGGCCTTGCGGTCGACCTTGCCGGTGGCGGTCTTGGGCAGGGGGGCGTCGTGGATGGCGAGCTTCTCGGGGACGGCGGCGCGTGGCAGGTTGCGGGCCAGGTGCTCGCGCAGGACGAGGCTGTTGAGGGTGGAGCCGGGGGTGCGCTGGACGGCGGCGTGCAGGCGTTTGCCGGTGAGCGGGTCGCTGGCGGCGGCGACGGCGGCTTCGCGCACGTCGGGGTGGGCGAGCAGGACGCGTTCGATCTCGGCGGTGTTGACGGCGACGCCGCGGACCTTGACCTGGAAGTCGGCGCGGCCGGTGAGGTGGACGCGTCCGGCCTCGTCGCGGGTGACGAGGTCGCCGGTGCGGAACCAGCGGCGGCCTTCGCCGGCGCCTTCGGGCTGGGTGGTGAAGCGTCCGGTGTCGCGGGAGCGGTCGAGGTAGCCGGCGGCCTGGAAGGGGGTGGAGACGTAGAGTTCGCCGCTGCCGGGGCCGTCCAGGGGGGTGCCGTCGGCGGTGGCGACCAGGGTGCGTACGCCGGGCAGCGGGGTGCCGATGGGCACGGGCAGGGCGGCGGCGGCGTCCAGGCGGTCCAGGCGGTGCAGGAAGCTGTCGTTGGTCTCGGTGCAGCCGTAGATGTTGTACAGCTCGGCGCCGGGCAGCAGGGCGGGCAGGGCGGCGAGGGTGCGGGCGTCGATGGCGTCGCCGGTGAACGCGGCGTGCTCGACGCTGTCCAGGACGTGGGCGGTGCCGGCGGCCTGGACGAGCAGGGCGTAGGCGAGGGGGACGGCCTGTAGGACGTGGGGGCGGTGGCGGATGAGCTGGGCGAGCAGGTGGCGGGCGTTGAGGGCGTGGGCGGGGTCGATGAGCAGGCAGGTGCCGCCGGCGGCGAGGGTGGCCCACACGTCGAGCAGGGCGAGGTCGAAGTTGAGGGGCGCGTAGTTGGCGACGGTGCGGCCGGGGCCGAGGTCGAAGGTGTCGTGGGCCCAGGCGGTGAAGCGGTCGACGGCGCCCTGCGCGAGGGGGACGATCTTGGGCAGGTCGGTGGAGCCGGAGGTGGTGAGCATGAAGGAGGTGCCGGCCGCGAGGGTGGGCACCGGGGCGGGGTGGGGCAGGGCGGGCAGCCGGGGGGCGTCCTGGCCCAGGGGGGCGAGCAGGCGGCGCGCGCCGGCCTGGGCGAAGAGCGCGGCCAGCAGGGCGGGGGCGAGCTGCGGGGAGGGCAGCAGGAAGGGGCGGCGCTCCATCAGGCAGGCCAGCACCAGGGCGACCGCGGCGGGTGACTTGACGGCGTACAGGCCCACCGGTTCGCCCGGTGCCAGGTCGAGGGCGTTCAGGCGGGCGCGTTCGGCGTCGGCGGCCTGCGCGAGCTCCCGGTAGCTGACGCTCTGGTCGTGCCAGAGCAGGGCGGGGGCGTCGGGGCGGGTGCGGGCGTGGGCGGTGAACGCGTCGGGCAGGGCGAGCGGCGGCAGCGCGGTGTCCTGGACGGGGCGGCCGAACGGGGCCGTGGTGGGGGTGGTGGTCATGGCGTTCACTCCCCCGCCGGTGCGATGCGCGCCCAGCCGGCCTTGACGGCGGTGCCGGCCTCGGTGGCGATGGTGAAGCGCACCACGGTGCCCCGGTCGTGGGGCTGGAGGGTCAGGCGCAGTTCGGTGCCGGGGCGGGTGGGGGCGGCGAAGCGGGCGCCGAGCGCGGTGACGCGGGCGGGGTCGCCGCCGGCGTGGCGGTCGGTGATCTCCTCGGCGGCCAGGGCGACGAGGTGCATGCCGTGGGCGATGACGCCGGGGAAGCCGGCCGCGCGGGCGGCGTCGTCGTCGAGGTGGATGGGGTTGAGGTCGCCGGAGGCGTGGGCGTAGGCGCGGGTGTCGCCGGCGTCCAGCACGTGGGTGAGGACCAGGGGCGGGCCGTCGGGGACGGAGCCGGGGTGGGCGGCCGGCGGCAGGGCGCCGTACGGCTCGGTGCCGGTGGCGCCCAGCAGGAGCGCGGCGGTGGCGAGGTCGGCGAGCGGGGCGCCGGTGGCCGCGTCGGTGAGGCGGGTGGTCAGGGCCAGGCGGGTGCCGCGGGCCTCGCGGCGCACGGCGGCGACCTCGACGGCGACGTCGACGTCCCCCGCCGTGAGCGGGGCGTGGGTGCGGATCTCCTGGGCGAGGTGGACCACGCCGGTGAACCCGTGGTCGCCGGCGGTCAGCGCGCTGACGGTGTGCTGGGCGAGGGCGTGGGCGGCGACGAAGGGGTGCGCGGGGCCGGCCCCGGCGCGGGCGGGGGCGCCCAGGCGGGCGCGGGCCGCGGCCCGGTAGGCGGCCAGGTCCCGGTCGGTGACGTGCAGGCGGGTGCGCGACACCGGACCGGCGGGCGCGGTCACGGCGGGTACGGCCTGTCCGGCCTGTCCGGCCTGTCCGGCGGGGGCGGCTTGTGCGGCGGGTGTGGTCGTGGGTGCGGTCATAGCGGGGTCACCACCAGGGTCGTGTTGTGGCCGCCGAAGCCGAACGAGTTGGACAGGGCCGCGCCGGCGCGCACCGGGCGCGGCGCGGTGTGCACGACGTCGAGGTCCAGGCCCTCTTCGGTCTTCTCGTGGTTGGCGGTGGGAGGGACGGTGCGGGCGTTCATGGCCTCGATGGCGGCGATCAGCTCGACGGCGCCGGCGGCGCCGATCAGGTGGCCGATGGCGCCCTTGGTGGAGGTGACCGGCACGCCGTGGGGGCCGAACACGGCGCGCAGGGCGGCGGCCTCGGCCCGGTCGTTGTGCACGGTGGAGGTGCCGTGGGCGTTGACGTGGGCGATGTCGCCGGGCGCGAGGGCCGCGTCGGCGAGGGCAGCGCGCATCGCGGCCACCGCGCCGGCGCCGTCGGGGCGCGGGTTGGACAGGTGGTAGGCGTCCGCGCTCGCGCCGTACCCGGCGAGCAGCGCGTACGGGGTGCGGCCGCGGGCCCGGGCGTCGTCCAGGCGTTCCAGGACGAGGAAGCCGGCGCCCTCGCCCATCACGAAGCCGTCGCGGTCGGTGTCGAAGGGCCGTGAGGCGCGCCCGGGTTCGTCGTTGCGCAGGGAGTGCGCGCCGAGGTTGCCGAACGCGGCCAGGGTGACGGGGGTGAGGGTGGCCTCGCAGCCGCCGGCGATCACCACGTCGGCGCGCCCGGTCTCCAGCAGCAGGGCGCCGTGGCCGATCGCGTCCGCGCCGGAGGCGCAGGTGGTGGCGATCGTCAGGGCGGGCCCGTTCCAGTGCAGGCGCATCGCGATCTGGGCGGCGGCCGCGTTGGGCATGGTGACCAGCGGCATCAGCGGGGAGACCCGCAGCGGCCCGTGCTCGGTGTACAGCGCGGACTCGCGGTCGCTGGTGGTGCGTCCGCCCACGGCGGTGCCCACCACGATGGCGCTGCGCCCGGGTTCGGGTTCGGGGCGTCCGGCGTCGGCGTGGGCGGCGAGTGCGGCGAGGGTGCCGTAGTGGGCGAACGGGTCCAGGCGGCGGGCGTCCTTGGCGGGGACGAGGTCGTTGTCGGGCAGGTCGGTGACCTTGCAGCCCAGGCGCACCCGGTGGCGGGCCAGGGCGGGGTCGGTGAGGGCGGTGGCGGTGGAGCGCCCGGAGGCGACGGTGCGCCAGAGGTCCTCGACGGTGTGGCCGGCGGGGCTGACCACGCCGAGGCCGGTGACGGCGATCGGCGGCCGGTGGTGGGGGGCCATGGCTTCGTCTCCTTAGCGCGGTCGCGCGGGCGGCCCGGCGGTGGCAGCGGGGGCGGGGCGGGCCGGTCTGGGCCGGTCTGGGCCGGCCGGTCGGATCAGGCGGGCCGGTCCGGCCGGGCAGGCCGGATCAGGCGGGCGGGGCGGGCCGGATCGGTCGGGCCGGGCGGGTCAGATCAGGCCGGTCTGGGCGGCGGCGGTCAGGAACGCCTCGGCGGCGAAGTCGATGTCGGCGGCGGTGTGGCGGGCGGTGACGGCGATGCGCAGCCGGGCGAGGTCGTTGGGCACGGCGGGGGTGACGACGGGCAGGCCGATGACGCCGGCCTTGCGGCAGGCGGTGGCGTAGTCGTAGGCGGCGTCGTCGCTGCCGGCGATGACGGGCAGGACGGCGGTGGTGGAGTCCATGGTGGAGATGCCGGCGTCGTTGAGGCGGGTGCGCAGGCGCTGGGCCTGGGTCTGGGTGTGGGTGACGCGCTCGGGTTCGCGGCGCAGGATGCGCAGGGACTCCAGGGCGGCGCCGGTCTGGGCGGGGCCGAGGGCGGCGGAGAACAGGAACGGGCGGGCGGCGTAGCGCAGGTGGCCGATGAGGTCGTGGCTGCCGGCGATCCAGCCGCCCATGGAGGGGATGGCCTTGGAGAGGGTGCCGAGTTTGACGTCGACGCGGACCTTGTGGTCGAAGTGCTCCTCGATGCCGCCGCCGGTCTTGCCGATGACGCCCAGGGCGTGGGCCTCGTCGACCATGAGGAGGGCGTCGTAGCGGTCGCAGACCTCGCGCAGTTCGGGCAGCGGGGCGATGTCGCCGTCCATGGAGTAGACGCTGTCGACGATGACCAGGCGCACGCCGGTGGGGGCGGCGGCCTTGAGGCGGCGCTCGAGGTGGTCGACGTCGTTGTGGCGGAAGCGGGTGACGGTGGCGCCGGACAGGCGGCAGCCGTCGACGATGGAGGCGTGGTCGTACTTGTCGATCAGGACGGTGTCGCCCTGGCCGACGAGGGCGCCGACGGTGCCGACGTTGGCGGCGTAGCCGGAGCCGAAGACCAGGGCGCGTTCGCGGCCGGCGAAGCGGGCGACCTCGGCTTCGAGTTCCTCGTGCAGGGGGATGGTGCCGGCCAGGGCGCGCACGCCGTGGTTGCCGGTGCCGTAGACGTCGACGGCGGCCTTGGCGGCGGCCACGACGCGTTCGTCGCCGGCCAGGCCGAGGTAGCTGTAGCCGGACATCATGAGCAGGCGCTCGCCGTCGAGGTCGCAGTAGGCGCTGTCGCGTTCCATGGTGTAGGCGACGAAGCTGTTGCGCCGGGAGGGGTCGGACTCCAGTGCGGCCACGCGGGCGTTCGTTGCGGCGAGCTTCGGCTCCAGGCGGTCCCATGCTCCGGTGGCGTTCACGGGTTTCTCCTTCACGGCGTCACGGTGTTCACGGCTTTTCACGGTTGTTCGCGGCTGTTTCGCGGTTGCGTGCGGCTGTTTCGCGGTTGTTCGGGGCTTTTCGCGGCTCGGGGTGTTTCTCGAAGCCTTCACGCGGGGTGCTCAAGGATGGCTACATTTCTACGGCAGGATGCGCAAGGCGTCCGCAATAGGCGCTTTCCTGGCCTGCGGGAACGCTCTGACGTGCGGAAACCTTGCGTCCACGACGCATTGACCGGCCGGTGGGTATGTTTCCGCAACCGGTGTTGACACCGCGCGATGCGGCGAATGTATGGTCGAAATCCGCCGAAACCGAACGGCTGGTCGGCGGTTTATTGTTCCGATCCGCAATTTCCCACGCCGACGGCCGGAACGGGCCGTCACTTCCGCTTTGGCTCGAGGGGGTTGGAGCTCGTGTTGAAAGGCTTCAGGGAAGACGGTCCGTCCGGTAGATCGGGGGCCCGCGCATGCTGATCCGCCTGACCGGTCTGGTGGCCGTCGAGCACGAGGACGGCGCCCCGCAGCACCTGTCCAGCGCCCAGGCCCAGGTGGCGTTCGCCCGCCTGGTGCTGGAGCGCTCCAGCGGCACCAGCCGCGACCAGCTGGCCGACACCATCTGGCCCGACGGCCTGCCCGACACCTGGGCCTCCGCGCTGCGCAGCGTGGTGAGCCGGGTGCGGGCGTTCGTCACCGATCCGGGGCAGGGGCCCGGTGCGACCCCGCTGATCTCCCAGGGCGGGCGGTACGTGCTGCGGCTGCCCGCGGACGCGGCGGTGGACCTGGAGGCGGCGGCCTCGGCGGTCGGCGAGGCCGGCGAGGCGCTGGCCTCGGGCGGCCACGCGGTGGCGCAGCAGCTGGCCGCGGGGGCGCTGGCGAACCTGCGCGGGGCGTTCCTGCCCGACCACGAGGGCGAGTGGGCGCAGGGGGTGCGCGAGCACGTGGAGGAGCTGCGCATCAGCGCGTTGGAGACCGCGAGCCTGGCGGCGTCGGCGCTGGGTGAGGAGCACCACGCGCTGCGCTGGGCGGACGAGGCGGTGCGCCGGGCGCCGTTCCGGGAGAGCGCCTACCGCTGCCGGATGGAGGCGCTGGCCGCCTCCGGCAACCGGGCGGAGGCGCTGCGCTGCTACCAGCAGCTGCGCCAGGTGCTGGCCGAGGAGCTGGGCATCGACCCGGCCGCCGAGACCCAGGAGCTCTACCTGGCGATGCTGCGCTCCCCCGTGCCGGCGGCACCGGCGCCGGCGGCGGTGCGGGCGGTGGACCCGGTGCTGATGGGGATCTTCGAGCCGCTGGCGCTGACCCGTCTGGCCCGGGCGGCGCCGGCCCCGGTGCGCGCGGCCTGAGCCCGGGGCCCCGCGCCTGCGCCCGCGCCCGCGCCTGCCGTTGTGCCGCTGCGGCGTGCCCCGCCGGTCCCCGGTCCGGCGGGGCACGCCGCCTGCCGCCGCGGGCCCTCTCCTTCCGGCCGCCGTCCCGGGCCGCGCGCCGCCGTGCCCGGCGGTCTTCGGCGGTCCCCCGTCGTCCTCGGCGGCCCTTTGCGGGGCCCCTCCCCCGTGCCGCCCGCCACGACGCGCCTCCTCTCTTCCGGCCGCCCTCGGCCGCGCACCGCCGTGCCCGGCGGTCCCCGGCGGTCCCCGGTCGTCCTCGGCGGTCCGTCACGGGGCCCTCCCCGGCGCCGCGTCCCTCCCCCGCCGTGCCGCGCCGCGCATCCCCTCTTTCCGGCCGTCCTCGGCCGCGCGCCGCCGTGCCCGGCGCTCCCGTACGGCCCGCGGCCGGCCCCCGTGCCGGGCGGCGGGGCGTGTTGCGCGGGTGTTGCGGTGGGTGTGGGCGGCGGGTGGGGCGCGGGGGCGGTCCGGGGGTCCGGCGCGCCTCCCGGGGGCGGAGGCCGGGGGCCGGGCGATCGTCCCTGGTAGCGTCGTGCTCGTGAAGTCGCGCACACGGCGCGGTTTTTGACTGTCGGACAGACGGGGGTCGAGTGTTGGGAAGGGGTGGTGGGTGTGGGGCGGGCACGCGTGGCGGCGCGGGTGATCGTGCACCCTGGTGTGGAGGACGTGAGCGTCCAGCAGGTGCTGGAGGCGCTCGCTGATCCGGCCCGCAGGACGGTGGTGCGCACGCTCGCGCACTCGGGAGCCGATCTCAGCTGCGGTTCCTTCGACCTGCCGGTGGGGCGTTCGACCTCCAGCCACCACTTCAGCGTGCTGCGCGAGGCGGGGCTGCTGCGCCAGTACTACGTGGGCACCACCAAGATGAACGCGCTGCGCAGCGAGGAGTTGGAGCGGCGGTTCCCGGGGCTGCTGGCGGCGGTGGTGGCCGCCGCCGACGCGGAGGCCCGCCGGGCCCCGGGGGCCTGAGGGCCCCCCGGCCCCCGGCGGCGGCGGTTCGGCCTCCGGTGGTGGTTCAGTCGCCGACGGTCAGGACGATCTTGCCGATCTGGGTGCCGGCCTCCAGGTAGCGGTGGGCCTCGGCGACGGTGTCGAGGCCTTCGAAGACGCGGTCGACGGCGGGGGTGAAGGAGCCGTCGGCCAGGCCGGCGGTGACGAACGCGTGGGCGCGGCGCAGGCGTTCGTCGTCCCGGGTGACCTCGTGCATGGAGAAGAAGCGGCTGGTGACGGGGGCGAAGGTGTCCTGGCCGGGCATCGGGGTGTCGCGGGGGTCGAGGCGGCCGTAGACGGTCAGGCGTCCGCCGGGGGCCAGGGTGCGGGCGAGGGTCAGGACGCCGGGTCCGGCGACGGGGTCGAAGACGGTGCGCACGCCGGATCCGCCGGTGGCCGCGTCGACGCGGGCGAGGAGGTCGTCCTCGCCGGTGACGACGACCTCGGCGGCGCCGGCGTCCAGCAGGTGCCGGGCCTTGGCGCGGGTGCGGGTGGTGGCGATCGGGTGGGCGCCCAGGCGGCGGGCGGTGCGGATGGCGGCCAGGCCCACGCCGGAGGCGGCGGCGGTGATCAGCACGTGGTCGCCGGGGCGCAGGTGGCCGTCCTCGGCGAGGGCGCCGTAGGCGGTGAGGTAGGGCATCCACACGGCGGCGCCCTGGGCGGGGGTGAGGCCGGCGGGGTGGGGGACGGCGGCGCGGGCGGGGACCAGGACGTGGGTGCCGTAGACGCCGTAGTCGTTCTGGGAGAACGCGGGCACGGTGTCGACGCGGTCGCCGGGCGTGAAGGCGGTGACGCCCTCGCCGACGGCCTCCACGGTGCCGCTGGCCTCGTAGCCGAGGGTGGCGGGCAGGCGCGGCCGCTCCAGGTAGGTGCCGGCGCGGAAGAGGGCCTCGGCGCGGTTGAGGCCGATCGCGGCCACGCGCAGGCGCAGTTCGCCGGGCCCGGGTTCGGGCAGGGGGCGCTCGCGTACGGCCAGTACCTCCGGTCCTCCGGTGGTCTCGAAGACGACGGTCCTGGGCATGGCGGGCCCCTCCCCCTGGGTGCGGTGCGGATCGGCGTCCAGCCAACCCCGGGCGCGCCCCGCCTGTCAAACTTCGACACCTGTCGGAATAGAGGCCTTCTGTCCGTGGTTGTACGGGAGTTGACTCTTCGTCAGTCCTGCCCGGGGCGGGTCGGACGGAGGTGGGGCGTAGGCTTGCCGTCCATGATCGACGGTGGGGACTGGGGCCAGGGGTGGGACGGCACGCGCCGGTGGGTGGAGGGGCTCCTCGCGCCCGGTGAGCGCGTCACGGCGGTGAGCGCGCTCACCGGCGGGTGGACCTCGCGGATGCGCCGCGTGGACGTGGAGCGGGCGGGTGGCGCGGGCCCGTACGCGCTGGTGCTGCGCTCCTTCGTCAAGCCGTTCTACCGCCGCCACGCCCCGGGGCTGCTGGCCCGCGAGGCGGCGGTGCTGCGCCTGCTGGAGGGCGGCGGCGTCCCGGCGGCGCGCCTGCGCGCGGTGGACGGGTCGGGGGCGGTGTGCGAGCACCCGTCGCTGCTGATGACGCACCTGCCCGGCACCGTGCGGGTGGCCGAGGACGGGGAGGCGGGGCGGCGCGCGGGCCTGCTGGCCGCGCAGCTGGCCGCCGTGCACGCCCTCGACGTCGCCGAGGAGGACCGGCCGCGCGCCTGGCAGGCGTGGACGGCTCCCGAGCGCGTGGAGGTGCCCGGGGGCACCGCCCGCGCCGGGCTGTGGCGGCGGGCGGTGGAGGTGATCGGCGGCGCGGTGCCCGCGCACCGCTCCTGCTTCCTGCACCGCGACTTCCACCCCGGCAACGTGCTGTTCACCGGCGCGGGCGCCGACCTGGCCGTCAGCGGGGTCGTCGACTGGGTGGAGACGTCCTGGGGGCCGGCCGACCTGGACGTCGCCCACTGCTCCACCGCCCTGGCCCTGCTGCACGGCCCCGAGGCGGGCCTGGCCTTC
The DNA here is from genome assembly GCF_048159585.1 of Kitasatospora sp. SC0581. NCBI lineage: Bacteria > Bacillati > Actinomycetota > Actinomycetes > Kitasatosporales > Streptomycetaceae > Kitasatospora > Kitasatospora sp. SC0581. The sequence continues at coordinate 318,798 of NZ_JBLRWA010000004.1, read as the reverse complement.
GCCGACCGCTACACCGCCGCCGGCGGCCGCACCCTCGCCGCCGGCCGCGACCACCTGTACTGGCGGCTGCTGGACGCCCTCGCCTTCGCCCCGGACGCCCGGAAGGTCGCCGAGCCCTGGCGCGAGCTGGGACGCGCCGACCTGACGCCGGCCGTGCTGACGGGACGCCTGGAGGACTACCTGCAGGCCCTGTTCGACCGCTACACCTGAACCCGGCCCCGGGCCCGGGGCGCGGGATGCCCGGGGCGCGGGGTGCCCGGGCGGGTGCCGCGGTGCCGCGGTGCCGCCGCGGCGCGGGCGGCGGGACGAGCCGCCGGCGCGTCAGCGGGCCGGGTACCACGCGCGGTACATGTCCAGGACGCGGTCGGCGGGCAGGGCGGGCATCTGCGTGACGAGGCCGTTGCGGCGGTCCACGATCAGGCAGCCCGCGCCCACGTTCGCGAGCGGGTCCGGGTCGGCGAAGACCGGGAAGGCCGGCCAGCCGAGCTCGAACTCCCGGAGCACGACGTCCACCGCGCCGAGGGGGCCGCCCCGGACGGCGCGGTGGCGGGCCAGGTCGCGGGCCCTGGCCTCGTCCGCCGGTTCGCCGGGGGGAAGCGGGGCCGGCGCGGCCGGGTCGAGGCGCCTCGGGCGCCGGCCCTCGACCAGGGCGACCAGGGCGCCGTCGAAGGAGTCGGCGACCTTCCACAGGTCGCCCCAGAACAGGTGGACGGCGCCCTCGGCGTCCATCGCGAGCCGCCCGCGTCCCAGGTCGTACTCCCCGACGGGCACCAGGTCCGGGCCGTACCTCGCGCCGTAGGCGCGCAGGCTCCGGTCCGCGTGGAGCCCGGCCCCGGGATCGATCCGAAACGGCGTCCGGGACATGTCCGCACCCGGCCCGTACTGGTGGACGGTCATGCCGCCGAACTCCCGCAGCACGGCCGTCACGGGGGCCGGGAAGTACGCGGCCGGGTCCCCCCACGAGCGCAGCCAGGCCCGCAGTTCGTGCTCGGGCAGGCGGACGCCCTCGTACCGGCCGGCCGCGGTCAGGGCGCGGAGGACGGGGGCGGGGAAACGGGACGTCACAGCGCGGGCACCTCCACGACCCGCACGCCGAGCGCGTCGAGCGCGGGTGCGCACGACGAGCAGGGCGGGATCGGGCGCTCGTGCGCCGGATCGCCGGGCTCGCGCAGCAGGATGCCCGCGATCACCGCCCCGGACAGCAGCAGGCCCATGCGCTCGATGACCCGGTCGTGCCCGGGGTCGTGGACGCCTTCGGCGACGAGCGCCGCCCGCGCCTCGGCGGCGACCCGCGACAGCAGGACGACCTCCGGGCAGCGCCCGTGGAACAGCGAGCGCATCGCGGGCGCGGTCCGGTCCAGCAGGCTCCGCACGGCCGGGTGCGCGTCCGTCGTGGCGGTGTGCGTGCTGGTCGCCGTCACCGCCTCGGCCCCGGGGCGCAGCAGTGCGGCGCCGACGCCCGGCGGTATGTCGTCGTCGGACATGGTGCGGCATCAACTCGTCTCGTGTCGTGGCCGGGTGCGGCGCGCGGGAGCGCCGCGACGGCCGGTGGCGGGGGCCGGTGACACGGTAGCGGTGGTCCGCGGCGGGCCGCCGGGGTTCCCGCGTGCGGGCCGCGCGGGCGGTGCGGGTACGGCCAGGGGTCGGGGGCCGGCGGTCGGGTGCGCCCCCTGCCCGGGGCGGGGCAGGGGGCGCGGGCCGGCGGGGCCGGTCAGGGGGCCGGGGCGGGCCGGGGCTCCTCGTGCCGCGGCTCGTCCTGCCGCGACTGCTGGTCGGGCTGCGGCTGGTCGGGCTGCCGGGGCGGGTCCAGGCGGCGGCGCAGGAGGACGGCGGCCAGGGCGGCGGCGGCGAGGGCGGCGCCGGCCAGGGGCAGGTGGCGGGGGCCGGCGGTGGTGACGACGGCTCCGCCGAGGGTGGTGCCCAGGGTGATGCCGAGGTTGGAGAAGGAGATGAAGAGGCTGTTGCCGAACTCGGGGGCGTCGGTGGCGTCGCGGGCGAGCCAGGCCTGGGCGACGGCGAGGCCGCCGGAGTGGACGGCGCCCCAGAGCAGGACGGCGGCGAGCATGGGCAGGGGGTGGGGGCCGGCGGCGTCGACCAGGAGGTAGAGGGCGAGGTAGAGGAGCGGGTAGGCGGTGACGGTGCGTACGAGGCCGCGTTCCAGCAGGCGGCCGAAGAGGATGTTGCCGGCGGTCATGACGACGCCGAAGGCCATCAGGACGGGGCCGGTGAGGGAGGGGGCGAGGCCGGTGACGCTCCCCAGGTACTCGGCGATGTAGCCGTAGCCGCTGAACATCGCGGCGAACACCAGGGTGACGGCGGCGACGGCCAGCCACAGCCGGGGCCGGCGCAGGATGCCCAGCTGTCCGGCGTAGGTGGGCGGCGCGGTGTCGGGCAGGTCGGGGAAGAAGGCGAGGACGCCGGCGCAGGCGAGGAGGTTGACGGCGCCGGCGGCCCAGAACGCGGCGGGCAGGGAGATGTGCTCGGCGAGGTAGGAGGTGACGGGCACGCCGAACGCGAAGCCGGCGCTGACGCCGGCGAAGACGGTGGTGGCGGCGCGGGCGGCCTTGCCGGGCGCGGCCAGGCGGGTGGCGGCGGTCAGGGCGAGGGCGAAGAAGACGGGGTGGAGCAGCGCGGGCAGGATCCGGAACGCCAGGACGAGCGGGAAGGAGTGGCCGAGCGCGTAGACGGCGTTGGAGACGGCGAAGAGGGCGAGCGCCGCGGCCAGGACGGTCTTGCGGCGCAGCCGGGAGGCGAGCAGGACGCCGACGGGGCCGGTGGCGGCGACGGTGAGGGCGAAGGCGCCGACCAGCCATCCGGCGGCGGCGGGGGTGACGTGCAGGCGTTCGGCCAGGGAGGGCAGGACGCCGACGACGCCCATCTCGGTGGTGATGATGCCGAACACGCCCAGTGCCAGGACCGGGACGGCCAGGGCGTTTCGGGCGGGAGCGGTGCGTGGCACGACAGCCTCCATTGGATACACAAATCTAGATAGTTGGATGCGTTTGGGTCGAAGAAAAGGGGGCGCCGGGCGGGCGCCCCCCGAAGCAGGGTGGGGCGGGGTCAGAGTTCGTCGCGCACGTACGCGGCGAAGGCGGCGATGGTCTCCTCGTCGCGCCGGTAGAACGTCCACTTGCCGACGCGCTCGGACACCAGCAGCCCGGCCTCGCGCAGGATCTGGAGGTAGCCGGAGACCACCGACTGGGACAGCCCCGAGCGCTCCTGGATGTCGGTGACGCACACGCCGATGTGGAAGCCGACGCCGCGCTCGCGGTAGTACGGCTCGTCGAAGTAGCGCTCGGGCGTCTTGAGCCAGCGCAGGAAGTCCGCGCGCGCCGGGTTGGCGAGCGCCTTGTGCACGGCCAGCGGGTCCAGGTCCACCGCACACGCTCCTTCCGCCGTCCGGCCCCTCGGGGACGTATCTAATATTCTGGATACGATCCGGGGTGTCAAGGCGGGGCGCCCTCGGGGACGGGGCTCGGGGCGGGGGTCAGTGGTACTGGGCGATCTGGAGGAGGTTGCCGCAGGTGTCGTCCAGGACGGCGGTGGTCACCGGCCCCATGGCCAGCGGCGCCTGGGTGAAGCGCACGCCCAGGGCGCGCAGGCGCTCGTACTCGGCGTGCACGTCGTCCACGGCGAAGGAGGTGGCGGGGATGCCGTCGGCGGCCAGGGCCGCGACGTAGGCCCTGGCGGCGGGGTGCCGGTCGGGCTCCAGGAGCAGCTCGGTGCCGTCGGGCTGTTCGGGCGACACGACGGTGAGCCAGCTGTGGTCGCCGAGCGGGACGTCGGCCTTCTTCACGAACCCCAGCACGTCGGTGTAGAAGCGCAGGGCCTTGTCCTGGTCGTCGACGAAGACGCTGGCCAGGTTGATCCTCACGGGGGGCTCCCTCGGGTGGTTCGGGCCCGGGTGGTTCGGGCCCGGGCGGGCGGGTGGGCGGCGGTGCGCGCGGGCGGGCGGGGCCGCGCGGCGCGTTTCGCACTCCACCGTCGGCCACCGCCCGGCCGCGGGCAAGCCGCGCGGGACGCGGGGCGGGGTGGGACGGGCCGCGGACTGACGGGTCGGCAGCCGGCGGGCGGTGCGCGCCGGGCGACAGGCGGGCGGCGGGCGGGTGGCGGGCGGTGCGCGCCGGGCGGCGCGCGGCCCGGGGCCGTGGTGGCGCGGGTGGCACGGCGGCGCGCCGGTGGTTCACTCGCACGAGTGATTGTGACGCTGTGCGCAACGGCGGACACTCTGGGTATCCGGAGGGCTCGTGGGGGGCTCTCCCGGCGCAGGGAGTGCCGCCATGGCCGCAGTCGAACCTTCCGCCTCCGAGGTCCCGCAGATCACGCACAGCTCGCTGCCCGCCGGCCGGGACGAGGGCCTCGCGGCCATCGGCGGCAACGTCGGCTCCGTGAACCGGGCCTGGTGGACGTGGAGCCCGGGCAACGGGACCTTCAACCTCCAGCTGTCCTGGAACGTCATCGGGATCGACTCGACGGTCGTCATCACGGCCTCCGAGATCGACTCCAACGGCAACCGGTTCGTCGGCGCCGCGGCCTTCCAGGTCTCGAGCATCGCCCCGGGCAACGGCGTGGTGACCTTCAAGATCAGCATCGGGTGGAACAGCCCGCTGCCGATGCGCACCGACGTCGTGGTCTTCAACTGAACCGGCCGCCCGGACCGGCGCCCGCACCCGTACGGTGACGGCCCGCCCGGCAGGCGCCCGCCCCGTGGCACCCGCGGACCCCTCCGCGGGCACCGCGGGGCGGGCGCCCTCCCGGATACCGCGGGGCGACCGGGAGGGCGGAGCGGCCCGACGTCGCCGCAGGGGTCAGGCCGTGGCGGGGGCGCCGCCGGGAGCGGGGGTGCGCACGACGGCGTCCAGGGCCGGGGCGATGACTGCGAAGCAGCTCCCGGTCAGCGCGGCGGGGTCCACCGCCGCGCCGCCGCCACCACCGGAGGCGCCACCGGCAGCGTCGTCGTCGGCGCTCCAGCGCTGGAGCACCGTGTGGAAGGCCGCCAGCGCCATGTCCGCGGCCAGCCGCGGGTACAGCTCGCGCCCGGCGTCCAGGCCGAGGCGGGCGGCGAGCTCCTCGGCGAGGTCGTCGCGCCACTGCGCCTGGCGCTCCAGGAAGCGCGCGAGCAGGGCGGGGGTGGACAGGACCAGCCGCACCACCTGGCGGGCGCGCTCCTCGTGGCCGGCGCAGTCCTCGACACTGCGCCACACCGCGTGCCGCAGCGCCACCGAGGGCGCCTCCCCCGCCGGACGGCGGGCCAGCTCCTCGCGCATCGCCGCGCCGAGCGCGCCCAGGAACCGGACGACCACGTCCTCCTTGGACGCGAAGTAGCGGAAGAACGTCCGCTTGGACACCCCCGCGGCGGTGGCGATCTCGTCCACCGTGACGGCATCGAACCCGCCGCCCGCCAGCAGCTCCAGCGCCGCCCGCGTCAGCTCGTCCGCCACGAGCTGGCGTTTGCGCTGGGCCAGGGTGGCGGCGGGTCGGGAGGTCACCGCCCCATCCTAGCCCCCACGCCACACACGACGCCCAATGCCCATCTTGACACTTGGTGACAGGAAGGGCACCTTGAGCCGTATGAGTCGTACGCCCCGAAGCAACCACACCCCCGACCGCAGCCCCGCCCCCGGCCCGGGCCCCGGCCCGGAGCCGCAACCGGACCTGGACGGGCGGGTGTTCGTCGTCACCGGCGCCACGAGCGGCCTGGGCCTGGCCACCACCGACGCCCTCGCCCGCCGCGGCGCCCGCGTCGTACTCGCCGTACGCGACGAGGACAAGGGCCGGCGCGCCGCGGCCCGCGTGAGCGCCGCCCACCCCGCCGCCCGCCTGGAGGTACGCCGCCTGGACCTCGGCGACCCCCGCTCCGTGCACGCCTTCGCCACCCGCCTGCGCGCCGACGGCGTCCACCCCGACGTCCTGGTCAACAACGCCGGCGTCATGGCACCCCCGCGCACCCTCACCCCGCACGGCCACGAGCTCCAGTTCGCCGTCAACCACCTCGGCCACTTCGCCCTCACCGCCCACCTGATCGACCTGCTCGCCCAGGGCCGCGACCCGCGCGTGGTCACCGTCACCTCCGCCAACCACCGCCGCGCCCGCATCGACTTCGACGACCTCACCGGCGAGCGCGCCTACTCCCCCATGGGCCACTACAACCAGTCCAAACTCGCGGGCGCCCTCTTCGCCCTCGAACTCCACCGCCGCCTGAGCGCCGCCCGCAGCCCCGTGCGCAGCGTGCTCGCCCACCCCGGCTACGCCGCCACCGCCCTGCCCCGCGCCGGCGCCGTCGCACCGGTGCGGCTGCTGTTCGGGCACCTGCTGCGCCCGCTCGCGCAGACGCCCGCCCGCGGGGCGCTGGCACAGCTGCACGCGGCGACCGCCCCCGGGGTGCGCGGCGGCGAGCTGTACGGGCCGGGCGGGCCGGGCGAACTGCGCGGGGCCCCGGCGCTGACCTCGCCCGCCCCTCGCGCCCAGGACCCGCGGGCGGGCCGGCGGCTGTGGGAGGTGTCGCAGGAACTGACCGGGCTGCGGTTCACCGTGCCCGCGGCGGACGGCGCCTGACCCCGGGGCGGGACCAGGCGAGGGGAGGTCACCGCCCGCGCGGCACGGCGGGCGGTGGGGCGCAGCGGGGCACGGGGGGGGGACCGCGCTACGGCAGCGGACACGGCCCGACGGCGACGGCGGCCGGGGCCGCGGCGGCAGGCGCGCCCGCGGGTGCCGCCTCCCCCGTGACCGGGCGGCAGGTCCCGGCCCGCCCGGCACCCCGCCCCCGTCCGCCGGGAACGCCGGACCGGTCCCGGCCAGGGGGCGGCCGGACACCACCGGCACAGGGCGCGGCCGTACGGCGGGCGGGCGGCGACGGGCGCGGCCGTGCGGCGGGCGGGGGCGTGTGGTGGGCGGGGGCGTGTGGTGGGCGGGTTGACGGTCTGTGCGGCGGGGCCCGCGGGGTGGGCCCCGTGCGGGCCGGTTCGCCGCTTCCCTGTCCGGGTCCCTGTTCCCGCTTCCCGCTGCCGTTTCCTGTTCCGGCCGGTCGGGGTGTCCGGTATTGGTGGTCGCCCCGGGCGGGGGTGGGGGCGGGCAGTAGGATCGGCGGCGTTGCATCCCGTACACACTGCTGGTAGGAGGCTTTTCATGGCTCAGGTCACGCTGAAGGGGAACCCGGTGCAGGTCGGTGGCGCGCTGCCGGCCGCCGGCAGCCAGGCGCCGTCGTTCACGCTGGTCGGCGAGGGGCTCGCGGACGTGTCGCTGAAGGACTTCGCGGGTCGGCGCAAGGTCCTGAACATCTTCCCCAGCATCGACACCCCGACCTGCGCGACCTCGGTGCGCACGTTCAACGCCAAGGCGGGTTCGCTGGAGAACACCGTGGTGCTGTGCGTGTCGGCGGACCTGCCGTTCGCGCAGGCCCGGTTCTGCGGCGCGGAGGGCCTGGAGAACGTCAAGACGCTGTCCACCCTGCGCGGGCGGGACTTCCACGACGTCTACGGTGTGGCGATCGCCGACGGTCCGCTGGCCGGGCTGACGGCGCGCGCGGTCGTCGTCCTGGACGAGAACGACACCGTCCTGCACACCGAGCTGGTCGCGGAGATCGCCGACGAGCCGAACTACGAGGCCGCGCTCGCCGCCCTCGTCTGACCGGCCGGCACCGCGCCCGCGGTGCCGACTCCTTTTGTGGTGCGGCGGCCCGCCCCCCGCGTCCCGCCCGTCCCCGCTCCGGCGGGACGGGCGGGACGGGGGGCGGGCCGCCGTCGCTCTTGCCCGTCCAGGACGCGCCGGGCGGAGGACGACCGCCGTGGCGGGCGTCCCGTGGTGGGCGTCCCGTGGTGGGCGTCCCGCGGCGGGCGTCCCGTGGCGGGGCGCCCGGGGCAGCCGGTTCAGGCGGCCAGGGTGTCCTTCAGCCAGGGGGCGATCAGGGCCATCGCCTCGCCGAAGCGGGAGACGGCGCAGTGGCCGGTGTCCGGGATCAGTTCGACGCGGGTGTCGCGGCGGCCCTCGAACACCAGGGTGTCGTCCTGGGGGACGTGGACGTCCTCGGTGCCGTTGACGACCAGCATCGGCCCGTTGGCGTCCCGGTCCAGCAGCGGGCGCAGGTCGAATCCGGCGAAGGCCGCGTAGAGTTCGGCCCTGGTGGGCGCGGTGTCGAAGCCCAGGGCGTTGCCGACGATGCCGTCCATGCCGAAGGCGAAGCCGCGGCCGGGGGCGAAGGCGCGCTCGACCGGGCCGCCGAGCACCACGGAGGCGTCCACCGCCCCGGTCAGCCCGGTGCGGGCGGAGTAGTAGCCGCCCATCGAGATGCCGAAGTGGCCGACCCTCCCGTTGCCGGCCGCGCGGGCGAAGGCGACCAGTGCGGCGATCACCTCGTCCCCGCCGTGCGGGGTCATCGGCAGGTGGGCGCTCTCGCCGGTGCCGGGGAGGTCGAACAGCAGCAGCCGCGCCGGCAGGGCGAACGCGAGCTGCTCCCACATGCCGTGCAGGTCGGTCTTCCAGGAGTCCACGCCGCCGCTGGCCAGGACGAGGGGCGCGTCGGCGGGCAGGCCGGGGGCGGCCATCAGGTGGACCGGCACGGCGGCCTCGCCGCCGCGGTGGGGGACGGTGAGGACGCGGCGCTCGAACTCCACCGGGAAGCCGGGGGCGGCGAGGACGTACTGCTCGACCTGGCGGGCGAGCGCGGTGCGCTTGGGCCCGTCGGCGAGCGAGGGGAACTTGGCCCAGCCGTACGCCTGCGCGGCCTCGCGGTGGCGCCCGGCGGCGGCGTGGCGGGCGGCGAGGGCGGACCACTCGTACACCCAGCCGCCGGGCCGGTCGGGCCACATCACGGTGACGGCGGCGCGGACCGCGTCCACCTCGCCGGCGGGCAGGCCGAGGGTCATCTGCGGGTAGCGCTCGACGAACAGGTCCCGCGGGTCCAGGGGCCAGGTGAAGGACATGGTGGTGCCTCCTGTCGCACTCAAGCTTCTTAAAGCCGGAACACTTGCGTTAACGACTATGCGCCCGCACCGGCGCCTAACGCAAGCGGCCCTGCGTTAGTGTGGTGGCCGAGGTGATCGACATGACCGAACACGAGCCGCGGCCGGAGTCGGAGCCGCAGCCGGTGCGCCGCCGCCCGGGCGGGCGCGCCGCGCGCGTGCGCCAGGCCGTCCTGGACGCCGCCGCGCAGGTACTGGCCGAGGAAGGCGTCGACCGGCTCACCGTCGCCGGGGTCGCGGCCCGCGCCGGCGTCAACGAGACCACCGTGTACCGGCGTTGGGGCACCCGGGAGAAACTCGTCCTGGACGCCATGCTCACCGGCAGCAACGAGGGCGTCCCCGTCCCCGACACCGGGGCCGTCCGCACCGACCTGGCCGCCTTCGCCCGCGCCCTGGCCCGCTACCTCGCCACCCCCACCGGCCGCTCCGTCGCCCGGGCCGCCGCCCTCAGCGCCGACGACCCCGACCTCGCCGAGGCCTGGCAGACCTTCTGGCACTCCCGCCTCGACCAGGCCGGCGCCATCATCGCCCGGGCCGTGGACCGCGGGGAACTCCCCCCGGACACCGACACCGCCCTGGCACTGGAACTGCTCTGCGCCCCCCTCCAGACCCGCTGCCTGCTCGGCCACCGCCCCGACGAACCGGACCTGCCCGAACGCCTGACGGACCTGGTCCTGGACGGCCTGACGGGCGGGAACCGGGCCACCGCCCCCCGGCAGCGCCCCTGACACCGGCCGCCCCCCGGCCCCGGCCCGGCGAAGGGGGCGCCGTCAGGCCGACGGCATGCCCGCGCACGCCGGGCCGTACGACCACTCCCCCGGAACCGGACGAGCGGCCCCGGAACAAGGCCCTGGCCCACGTTCTGCGACCGGTGACGGTACGCAACGGGTCACGTGTTCCCACCGGGCCCGTAGCGGGTTCCGGGCGGCCAGCAGCCGGCGGCCGCGACGCAACCACGCTCCCTGTTCAGGGAGTTGCCGTTCCCGTCGGCACCGGAGGCGACCGTCGCCGGGGGTGGGACCGGACGCCGGGAGGCGGCGGGCGCGGTGAGCGGGATGCGGCGGCCGGCCCCGATCGTGGCCGCCCGCCGCCGAGCGGACCCGGGAAAGCCAACGGGGCCGGGAGGAAGGACCGTTGACCACCGGCAGCCCCGCTCAGGCCACCGGCAGCCGGTGGCCGCGTGCGAACGCCGTGCGGGTCACAACGGCCGGCGCCAGTGGCGGTAGGTGTGCGGGGTCCTGGTGAAGCCGCTGTCGCCGAAGGGGTTCGCCAGCGTGCCGTCGAGGGTTCCGGCCAGGAAGTCGCCGAAGCCCGCCGCGAAGCGGACCCAGGCCGCTTCCCCGTAACGGTGCTGGCGCCTGAAGACGACGACGTCCCAGCCGTCCGGGTCACGGGTGTCGCAGAGCCAGAAGACCACGTCGCCATTGGCGCTGCCCGCGAAGGGCAGGAGCCTGCCCTGCTCCAGGTCCTCCGGGGCGGTGCCGGTGGGGACGGCCGGCTCCTGCCGGGGGTCGAAGTCCAGCGCGTCGAGGAGGTCGCCGTACGGGGAGCCGTCCACCGGCGGCGTGCTGACGCCGAGGTACTCGTCCAGCTCGCCGCCGCCGTAGAGCGCGACGAAGTCGCGGTAGTCGGCGGGCAGGCGCAGGCCCGTGGCGCGGGCCAGTTCGTCCCAGTCGACGCTGTCGCCCGGGGTTCCCGGCTCCCCGATCAGGGCCGAGAGGCGGGTGACGGCCGGGTGGACCATGGCGGTGTCCCCTTTCGTGGGCGGCGGGTTCCGGTCGGTCACCGTACTGCCCGGTGTCCCGCCCGGTGAAGGTCGAGCGGGCTGTCGGACCAGCGCCCGTCCCGCCGGGCCCCGACCACCCAGGGCAGCGGAGCGGCGGACTTCCGGGCACCCGCAGAGCGCGTCATACCACGCGTCGTGAACCGCGAAGACCTGACGGCAGCCCTCGAACGACACGGGACCGACGGCGCCGGCCGGGCCGCCCGGGCCGCCCGGCCGGGTGGACCGGATCGGCCGGGACGGCACCCGGGATCCCGGCTTCCGGGGACCGCGGCCGCCGGGAGGGGAATGTCCGCGGTCAGACCACGCAGAACTCGTTGCCCTCCGGATCGGCCATCACCACATGGTCGGGCCTGCCCCGCAGCTCCTCCTCACGGACCACCGTCGCACCCGCGGCGGTCAGCCGCTCCACCGCCTCGACCACGCGCGGCCACCGCACCTCCCACGGCGTCCCACGGCCGCCGCCGGCCTGCACGTCCACGTGCACCCGGTTCTTCACCGCCTTCGGCTCCGGCACCTTCAGGAAGGACAGGGCGGGACCCGTCCCCTCGGGATCGCAGAGGTACGCGCCGTCGTCCCACTCCTCCCGCGGGACCCCGTGACGGGAGAACCACTCCTCCCAGCTCCCGAACCCCGCCGGCGCGGGCCTGTGCACGTAGCCCAGCGCCAGCGCCCAGAACCCGGCCAGCCTCGCCGGGTGCGCAGTCGATCGTCAGGCTCCACCCGGTCGCCATGCGGCCCTCCTCGCTCGGGATGCCGCGACCGTACCGCCCGCCGCCGACACCACGGCCACACCGCCGGCGGGCGCCCCGCACGACGCAGGCCGCGACCCGCAACCACCCGCCCTCGGCAGGGGGCGGGCCCGCGCCGCGCAAAGGAGGGGAACAGGCACCGCCCCGACCGCGACGGCGACGGCGACGGAGGCGGCCCGTGCAGCCGCCACCGCCGCCGTCCCCGGAGCGCTACGCGAACGGCCGGCGGTCCGGCGCGCAGACCGTCCCGGGCGCCGGCAGCCGCCCCTCCACCAGGTAGCGCTCCTGCGCCCCGGCCGCGCAGGCGCTCGGGTTGCCCAGGACCGTGTGCCCGTAGCCGTCGACGGTCAGCAGGCGGGCCCCGGCGAGGGTGTCGGCCATCGCGCGCGAGCCCTCGTAGGGCCAGGCCGGGTCACCGGTGTTCGCGACGACCAGCACGGGCGCGGCGGTGCGGCGGTCCCACGGCCCGTCGTAGCGGTCCCGGGCGGCCTGGGAGGGCCAGGACGCGCAGCGCTGGGTCTGCCACACCCAGTACGGGCCGACGGCGCCGGAACGCGTCTCGGCGAGGGCGGCCAGGGCCGGGTAGTCGGCGCCGGCGGGCGGGTTGACGGTGTCCGCGCACAGGGCGCCCAGGGTCTGCGCCTGCCCCGACAGCGCGCCCGGCGCCGGTGCCGGAGCGGGGGTGGGGGCGGGCGGTGCGTCGGGGGCGGTCCACAGCTGCTGCAGCCACGCGCCCAGGGCCGCCCAGCCGCTGTCGGGGACGCCCGGCAGCGGCGCGGCCGTGTACAGCATCGACGCGACGGTGGACACCGCAAAGGCGTAGGTCACCTCCCGCGCCGGCGTGCCGGGCGCGAGCGGCCCGCGGCGCAGCCGCTCCAGGAGGGCGGCGAACCTGGCGCGGGTCGCGTCCGCGTCGCCCGCCGCGAACGCGCACGCCGCGGGGCCGGCGGCGGCGCAGCGTTCGAGGAAGGCGTCCAGGGTGCGGGCGGAGGCGAGGTCGCTGCCGGTGCGCAGGAACGGGGGCAGGGCGCGCTGCCGGGGGGTGCGGCCGGTGGACCAGGCGCGCGGGTCCAGGGCGCTGTCCAGGACCATCGCGCGTACCCGGTCGGGGAAGAGGTTGGCGTAGACGGCGCCGAGCAGGGTCCCGTACGAGGTGCCCCAGTAGGTGAGGCGCCGGTCGCCGACGGCCTGGCGCAGCACGTCGAGGTCGCGGGCGGTGTCGGCGGTGGACAGGTGGGCGAGCAGGCCGGTGGTGTCGTTGTCGGCGCAGTGGCGGGCGAGGCCGGTGTAGGCGCGGGTCCAGGCGCTCTGCTGGTCGGCGGCGGTCGGGAAGCCGGCGGGCAGGCCGTCGAGGAGGGCCTGTTCGGCGGCGGGGTCGGGGAAGCAGTGGAGGGTGGTGGAGGCGCCGGTGCCGCGCGGGTCGAAGCTGACGATGTCGAAGCGCCGTCGGACCTGTTCGGGGAAGAGGCCGTAGACGGCGGGCAGGGCCGCGGTGCCGGGGATGCCCGGGCCGCCGGGGTTGAAGAACAGCGAGCCGATGCGGTGGGCCGGGTCGGTGGCGCGGTGGCGGATCAGGGCCAGGTCCAGCGGTGTTCCCCGCGGGTCGCGGTAGTCCGTCGGCACGGCGGCGGTGGCGCACTCGAAGCCCTGGGCGCAGGGCCCGTCCCAGTGCAGGCGCGGCACGGGCACGGCGGACGCGGCGGTGTCAGCGGGCCCGGCGGTGTCGGCGGTGTCGGCGGTCGCGGTGTGGGCCGGGGCCAGGGCCGCCAGCACGAGCACGGCCGTGGCGGCACGGAACGCGGTACGCGAAGCGGTACGGAAGGCGGTACGGAAGGCGGTGGCGGGCCGGGGTCGGGGCACGGGCGGCTCCCTCGTCGTCGTGTGTTCCTGATCGGGCGTCACCGAGTCTTGCGTCGAGCGCTGTCGGCACACCGGCAGGACGCTGTCCCGCCACCGACACACCACCGTCACCACCGGCACCACCCACAGCACGGGCGCCGGTCGGCCGCTCAGTAGGCTGCGGCCCATGTTCGAGTACCACGGCTGGATCAAGGTTCTGGAGAGCGCCGGCGCCGACGACGAGGAGTACGACGACGACCGTCTCCGGCTGATCGTCGGGGGTATCGAGGAGCGCGTCCGGGAGATCGGCAGCCCGTACCTGCTCGATCTGCGGTGGATGAACGGGGAGGTGTTCGTCCACTTCGGCGGCTTCTCGAACCACCGTGACGCGCGGATCCCGGCGTTCTTCCGCGAGGTCGGTGAACGGGCGCCGGGCTCCTACGGCCTGCTGCACGTACGCGACGACGAGGACCCCGGCCGTGAGAACGAGGTCCTCGTCCACAGGATGGCCCGCGGACGGGTGAGCGAGCACGCGGATCCGCTGCTGTCACCCTGCGTCCCCGTCCTGGAGGACCCGTTCCAGGGGTAGGACGCGACGCCGGCCGGACCCTCCGCGAGGGGAACGACAACGCCAGCGGGCCACGGGATGGCCAGGCGGGCGGGCGGCTTCCGGAGCGGCCGGCGGGCGGTAGCGGGCGGGGCGGGGCGGGGCTGCCGCTGCCGCGTGCCCAGCCGGGGCCTGCCGCGACACCCCCGAGCGGGAACGCGGGTGCGCCCCCTCGGCCCCCTGTCCGGCACGGGGCCGGACAGGGGGCCGAGAGGGCGCGGCACGAGGCGACCCGCGGACCGGGAACCGGCCGACCGGCCACCGGCCCGGAGCGGACCCGGGCGGACGGACCCGGGTACCCGGACGGACGGGTCCGGCGGCCCGGCCCCGGGCGGACACGCCCGGGGCGCCGGGTCAGGTGATGGAGGCTCCCGAGTCGATGCTGATGACCTGGCCGGTCATGCAGTCCTGGTCGAGGAACAGCGTGATCGAGCGGGCGACCTCGCGCGGGGTGACGAACCGGGGCACCGGGACCTTCTCCCGCATGCCCGCCACCACGTGCTCGGGCAGGGTGTCCGTCATGCCGGTGATCATGAAGCCGGGTGACAGGGCGTTGACGGTCACCCCCCGGCGGCCGCACTCCGCCGCGAGCGTGCGGGTCAGCCCGATCAGGCCGGCCTTGGACGCCGAGTAGGCGGTCTGCCCGGCGGTGGCGATCAGCGCCGACGGGGAGACGATGTTCACCACCCGTCCCCAGCGGGCGCGCAGCATCGCCGGCACGCACGCCCTGGCGGTGTGGAAGGAGCCGACGAGGTTCGTGTCGATCACCTGCCGCCACTCGGCGGGGTTCTGCATCGCCATCAGCGCGTCCTTGCGGACCGCCCCGTTGTTGACGAGCACGTCCACCGGCCCCAGCGCGGCCTTGACCTGCTCGTACATCGCGGTGACCGCGTCCCAGTCGGCGACCGAGCCGCTCACCAGCACGTGGTCGTTGACCAGCTGGGCGGCGACCTTCTCCGCCCCGGCCCGGGAGCTGTTGTAGTGCACCGCGACCCGGCAGCCCGCCGCGTCCAGCGCCAGCGCCAGCTCGCTGCCCAGCCCCCCGGAGGCGCCGGTGACCAGCGCCACCGGGGAGTCGGGCCTGGCGCCGAAGGCGTCCTTGCCGCTCACCGCGCCACCCCTCCCCACGTCAGCAGGACCGAGCCCCACGTCATGCCCGCGCCGAACCCGGCCAAAAGCACCGTGTCGCCGTCCTTGACCCGACCCGAGTCCAGGGCCTCCGCCAGCGCGATCGGGATCGACGCCGACGCGGTGTTCCCGTAGCGCTCCAGGTTCGTCACCAGCCGGTCCGCGGGGATCCCCGTGTGGGAGAGCACCGAGTTGATGATCCGGATGTTCGCCTGGTGCGGGATGACGTGGTCGACGTCCTGCGGTGTGATCTTCGCCTGCTCCAGCGTCTCGCGGATCGTGCGCACCGTGTAGCGCACGGCGTTCAGGTAGATCTCGTTGCCGTTGATCTGCGCGTAGTGCAGGCCCTCGGCGACGGTCCGCTCGGTGGTGGGCATCCGCGAGCCCCCGGCCAGGACCTTCAGGCTGTTCTTGCACGAGCCGTCCGCGCCCAGGTTCCACGCCCGGATGCGGTCCACCGCGCCCGGCCGCAGGACCACCGCTCCCGCGCCGTCGCCGACCAGGATCGACAGGTCCCGGTCCCGCGGGTTCGCGGTCAGCGTGTGGGTGTCCGAGCCGATCAGCAGGATCGGGCGCGGGTCCATGCGCAGCAGGCCCGCCGCGGTCACCAGCCCGTACACGAAGCCGGCGCACTCGGAGTTCACGTCGTGGGCGCTGCCCGCGATGCCCAGCTCGTCGTGGACGAACGCCGACGTCGCCGGCGAGGGCTGCTCCGGGGTCGCCGTCGCCACGATCAGGTGCGCGATGTCCGCGCCCGTCAGGCCCGCGCGTTCCAGGGCCCGGCGCCCGGCCTCCACGGCCATCGACGCCGTGGTCTGCCCCGGGCCCACCGCCCTGCGCTCACGGATCCCGCACCGCGAGACGATCCAGTGCTCGTCCACGCCGAAACGCTCCGCGAGCTCGGCACTGGTCACCACCCGTTCGGGCACCGACATGCCCCAGCCGGTGACGTCGAAACCGCTCACCACCCGACCCCTCTCCTCGTCCGCCCGCCCGCGCCGGGTTCTCAGTTGGCCTCGGCCGGCACGAGCGCCAGGATCCGCTCGTGGACCACCCGCAGCGTCGTCGTGTCGTCGATGTCCGCGAACAGCGACTCGTCCGCCGGGATGTGCGGGTACTGGTTCTGGAAGCCGTACAGCCACTCCATCAGGTCCAGCGAGTCGACGTCCGCGATGTGCTGCAGCGCGGCGTCCGCGTCGATCTCCTGCGCGCCGGAGACCGCCTGGAGCTGCTGGGCCAGGTCCTCGATCGTGGGAATCTGAGACATCAGTGATCGTTCCTCTCCTCGCCCACCCCCGTTTCCCGGGTGATGGGCACGTCAACGCGTCGAATGAACATGCCAGGAACAACCGCCGCCACCCCGCCCCGCACCCGTACCCCGACCACCCGCCCACCGGCCGACACATGCGGACGGGCGGGCAGGCGGACTGGCGGACGAACGGACGCGAGCGGGCCGGCAGACGGGCAGACGGAACCGGGCGCCTCGGCGACACCCCGCACAGGGCCCGGGCGAACCCGTACAGGGCCCGGGCGAACCCGCACAGAGCCCGGGTGAACCCGTACCCGCGGACCCGCACCGCACCGCTCCGGAGCACCCTCCCGGCCACCCGCACCACCCCACCGCCACCCGCACCACCGCACCGCCACCCCCGGCCGACCGGCCGACCGGCCGGCCGGCCCCCGGACACGCGCCCCCGCACCCCGCCCCCGGGAACACACCACACACGGCACCGAGGGGACGGACGAACGAGCGGACACACGGCCACAAGGAACGGACGGACGGACGGACAACAAGCAGGCGGAAACGACGAGCGGAACGGGCGGAACTGGTGGGACAGCCGGCGGGAGAACCCTCCGGAACAACACGGCACGACCCCCGGGAACAGCGGTCGACACCACCCGGGAACCGAAGCACCCCCCCGCGACAGGCCGTGGGGGCCGCGTGTCTTGCCGAAACCGCATGAAACCCGCCCCCACGCAACCGGCCCGCAACCCACCCACCCCCCGCCCCCTTGCGCACCGCTTGCGAGACACACGCTTACCTGACCCACAACACACCGCACCCGCACGCACACCACCCCGCCGTACCGGCCCGCACGGCGACCACCGCGCACCACCGGCCCGGCACCGCACCAGGCGCCACCGACCACCCGGCCGGACACCGCACCCGCCACCCCGGACGGCACCAACCACCCGGGACAGCGGCCGAGTTCAGCAAGACCACCCGGGCGTCACCCAGCCGCCCGACACGGCAGACACCGAAGAACCGCGAACGGCCGCACCGCCCGCCCCGGACGGCACCAACCAGCCGGGACAGCGGCCGAGTTCAGCCGGAACCACCGCCGCACACCGGACGGCACCCAGCCGCCCTGAACGACGGCCGGCCCAGCACCACACCACGCGGCACCGAACGGCCCGACCGTTCTCCCGGACGGCACCAACCAGCCGGGGTCGCGGCCGAGTTCAGCAAGACCACCGTCGGACACCGGACGGCACCCAGCCGCCCGCCGCCGGCACCAGGACAGCGGCCGGGCCTGTCACCCCGGCCCGCACCGGGCCGACCACCACGGAAGCGGCCCGACCGGGCCGCCCACCCGCCCACCCCGCACCGGCCGACCCACCGCCGTCCGACAACCCCACACACCCACAACCGTCAACCGAGGGGCCCCATCCCATGACCACCGTCGAAGCCCGCACCATCAACCCCGACGTCGAGGCCATCCGCCACCACTACGAGGTCCCCAACGAGCTCTACCGGCTCATCCTCGGCCCCACCATGATGTACTCCGGCGGCTACTGGGAGGACGGCGAGGACCTCGTCGCCGTCCTCGACGAGGCCCAGGAACGCAAACTCGACGCCTTCACCGACCTCGCCCGCGCCGCCCACACCGACACCGTCCTGGACATCGGCTGCGGCTGGGGCACCATGCTCAACCGCCTCACCACCGTCCACGGCGTCAAGAAGGCCGTCGGCGTCACCCTCTCCCGCACCCAGGCCGACTTCGTCGACGCCCTGAACAACCCCGCCATCGAAGCCCGCGTCGAAAGCTGGGAAGACCACCGCCTCGCCGACGGCCAGGCCCCCTACGACGCCGCGTTCTGCATCAACGCCCTCGAACACTTCGTCCTGTCCTCCCTCACCCCCAAAGAGCGCACCCAGCGCTACCGCGTCTTCTTCAAGCAGGTCCACTCCCTCCTCAAGCCCGGCGCCCGCTTCGTCCTGCACACCATGACCGTCGAGAACCCCCCACTGCGCCGCCAGCTCCTCGACGACCTCAAATTCCTCCAGCGCGAAGAGTTCGAAGGCTGCCACATCCCCCGCCTGCCCGAACTCGCCGCCGGCCTCGACGGCCTCTTCGAGGTCACCGAGATCCGCAACGAACCCGAGTCCTTCGCCCGCGCCTGCCGCGCCTGGCTCCAACTCCTCGCCGCCCGCCGCGACGAAGCCGTCACCATGACCGACGAGACCACCGTCGCCCGCTTCGAGCGCTACCTCGACATCTTCGCCTACACCCTCGAAGACCACATCTTCAACAACTTCCGCGTCACCCTCACCCGCCGCGCCTGACCCCCGGGCCCACCCAGGACACCCGAGACAAGGACACCGACGCCATGACCACCACCCCCGCCCCCAACCGCACCACCAACACCACCACCACCGGCACCGGCACACCCACCGACGCCAGCACCGGCACAGCCCCGGCGGCGGGGGTGGCCCCCACCCCCACCACCAACACCACGGGCACCAACACCGCCAACACCGGCACCGGAACCGGCACCGGCAAGGCCGGCACCGGCGCGGGCACGGCCACCGGAAGCAGCAGCACAGCCACCGGTACGGCCACCGGCAGCGGCACGGCCACCGGTACGGGAACCAGCACGGGCACGACCGGCAGTGCGTCCGCCTCCGGCACGGGCACGGCCGCCTCCGGCACGGGCGCCACCACGACCGCCCCCCGCACCCCGCCCCGCACCACCGGCACCGGCACCCGTACGGCCACCGCCGCGGCCATCACCGTCGCCGCCGCCGGCACCGAGCACGCCACCGCCCCCCACCCCACCGGCGACCTCGCCGTCCGCCACCTCAAAGTCGCCGTCATCGGCGCCGGCATCTCCGGCCTCGGCACCGCCATCGGCCTCCTCAAAGCCGGCATCGACGACTTCCTCGTCTTCGAACGCGCCACCGACCTCGGCGGCACCTGGCGCGACAACACCTACCCCGGCTGCGCCTGCGACGTCCAGGCCCACCTCTACTCCTACTCCTTCGCCCGCAACCCCGACTGGAAGTCCACCTTCGCCACCCAGGCCGAAGTCCACGCCTACCTCAAGGACTGCGCCACCCGACACGGCGTCGACCCCCACCTGCGCTACGACCACGAACTCCTCGACGCCACCTGGAACGACACCCACCACCACTGGGACATCCGCACCAAACACGGCCGCTACACCGCCCAAGCCCTCATCACCGGCACCGGCTACCTCTCCGACCCCGCCATCCCGAACATCCCCGGCCTCGACACCTTCACCGGAACCGTCTTCCACTCCTCACGCTGGAACCACGACCACGACCTGACCGGCCGCGACGTCGCCGTCATCGGCACCGGCGCCTCCGCCATCCAGTTCGTCCCCGCCATCCAACCCGACGTCAACCGCCTCGACCTCTACCAGCGCACACCCCCCTGGGTCGCCGCCAAACCCGACAAACCCAACACCCCCCGCCACACCTGGATGCTCCGCCACCTCCCCGGCTACCAGCGCTTCCGCCGCACCTTCAACAAACACGGCCGCGAAATCGTCGCGTTCTTCATGTCCCGCCCCTCCCGCACCACCGGCATGAAGAACATGGCCGCCGGCCACCTCAAGAAATCCGTCACCGACCCCGCCCTGCGCAAGCGCCTCACCCCCGACTACACCGTCGGCTGCAAACGCCTCCTCTTCTCCAACACCTGGTACCCCGCCATCCAGCAACCCAACGTCGACATCGTCTCCGACACCATCACCCGCATCGGCCCCACCCACATCACCACCACCGACGGCACCACCCGCCACATCGACACCATCATCCTCGCCACCGGCTTCACCGCCACCGACCGCCCCGTCGCCCACCTCATCCACGGCCGAAACGGACACACCCTCGCCGACACCTGGAACCGCGACGGCATGACCGCCCACCGCGGCACCACCATCCACGGCTTCCCCAACCTCTTCATGCTCCTCGGCCCCAACACCACCCTCGGCCACTCCTCCCAAACCGTCATGATCGAAGCCCAGATCACCTACATCCTCGCCGCCCTCAAAACCCTCCACACCCACCACCTCACCACCCTCGACGTCCACCCCCACGCCCAGACCACCTACAACAACACCCTCCAAAACCGCCTCAAAAACACCGTCTGGAACACCGGCGGCTGCACCAGCTGGTACACCGACACCAAAGGCAACAACCCCTCCATCTGGCCCACCTACACCTGGCGCTTCCGCCACCAAACCCGCACCTTCGACCTCACCAACTACCAAACCACCACCCACACCAACCACACCCCCAACCCCTAACCCACCACCCGCGGCCCGCACCCGCGGCCACGGCACCCACAGCCGCCACGGTCACCCGCCCACGCACGCCAACGGCCCACACGCCCACACCCGCACACGGCCACGGCCCGCCCGAACAAGGACGAGGACACACCAACAGGGCCAACAGGCACCGGGACACGGACAAGGCCAACGGACAACGGGGCAAGGACACGCGGACAGGGACAACAGGCACCGGGAACAAGAACAACGGGCAACGGACAACGAGCAAGGGGACAAGGGGACAACGGACAGGCCGGCCCACACCACGGACCGGCCACCCACCCCACAACAACACACAGCCCACGGCACGGGCACCGGGCACCAGGCACCAGGCACCAGCAGAAGCCAGCACGGCCAGGACCAGCGAAGCCAACGCGGTGAGACCCGAAGACCGGCAGGAACACCCAACACCGCCGGCACGGCAAGACCGAGAAGGCCGATGCGCTCGGAACGACGGGACCGGCAGGAACCACCGGCGACACCCGCAAGACCAGGGCCCCGAACCAGGGCCGACGGCAGGAACGGCCGGCAAAGCCCAGAGCGCTGGAAGCGGTCGGCACGGGCCAGCAGGAACGGCCGGCAAGGCCACGGCGATCAGATCAACAGGGCACCGGCCGGCAGAACCCGAAGACCAGCACGGCCCGAACCGACGAAGCCCGTGCACTGGCAACAACGACGCCAGTAGAAGCAGTCGGCAGAAGCAACCGGTACGACCACTGCGGTGAAACCGGCAGAAGCGGCCAGTACGACCGGCTGGAGCAGGACAGCAAGAGCGAAACGGCAGAGCCAGCAAGGCCGGCAGCCCCAGCAGGAACCAGTACGGACGGACGCCGTCGCAGTACAGCAACACCAGAAAAACCGACAGGGGGCCGAACAGGCCCGGCAGGCAGGCAGGGAAAGCAGGTCCCCGCACCACCGTCAACAAGCACGAAACGAACGGGACTTCACTTCGCCGACCGGCCCCATGGCCCGGTCGGTCACCCCTCTCCCGCACCACCCCGGACCAACAGGGCCGCCGCGACCCGCCCGCCCAAGGACACCACCCAGCGCACCCGGACACCACCGGACCACCGGCGGAACCACCCCAGGCACCACCCCGGACAGCCACAACCAGCCCGCCACGAACGGGACTTCAGGAATCACCCGCCTCGGGACGCCGTCCCCGAAGCCCCGCAGCAACCGGGCAGCACCACCGGACACCGACCACCCGGGACCAGCCGCGAACCGAAGACCGGCAACCAGACCGACCACGGCCAGGACCGGCAACCACCCGCACCACCGGACACCGGGCACCGCCGCCCGGCCAGGACGCCACCACCACCGGCCCGGACACCGCCCACAACCACCCCGGCGCTAAAGAGACTTAACACCCACCAGGGCACCCGCCCCGCAAGCCCCGCACCAACCAGGCCCGCCCACCACCCCCCACCACCAACCACCCACACCACCAAGGAGACCACCCCGCATGACCCACCCCGACCTCACCCGACGCACCCTCCTCACCGCAGCAGCCGCCACCATCATCGGCTTCAACACCACCACCCGCACCTGGGCCACCACCAACACCCCCACACCCCCCGGCCACATCGCCCCCCTACCCCCCCTCCAAGGCACCCTCACCACCAACCCCACCACCACCACCGCCCACGCCCACGACTTCGGCCGCCTCACCACCACCACCCCCTACGCCGTCCTCAACCCCGCCGGCCCCCACGACATCGCCAACATCATCAACTACGCCCGCCACAACGGCCTCAAAGTCGCCATGAACGGCCAAAGCGGCACCGGCAACGACCTCGAATCACACTCCAACTACGGCCAAGCCGGCGCCGCCGGCGGCATCAGCATCAACGCCCGCGCCCTCAACCGCATCCACACCATCACCCCCACCAACGCCACCGTCGACGCCGGCGTCACCTGGGCCCAACTCACCGACGCCGCCCTCGCCCAAAACCTCACACCCCCCTGCCTCACCGACTACCTCCACCTCTCCATCGGCGGCACCATCAGCATCGGCGGCATCGGCTCCACCGTCCACAAACACGGCCTCCAAGCCGACACCGTCGAATCCATCGAAATCGTCACCGGCACCGGCCGCATCCTCACCGCCACCCCCACCCGCAACCCCGACCTCTTCCACACCGCCCTCGCCGGCGCCGGCCAAGTCGGCATCATCACCCGCGCCACCGTCAAACTCATCCCCGCCCCCACACGCGCCCTCGTCCTCACCCTCACCTACAACGACCAACACACCTTCCTCACCGACCAACAAACCATCCTCAACGACGGCCGCTTCCCCTCCCAAGTCGGCGAAATCCTCATCCAACCCAACGGACAACCCCCCCGCTACAAAATCGAAGCCGTCGCCCACTACAACACCACACCCCCCAACCCCCAAACCCTCCTCACCGGACTCAACCCCACCACCACCGAAACCAACGACACCACCTACCGCGACTACACCTACCGCGCCGACACCTTCGCCGACACCATCAAAAACCTCGGCTACTGGAACGCCCCCAAACCCTGGCTCTCCCTCTTCCTCCCCGCCACCACCACCCCCACCTTCCTCAACCAAGCCCTCCCCCACATCACCCCCGACGACATCGGCGCCGGCCTCCTCCTCTGCTACCCCTTCCACACCAACAAACTCACCCACCCCCTCGCCATCACCCCCAACGAACCCACCACCTACCTCTTCGACTTCCTCGCCTTCCCCCACCCCAACACCAACCCCCAACCCGCCCTCACCCGCAACCGCACCCTCTACAACACCGCCACCCAACTCGGCGCCAAACGCTACCTCGTCGGCGCCATCCCCAACATGACCCAAACCGACTGGCAAAACCACTACGGCCCCCACTGGACCACCCTCACCAACGCCAAAAACACCTACGACCCCACCCACACCCTCACCCCCGGCCAAAACATCTTCCCCTAACACACAAAAAACACCCGGAATCCGCGTCCGGAGAAATAGGAAATCCCCCGTCGCACGCCCCCGTTCGCCGACCGAAAGGCCGAATTCCCCATGCACGCCATTCACCACACCGACCGGGCCATCCTGGACCACCCCACCCACGCCGTCTGGGAGGCCATCGTCGACGAACTCAACGGCAGGACCACCTGGTGGCACCCCCACAACACCCACCAGCCCGGTCCCACCGGCCCCCAGCAGGAGGGCGGCACCACCACGACCACCGTCCACACGGGTGGCGTCGGGAAGCCCGGTCCCAAGCTCCGGTTCACCTCCACGACCACCCACGCGACGCCCGACGCCCGGCTGACCCAGAGCCACACCGGCCACTTCCACGGCACTACGACGTACCAGCTCACGCCCCACAACGACGGCGCCCAGACCCTGCTCACCGTCACCTTCGCCACCACCCCGCACGGCCTCGCCAAGTTCCTCCACAAGCTGACCAACCTCACCGCCAAGCACACCACCGCCACCCAGCGCGCCCTGAGCAACCTCCGCCACCACCTCGACAACCAGAAGTAAGAACCGTCACCGGAAGAGGAAGAGGAGGCCCGCCGTGACCATCACCGAGATCCGCACGCTGCCCACCCGGCACGCCGTCACCACCACCGACCACACCGCGACCACCGACGACCACGCGCGGCTCGCCATCACCGTCCACCAGCCGGGCGAGCCCGACCCGAGCCGGCCGTTGGTGGTGCTCGTCCACGGCTGGGCCGCGTCCCGGACCGTGTGGCACGCCACCGCGAGCCAGCTGGCGGCGGCCGGGCACACGGTGGCCACGTACGACCAGCGCGGTCACGCCTCGTCGACGGCCGGGCGGGAGCCGATCGGCATCGAGCGGCTGGCGCGGGACCTGGACACCGTGGTCGGGACGCTCACCACGCCGGAGCGGCCGGTCGTGGTGGTGGGGCACTCCGGTGGCGGGTACGCGGCGCTGGCCTGGGCGGCGGGGCTGTCCGCGACCGGGCCGTCCGCCGCGAAGGGCGGGGCAAGTGTCAAGCAGCTGGCGGGACTTGTGCTGGTGTCGACGGCTTCGCACGGGCAGAACACGCCGGCGAACGAGGTCAAGATGATGGGGTCGAAGCTGTTCAGCCGGGCCCTGGGGACGCCATGGCTGGGCCGTCGGCTGCTCGGTGGGACGCACGGGCCGAGTGCCACCCTGGCGGCGCGGGAGGCCAACCGCCGGTTGTTCGCCGCCACGGTGCCGAAGGTCCGGGCCGCCTGTTTCGCGTCGACCCAGGAGATGGACCAGCGCGCGGGCCTGGCCGGGATCACCGCGCCGACGGCGGTCATCACCGGGACCGAGGACAAGATCGTGAAGCCCAGCTTCAGCCAGGAGCTCGCCTCGGCGCTGCCGCACGCCGAGCTGCACCGGATTCCCGGCACCGGCCACATGGTGCCGTTGGAGGCCCCGCAGCACGTCGCGCACCACGTCCACCTGCTGGTCACGGCTGGCCGCTGACGACCGTGACCACCACCGCCCCCGCCGGCGTCCTGGCCGCGCTGCTCCCGCCCCACGTCCACTGTGCCGAGTCCTTCGGTGACCCGTCCGAGGAGCGACTGCTGCCGTTGGAGGCGGCGTACATCCAGGACCGTTCGCCGCGCCGCCGACGGCAGTTCGCCACCGCCCGGGCACTCGCCCGCCAGGCGCTGGGCGCTCTCGGGCACCCGCCGGTGCCGCTGCTGCCGGGGCCCGGCGGGGCGCCCCGGTGGCCGGTGGGTGTCACGGGCAGCATC
The DNA here is from genome assembly GCF_048159585.1 of Kitasatospora sp. SC0581. Lineage (NCBI taxonomy): Bacteria > Bacillati > Actinomycetota > Actinomycetes > Kitasatosporales > Streptomycetaceae > Kitasatospora > Kitasatospora sp. SC0581. The sequence continues at coordinate 293,438 of NZ_JBLRWA010000004.1, read as the reverse complement.
ACCCACACGGACGGGTACACGGCCTGCGCGGTCGCCGGTACCGGGCGGCTCACCTCGCTCGGGATCGATGCCGAGCCCGCCCGGCCGCTTCCCCGGGGCGTGCTGCAGCTGGTCAGCAGCGCGTCCGAACGCGGCGGCCTGGCGGAGCTGCCTGAGGGCCAAGCCCCGTGGGACACCGTCCTGTTCAGCGCCAAGGAGGCCGCCTACAAGGCCGTCCATCCGCTGACCGGCACCTGGGCTCCACTCGCGGCCATCGCCGTCACCGTGCACGCCGACGGCACCTTCACGGCCCGGCACCCGCACCTCCCGGCCGTCCGCACCGGCTCCTGGGGCGTGCACCGCGGCACGGTCGTCACCACGCTCGCCCTCCCGCCGTCCCGGGCGGCCGCCGCGTGAGACGCCCGCCGCCTGCGGACCACGCCCGCCCCGCTCCTCGTTCGACGCCGGTACGGCTGGTGCCGAACGAGGGGCGGGGCTACGGGGTTTCGCCCTGATCGGTGTGGCGCGCGGCCGGTTCGCCTGCGGCGGGCGCGGCGGGGCTCTAGCGTGGCGTCGACGTTGTCGGCGGACGGAAGGGCGCTGAGGTGGATTTCCCGAGCAGGAAGGCCCTGGACGGGTTGACGGAGGCCGAGCACGGCGCGCTGGCGGCGATGCACGGCACGGTCAGCGGCCTGCACGCGGAGTGGCGCTCGGCGCTCGCCGTGGAGATGCGGTTGAGGTACTCGGCCGACGCCGCCGAGGGCCGTCGCGACGACGGGGACGACGGGGTGGCGCCGCGGCTCGACTACGAGGTCGCGCGGGAACTGAACGGCGCGGCCTTCGAGTTCTCGCAGGCGGTGGAGGTGCTGCTGTGGCGTACGGCCAGCGCGTACGCGGTGCTGGGCATCACCGTGCTGGACCGGCTGGTCGCCGGCAACCCGCCGCTGTCCGAGGGCGTGGTGGGGCAGCTGTGCGAGGAGCCGCTGCTCGGCGCGTTCGAAGCCGCGGTCGCCATCCCGGTCGAGCAGTTGCTCGTGGCCCGCGACGGCGCCGAGCAGGCGCATGCCCGCAAGGGGCGGCGGAGGATGGCCGCACTCGTGGAGCAGGCGTACGGGTGCCTGGAGGACGAGGCGCTGCCGGCCGCCGCAGGACGGGTCGCCGCGGCTCGGAGCCGTCTGTCGGTGGCGGCTCCGGAGGGCTTCGACGCGCCGTGGCTGGGCTACCTGGAGCCGCTGGTCGGACTCGCGCGGCAGGGGCCGTACGAGATCAGCGCGTTCCTGAGGCGCCGGGCCTGAGGCGACGGACCCGACCCGGCCGGGCCTCCCCGGCGGCGGCACGTGATGCGGCCTCCGGGGGGCCGGCTGCCGGGTGGACAGCAGGACCGACGTGGTCGGGCAGCCGGTCAGGCCGCCGTGGTCGGGGCGCCGGGGCGGTCGTCCTGTCGCGCGACGGCCACCGACCACTGCGGGAACTGCTCCGCGGGTGTCGCGGAGGAGGCGGCGGAGTCGGGGCGCGGCGACGCGGCGGGGAGGAACACGACGCGGCAGCGCCGGCACAGCCAGGTCGCCCGCCACACCTGGTGGAGCTGCTGCCACTGCTCGTAGGTCCGCGGCCACTGGTCCGCCGCGTCGCTCCGCCGGCTCCGGTGGGCGAAGTGGACGGCAAGTCCGATGCCCAGCAGGACCGCGGCGAAGAGGAACGCGCCGTAGTGGTAGCCGAGCTGGTACGCGGCGTCGTCGACGTCGGCGGCCTTGTCGCCGGAGCCCAGCGTGGTCAGTCCCAGCAGGCCCATCAGGCCGGCCAGGACGAAGAGGGCGACCGCGGCCCCGCTCGTGCCCCGGGGCTCGGACGGCATCGTCAGCAGCTCCCGCGTCGGCGGGTCGAGCGGCCGGTCGGAGTCCAGGAGGGCGAGGCGCACGGTGACGGTCTCGTCCGCCGCGGCGCAGGTCGGGCAGGTGGTGCTCATCGAGAGGTGGCTCCGGAAGTGGCGCGTGGTGTACGTGGTGTACGGAGGAGCACGTAGTACAGCACAGGGAACTGACTGCTCGTGCGACCGGCCCCGGAGCCGGGAGGCCGCTCCCGGCGGGAGGCGGCCGCGGCGGGTCACGACGGGTCACGGCTCGTCACGGCGCCAGGGCGCCTCCGGGGGCGAGGGCGAGGTCGGCGAAGCGCTCCGCGATCAGCCGGTGGGCCTCCGGGGAGGGGTGGAGGCCGTCGGGGAGCGGGTGGGCCTCGTGGTCGGGCTCGCCGTAGAGGGCCAGGCCGTCCAGGTGGTGGAGGTGGTGGTCGCCGTCGGCCCGGCGGTCGGCGACGATGCGGGCCAGTTCGGCGCGGATGACGGTGAGGGTGAGCCGGCCGGCGGCGACGTCGGCGGGGTCGCCGGTGGCTCGAAAGCGCAGGGTGCCGCTGCTGAAGTCGGGGGCGAGCGGGCCCGGCACGGTTTCGTGGAGCGGGCAGAGCAGCGGGGAGACGAGCAGCAGTGGCGTGCTCGAGTGGCCGTCCCGGACGGTGTCCAGGAAGCCGTGGACGGCCGGGGTGAAGGCGCGCAGCCGCATCAGGTCGGTGTTCACCAGGTTGATGCCGAGCTTGAGGCTGATCAGGTCCGCGGGGGTGTCGCGGATGGTGCGCGCGGTGAAGGGGTCGAGCAGGGCGCCGCCGCCGAAGCCGAGGTTGGCCAGGTCCAGGCCCGCACGGTTGGCGACCAGGGCGGGCCAAGTGCCGGTGGGGTGGGCGGCGTTGGAGCCGTGGCTGATCGAACTGCCGTGGTGCAGCCAGCGCTTGCGGGTGCCGGCCGGGACCGGCTCGACCGGGGCGTCGGTGTCGAGGGCGATCAGTTCGGTGGTCTCGGTGTGCGGGAGCCAGATCTCGACGGTCTTGTCCCGCTCCGGCAGGCCGGTGAACCGGGCGCTGCCGGACGGCCCTTCGGTCAGTTCGAAGCGGCCGGTGGCGAGGTCGACGGTGCGCAGGTTGCCGCCGGGGACGCCGGCTTGCGCGGTGAGCCGGCCGTCCACCAGGAGGTCGTAGACGCCGTCCGGGACGTTCGGGACGCCCGGGTAGGCGCGCTTGGTGGGGACGGCGTGCAGCGTGATCGTGGTGGCGCGGGTGCGGAAGGCCAGCCGGACGCCGGAGGGCTGGGACTCGGCCATCGCGAGCTGCTCGTCCGGGATCCGTCGGCGGGCGGCAGCGGGCAGGCGGTGCGGCAGCAGGCCGCGGCGGGTGTGTTCGACGTCGAGGTGGCCGTGGAGAAGGTCCTCGGTGACGGGGGTGGTGATCGTGGTCATGATGCTTCTTCGGTTCGTCGGTTCGTCCGGTCGTCAGACCGGGCTCATGGACGGATGGTCGGACTGGTCGTACGGACTCCGCCCGAGCGCAGCAGCGCGTCGAGGGAGTCGATGATCCAGTCCCAGGACTGCCGCGCGTCGACGGCGGTGTGGCTGAAGCCGCCGGCCGCCTCCAGGCTGATGTAGCCGTGGAAGACGCTGCCGAGCATCCGCACCGCGTGGGTCTGCTCCGGCTCGCCCAGGTCGTAGCCGCGCAGGAGCGCCCTGGACATCTGGGCGTGCCGGACGCCCGCGCTGGCGGCGGCCGTCTCGGCGTCCAGGCGCAGGCGGGTGGCGTCGTAGCGGCCGGGGTGGCGGGCCGCGTAGTCGCGGTAGGCGTCCGCGAAGGCGGCGAGCGCGTCGCGGCCCGCCCGGCCGGCGAGGGCGTCGGCGACGAGGTCGGCGAGTTCCTCCAGGGCGTACAGGGCGATCCGGGTCTTGAGGTCCTGGGAGCTCTTGACGTGGGAGTACAGGCTGGCCGTCCGGACGCCGAAGCGGCGGGCGACCGCGGCGACGGTCACCTGGTCGAAGCCGACCTCGTCGGCGAGTTCGGCGCCCGCGACGACCAGGCGTTCGACGGTCAGCCCTGCCCGTGCCATGTGCGTTCTCCCGTACGGTCGCGTCGGTGGCCTACGGACAGTATGGGATTGCCTAAATGGTTTAGGCAAATGGAAACGACCTGCTCAGCCCGCCAGGATCACCGTCTCCGCCGGCCCCGAGAAGCCCGCCGCCTGCGGCTGGCTGCCCGTGGCGGCCAGCCGGCGGTGCTCCTGCGGACTGACGCCGCGCACCCGCTTGAAGGCCGCCGAGAGCGCGAAGGCGTTGCTGTAGCCGACCTTGCGGGCGGCGAAGGCGACGGTGCACTCGGGCTCGCGCAGCAGGTCGGCGGCGACCGCCAGGCGCCAGCCCGCCAGGTACGCCATCGGGGGCTCGCCGACCAGGGCGGTGAAGCGGCGGGCCAGGCCGGCCCGGGAGACCCCGACCCGCTGGGCCAGTTCGGCGACCGTCCACGCGGTGGCCGGGTCGTCGTGCATCAGCCGCAGCACCGGGCCGACCACCTGGTCGTGCTGGGCGCGGTACCAGGCGGGGGCACCGGAGTCGGGGGCGGCCAGCCAGGAGCGCAGCACGGAGACCACCAGCAGGTCCAGGATGCGGTCCAGGACGAGCTCCTGGCCGGGCTCGTTGCGCCCTATCTCGGCGGCCAGCAGGTGCACCAGGGTGTCGTCGGCGCCGGTGCCGGCCGGGCGGACCAGCAGTGCGGGCAGGCAGCCCAGCAGCCGCTGGCCGATCTCGTGCTCGGCCTGGTAGGTGCCGGACAGCACCACCGAGGAGGCCCGGTCGCCCTCCCGCCCCTGGCCCCAGGTCCGGACGCCGAGCGACATCACCTCGGAGACGTCCACCCCGCCCTTGGTGCAGACCTGTCCCGGGCCGACGATCACGTCCACCGGGGTGTCCGGATCGTCCGCCACGGTGTACGGCTCCGGGCCGCGCACGATCGCCACGTCCCCGGGGTGCAGCAGCAGCGGGGTGCCGCGCTCGGGCAGGATCCACGCGTCGCCGCGGACCATCGTCACGACCGAGAGCGGGGCCCGGTCCTCGATCCGCAGCGACCACGGCGGGGTGAGGATGGAGCGCAGCAGGAACGCGCCACGGGCCTTGGGGCCGTCGAGGAGTCCCGTCAGAGTGTCCATGCCGCCAAGTGTAGACGTCGGCACATCATTTGACGCTTCGTCATTTGAGAGACTCTTGAGTGATCGAGGTGGCCCGCACCGCCCCGATGCCGGATGATCTGCCCACGGGGTATGGACCGAGACACGGCGAACGCGATACGGCGGTACGGCAGTACAGCGGTACCGACAGCGAGAAGTGAGGGGCTCACGACGATGGAAACGGCACGCACACTCGTCCTGGTGGCGGCCACTGTCACCTGTGGACTGACCGCGGGACTGTTCTACGGATTCTCCTGCTCGGTCATGCCCGCGCTCGCGCGGGCCGAGGACCGGACCTTCATCGAGGTCATGCAGCGCATCAACAAGGCGATCCTGAACGGCTGGTTCGTCCTCGGCTTCGTCGGCGCCCTGCTCGCCACCGCGGCCGCGGTCGCCCTGCACCTGCCCTCGGACGGGCACGACGTCCTGCCCGCGACCATCGCCGCCCTCGTGCTGTACATCGCGATGATCGGGGTGACCCGCTCGGTCAACATCCCGCTGAACGACGAGCTCGAGGCCGCCGGGTCGCCCCAGCGGATCGCCGACCCGGCCGCGGTGCGCAGCCGCTTCGAGGCGCGCTGGGTGCGCTTCAACGTGCTGCGCACCCTGCTGTCGACCGGCGCGCTGGCCTGCCTCGCGTGGGCACTGATCCTCAACGGGCAGAGCTGACCGGCCCCGACCCGCTCGACGGGCGGAGCCGACCGGGCCGAGCCCCTTCGACGGCCGGCCCGGACCCGCTCAGCAGCCGGGCCGAGCCCGTTCGACGGGCGGCCCCAGCGCGCCGCCCGTCCCCCGCCACCCTCTGCCGCCGGCCCGACTCAGCCGCAGAGGGTGGCGAAGCCGTACCCGCGCGCCTTGAGCGTGGAGATGATCGTCGGCAGCGCGGCCACCGTCTGACTGCGGTCGCCGCCGCCGTCGTGCATCAGGACCACCGATCCGGGACGGACGTTGTCCAGCACCCGTGACCGGATCGCGGCCGTGCCGGGGCGGGACCAGTCCGCCGGGTCCACCGACCAGAGCACGACCTGCTTGCCGAGCGCCGCGGCCTTCGAGCGCACCGTGCTGTTCACCGCGCCGTACGGCGGGCGCAGGCAGCTCGGGGTGCGGCCGGTCCGCGCGCGGATCGCCCGGTCGGTGTCGGCCACCTGCGCGTCGAGCGCGGCGGCGGAGAGCTTGCGCAGGTCCGGGTGCGACCAGGAGTGGTTCTGCACGCTGTGGCCCTGCTTGGCGACCTGCGCGGTCACCGAGGGGTGGGCGGCGACGTTCTGCCCGATCTCGAAGAAGGTCGCGCGCACCCCGTACCGGGCGAGCGTCGCCAGGACCTTGGGCGTGTAGGCGGGGCTGGGGCCGTCGTCGAAGGTCAGGTAGACCACCTTGCCGCCGTTGGCGCCGGCCGCCTCCGCCCCGGTGGCGGGCAGGGCGACCGCCGCTCCCGCCGCCAGGGCGACGACGAGCGCGCCGATCGCGGTCCGGATCCTGCCGACTGCCGTTCGCCTGCCGGGTCGTACGGTCATGTCTGCCCCCTGCGGTCGGAACTCCCGTGCACCGGCCGCCAGTCTGCTCCTGAGGGGCCGTCCGCCGCGACCCTCCGTCGATCGCGAGCGAACGGAACCGGCCAGTGGGTGCGCCGGGTGGCGAGCACCGCCGGGCACCGCGGGTATCGGACATGCCGAGGCCCCCGGCGGGGTTCCGCCGGGGGCGCGGTGCGGGGGTTCGGCGTTCAGCGCCCCGCGCGGCCGTGCAGCACCAGGGAGCGGGTCAGCGCGAACAGTCCGCCGGCGCAGAGCGCGGTGCGGAGCATGTTGACCGGGACCCAGGTATCCGCGAACTTGGCCCGTACGGCGGCCAGGTCGTGGATCTGCGCCGGGTCGCCGGCCGCCGCCAGCTCGTTGTTGAGCGGGATGTTGACGCCCATGGTGACGATCAGCGCCACCACGTACAGCGCCGTCGCGGCCGCCGCCCAGAGCGCGGCCTGGCGCCGGCCGGCCTTGTGCTGGAGCCAGGCGGCGATGCCGGTGGCGAGGAACGCGCCGACGAAGACCAGGCCGAACAGCCCGTTCCCGTCGATCGCCTTGTTGATCTGCTGCATCGCCGCCACGTAGGTGTGGTCGTCGCCCGCCGCGAGGCCCGGCATCACCGAGACGTCGAAGGCGAAGAACAGGCCCGCCATCAGGCCCATCGCGACGGTGGCGCCCACCAGGAGCGGCCCGGCGGCCTTGCTCCGGGTGGCGGGCACGGCCGGGGCCGTACCGCCCGGCGCGAGGCCGGTGAAGGACTGTGCGGCGGTGTAGGAAGCAGGGGTCGCGGTCTGATTCGAGCGCATCGGTTTTCCTTCGGTCTCCCCGGTCCCCGCCCGACGCGGGGACCCTCCCGGTGTCCGGGCCGCCGACCTCCTCACCGCTCCCGGCCGGGGCCGGGTGTTCGGTCAGGCGGTCGGCGCCGCCCGGCACCGACGATCAAGTGGACTGCCGTACGGACGGCAGGTGTTGCCCTTCTGGCTGGTCACGCGTTCCACACGCCCGAGGCGGCGGCCTCGCGGGCGTAGTCGGCGAAGTCCCGCGGCTCGCGGCCCAACGCCCGCCGCACCCCGTCGCCCAGCGACGCGTTGCGGCCGTCCAGGATCACCGAGAACAGCTCCGCGAAGTCCGCCGGCAGCCCCGCCGCCTCCAGCACCCCCCGGTACGACTCCTCCGACACCGCCTCGAACCGCACCTCACGCCCCGTCGCCGCCGACAGCTCCACCGCCACGTCCGAGAACGACAGCAGCCGCGGCCCCGTCAGCTCGTACACCTCCCCCGCGTGCCCCGCCTCCGTCAACGCCGCCACCGCCACGTCCGCGATGTCCTCCGCGTCCACGAACGGCTCCACCGCACCACCCACCGGCAACGCCAACTCCCCCGCCAGCACCGGCTCCAGGAAGAACGACTCACTGAAGTTCTGGTTGAACCACGCGCACCGCACCACCGTCCACGCGGCCCCCGACTCCATCACCGCCTTCTCCCCCGCCTCCGCGGCCTCCTCACCGCGCCCCGACAGCAGCACCAGCCGCCCCACCCCGCGCTCCGCCGCCAACCGCGAGAACGCCCCCACCGCCTCCACCGCACCCGGGAACGCCAGATCCGGGTAGTACGTCAGATACGCCGCACTCACACCCTCCAACGCCCCCTCCCACGTCCCCTCGTCGTGCCAGTCGAACGGCACCGCACCCGAACGCGACCCCACCCGCACCCCGTACCCCAGGGCCGTCAGCCGGTCCGCCACCCGGCGACCCGTCTTCCCCGTCCCACCGACCACCAGCACGACACCGGACTCGACCGCGAGATCCACCACACCAGCCATCACAATCACCCTCACTCGGAGTAGGAGCCTGTTCGGATCGGCGGACCCGCCGGTGTTCGTGAACCCTGCGCGTCCGTCCTTGTGCTCACCAGTCAAGGCCACTCCGGGCCGGCGAACCATAGCCTCCGCACTCAGTTCCATGCGCGAGCGTCTACACCCCCGCCGCGCCCCCTCCGCCCTCCACCAGAACACACCCAAGCCCCCACGAACCACCCGTCTCGACCCCTCCTCCAGCAGCCCTTGAGCATCCGGCCGGACACTCCGCCGGAGTGGGCCCGGGTGGTGGCCATCGGTTGAGCACCCGGTGCCGGGCGGGGCGCTGCCGGGGGGCGGCTCAGCGGAAGGCGGCGATGTTCTCGGAGACCCAGCGGTGGAAGGGCCTGGCGGGGGATCCGGTGACCGTTTCGACGGTGTCGCGCACCTCGAGCAGCTCGTCGTTGACGTCGCCGCCCGTCACGTCCAGCACCGCGTCCGCGGCCTCGGCCCCCAGGAGCGCGGACAGTTCCCGGTGGGCCTCCGCGCGGCCGGTCTCCGCGACGGGCACCTCCCGCCCCAGGGCCGCCGCGACGGCCTCCAGCTGCTGCCGGGCCGTCACCCGCCGCGGGCCGGTCAGCGCGTAGGTCCGTCCCCGGTGGCCGGGTTCGGTGAGCGCCACGCGCGCCACCGCCGCGATGTCCGCGGGGTGGACGGTGGGCAGCCCGGTGTCCGCGTACGGCACGCGGACCGTCCGGCGCTCGCGGATCGCCGGCGCCCACCACAGGGCGTTCGAGGCGAACTGCGTCGGCCGGAGCACCGTCCACGCCATGCCGCTGTCCATGAGCAGCCGCTCGACGGCGGCGTTCTCGCGGGCGGGGCCCAGGTGCGGATGCGTCTGGACGGTGATGGACGACACCAGCACCACGTGCTCGACACCCGACCGGCGGGCGGCGGCGAGGATCTCGGCGTCGGAGCCGATCCGCGACACCAGGAACAGCGAGCGCACCCCGTCGAGGGCGGACGCCAGGGCGGCCGGGTCGGCGAAGTCGCCTTCGCGCACCTCCACCCCCTCGGGGAACCGGGCCCGGGCGGCGTCACGGGTGAGGGCTCGGAGGGGACCCGCCCCGTGCGCCCGCAGGTCCTCCAGCAGGGCGCGTCCGATGTTCCCGGTGGCTCCGGTCACAAGAATCATGGGCCTTCTCCTGTCATCTGACGACTGGTCGGAGGGAAGGCTAGGAATTCAAGCCGACTTGAGGTCAAGTAGATCGCCGAGGAGGCACCCGGCAGCAGCCGCACGAGGTCCTGAGCCTGCTCCCCGAACGCGACCGCGCACGGCGCACCCGCGATGTCGCCACGGCCCGGCTACGACAGGTCCGGTAGGGGGCGGTGGAGACCGGTCGGGCATGATGCCTCGGTGTTCTACGAAGATCTGACCGAGTACACCTACAACGCCAAGGACTATTTCGACGAGCCGGAGCCCGGGTTCCGCGCCCTCTGGTACCGCCCCGCCTACACCCGGTTGAACGTCGGCTGGCTGGAGGCCGGCCAGCCCTATCCGACCGGGAAGGTGCCCGCCGAGTTCACGGCGAAGCTGAGGGCCGTCCAACAGGTGCAGTGGATGAACGTCTGCCTCGGGCTGCACGACTGCGACCTGTGCCCGCCGGGCGACGAGTACCCGGAGGGCAACGGCGAGATCCGGATCCCGGGCGCGCCGCCGATCGCCTATGCGGCACCGTTCCTGATCACCCACTACATCACCGCGCACGACTACCGGCCGCCGACCGAGTTCATCGACGCCGTCATGGCGGTCGACCTCGACGCGTGGGCGGCGGCGCAGTGGCCCGAGGTGCCCTTCCCGTGGGTGCCGGAGGAAGGGGTCGAATGGCTGCTGGAGTAGCAGCGCCGCGGGCGGAGGTGTCCGGCGAACCGGACTCCTCCGCCCGCGGCGGGGGCTCAGCGGACCATGGCCGCCAGGACGCTGCGCCAGTCCTCGCCGGGTTCGGGGGCGAGGGGAGCGGCCAGGGTGTCCGCGCGGTAGTGCCAGGGGCGGCGGAGGTCCTCGTCGGCGTCGGGGGCGGTGGCGATGGGGCTGTCGGAGCCGAGCAGGCGGACCAGTTCCGCGGTGAACTCGGGCCAGGAGACGTGTCCGCTCACCGCGTTGACGACCCGGCCGGCGGCGGGGTGGTCGGGGGTGAGGCAGGCGGTGAGGGCGCGGGCCAGGGCGGCGGCGTGCACCCAGGACGCGCCGTACCACTCGTCGTCGGCGGGCAGGCCGATCGGGCGTCCGGCCAGGGCGGCCTGGTAGAGGGCGCCGGTGGAGCCCCAGCGGAGCTGGTCGCGCAGGCGGTGGTGCGGGCCCCAGACGATCGGGGCGCGGACGGCGACGGCCTGGCCGCGGCCGGTGGCGGCGGCCTCGAAGAGGATCCGCTCGCTGTCCAGCTTGGCCTGCCCGTACGGGGTGACCGGCGCGCTGCTGGGGCCGCCCTCGGGGACCTCGGTGCCCGGCGGGCGGCCGTACGCGTCGATGCTGCTGACGAAGACGAACGGGCCGCCCCGCCAGCCGTCGACCAGCGCGCGCATCGCGGCGAGGTCGGTGGCGTGGTCGGTGAAGGTGCAGGCGGAGTGGATGACAGCGTCGACGCCTTCGACGGCCCGGCGCAGGCTGTCGAGGTCGCCGAGGTCGCCCTCCGCCACCTCGGCGCCGTTCAGCGCGGGCAGGTGCGCGGACTCGGGCCGGACAAGCACCCGGACCGGCCGGCCCTGGGCCATCAGCTCCTGGAGCACGGCCGCGCCGACCCCTCCGGTGGCACCGGTGAGCAGGACGGTGCCGGTGCGGGCACCGGTGCTCCGCGGGCGGGCGCCGGCCTGGGCGAGGGCGGCGCTGCGCTCGTCCGCGCGGGTGGCGAGCAGGGCGGCGAGGGCACGCGGGGTGCGCTGCTCCAGGATGTCGAGGCCGGTGAGCGGCAGCCCGGTGCGGGTGCGCAGGCGTTCGGCGAGCTGGACGGCGATGAGGGAGTGGCCGCCGAGGGCGAAGAAGTCGCCGTCGGCGGGCGGGGTCGCGCTGAGCAGTTCGCCGAACGCCTGCCGGACGACGTCCAGCGGGCCGCCCTCCAGCGGAGCGGCACCGGACAGCGGAGCGGTGCCGGAAAGTGCGGCGGTGCCGGGCTGCGGGCCCGCGCCGGGCAGCCGGTCGCGGTCCGGGGTGCCGTCCGGGAGGCGGGGCAGCCGGTCCAGCAGGGTGACCGCACGCGGCAGTTCGGCGGCCGGCAGGTGCCCGCGCAGGGCGGCCCGCAGGGCACTGCCGGTCGGCGCGACGGGCCCGCGCACCACCGCGTAGGCGAGCGGCGGGCCGTCGGGGTGCTCGACGACGGCCGCCTCGACCACCGCGGGATCGGCCGTGAGGGCGGCCGCCACGGGGTGTTCGGCGGCGGCCAGCCGCTCGCCGGGCAGTGCGGACAGCGCCAGGTCCGGGTTGCCGGCCACGGCGGTGAGCAGCGCGGCGAAGGCGTCGGCGAGCCGGGCGGCGGTGGTCGCGTCCAGCGCGTCCCGGTCGTGCTGGACCAGGACGCGCGGCCGCGGGCCGTCCTCCAGCAGCAGGGTGAGGCCGAACTTGGCCAGTCCCAGATCGAGTTCGACGTTCTCGGTGTCGAGGCCGGGCAGCACCAGCGGGTCGGCGATCCGGAGCAGGTCGCAGCTGACCGAGAGCAGCGGGGTGCCGTCCGCCCCGCGCGAGGCCGCGCCGAGCCGCTCGACCACGAGGTCGAACGGCACCTCGTGGTGCTGCTGGGCGTCGAGCAGGGCGGTGCGGACGAGACCGAGCAGTTCGGCGAACGACGGGTCTCCGGACGGATTCGTCCGCACGGCGAGGGTGTTGACGGCGAGGCCGACGGTCCGGCGGAACTCGGGCCGCGCGCGGTGGCCGCTGGCGCAGCCGAGGACGAGGTCGTCCTGCCCGGAGGCGGTGCGCAGCACGGCGAACGCGGCGGCCAGGACGACGGTGTACAGCGTGGCGCCGTGCCGCGCGCCGAGGACGCGCAGCCCTTCCACCACGGAGGGGTCCACCGGGGCGGCGTGCAGGGCGGCGCGGCGCTCGCGGGCGCCGGGTGGGACGGGCCGCAGCAGCGACAGCGGCCGGGCTCCGGACAGACCGGCCGCGAGGGTGTCGGCGGCGGCCGTCAACTCGGCCTCCCGGGCTCGCTCCTGGCGGGCGTAGTCGGCGTACGAGGGGGCCATCGACGGGAGTTGGGCCGGAACCCCCTCGCATTCGGCGCGGTACAGCGCGGCGATGTCCGAGGCGATGAACGGCAGCGAGCCGCCGTCCACCGCGATGTGATGGATCGTCAGCAGCAGTGTGTGGTCCTCGGGACCGTGCCGCAGCAGCAGGGCGCGCAGCACCGGGCCGGCGGCGAGGTCGAACGGGCGGGCGGCCTCGGCGAGGAGCTGCTCGGGGCCGGTGGCGTCCAGCACCGGCAGCGGCACCGGGGCGACCGGGTCGGTCTGCTGGTAGGGCTGGTCGCCCCGGCGCGGGTAGCGGGTGCGCAGGACGGCGTGCCGCTCGGTCAGGCCGGTGATCGCGGCGGCGAGGGCGGCCTGGTCGAGCGGGCCGCGCAGCCGGGTGGCGATCGGCACGTTGTAGAGGGCGCCGCCCTGGCCGAGGTGGTCCATCAGCCACATCCGCTGCTGGGCGTGCGAGAGCGGGGCCGGCTCGGCGGGTGCGGCCGGGCCGCCGGGCGCGACGGGTCGGGAGGGGGCGGTGGCGGTGCGGCGGCCGCGGGCGCGGCGCAGCAGGTCGGTCTGGTCGACGGTGCTCATCGGTCGGCTCCGGGGGTGTCGTCGGCGGCCCGCAGGGCGCGTTCCAGCAGGTCGGCCTGGGCGGCGACGGTCGGGTGGGCGAGGAAGTCGGCGAGCGACAGCTCGACCCCGAGGTCCTCGCGCAGGTCGTCCACCACCCACATGGCGAGCAGCGAGTGGCCGCCCTCGGCGAGGAAGTCGGCGGCCGGGTCGGTGATCGGGCGTTCCAGGGCCCGGCTCCACGCCTCGGCGACGACCTGCTGGATCGGGCCGAGGCCGGCGCCGGTGGCCGGGTGTGCCCCGGTCGGCCCGCCGCCGGCCGGGTGCGCGTCGGCCGTCTCGTTCACGGGCGGGTGCGCGTCGGCCGCCCCGTCGACGGCCGTCTCGTCCCCGGCCGGGTGCGCCCCGGCCCGCTCGTCGGCGGCCAGTGCCCGCCGGTCCACCTTCCCGCTGCCGGTCAGCGGCAGCGCGGCGAGCACGGTCCAGGCGGTGGGCACCAGGTGGGCGGGCAGCTGCTCGGCCAGCCGGGCGCGCAGCGCCTCGACGGCCGGGCGGGTGCCCTCGGCGAGCACCAGGCAGGCGGTGAGCGCGGCGTCGGGCTGCCCGGCCCGGCGGACCACGACCGCCGCCTCGGCGACCTCGGACAGCTGGAGCAGCGCGTGCTCGACCTCGCCGGGTTCGATCCGGTAGCCCCGTACCTTGACCTGGTCGTCGGTGCGCCCGTGGTACTCCAGGGAGCCGTCCGGCAGTTGGGCGACCCGGTCGCCGCTGCGGTAGGCGCGTCCGATGCCCGGCAGTTCGCGGAAGCGCTCGGCGGTCAGCTCCGGCCGGTCGAGGTAGCCGAGGGCCAGCCGGTCGCCGGCGATCCACAGTTCGCCGACGGCGCCCGGCGCCACCGGCGCGAGGCCCTCGTCCAGGACGTAGGCGCGGGCGCCGCCGAAGGTCCGGCCGATCGGGACGGAGCCGGCGCAGTCGGCCGGGGTGACCCGGTGGACGGTGGTGAAGGTGGTGGCCTCGGTCGGCCCGTACCCGTTGACCAGTTCGAGCCAGGGGAAGGCCCGCAGCACGGCGCCCGCGTGCTCGGCGGAGATCGCCTCGCCGCCGACGACCAGGGTGCGCAGCACGCCGAAGATCCGGGAGCGCCGGGCGGCCAGGTGGTGGAAGAGCGCGGTGGTGAGGAAGACGGTGGTGACGCCGAAGCTCTCGACGTCGCGGACCAGGTCCTCGGCGCTGGGCCGCTCGCTCGGGGAGACGGCCACGGCGGCGCCGCGGGCGAGCGGGGCCCACAGTTCGAAGGTGGCGCCGTCGAAGGAGACGGTGGAATGGAAGAGCACCCGGTCGCGCGGGCCGAGGACGACGGCGTCCTCGGCGGTGACCAGGTCGGCGACGGCGCGGTGCGGGACGAGGACGCCCTTGGGGCGGCCGGTGGAGCCGGAGGTGTAGTAGAGCAGGGCGGGCGCGGCCGGGTCGGCGGCGTCGGGCGCCGTGCCGTCGGTGGCCTCGGTGCCGCGCTCGGTCAGCACCAGGGTGAGCTCCTCGGGGAGCCCGGCCTCGGCGAGCAGCCCCTTGTCACCGAGAACGAGCCGGAGGTCCGCGTCGGCGGTGAGTTCGGCGATCCGCGGGCGCGGGTAGGCCGGGTCGATCGGGACGGCCAGGGCGCCGGCCCGCCAGACGGCGAGCTGGGCGACGACGTACCGGGTCGAGCGGGCGCACAGCAGGCCGACGGCGCTGCCGGGGCCGATCCCCCGGGCGGCCAGGACGGCGGCCAACCGGCCTGCGGCGTCGACGAGTTCGCGGTAGGTGAGGACGGTGGAGCCGTCGGTCACGGCGAGCGCGTCGGGCCGGCTCTCGGCCTGCCGGGCGACCAGGGCGGGCAGGTCGGTCAGGGCCAGCTGGTCGGTCGCAGCAGACCGGGCCGCGGCGGGCGAGGACATGGTGGTCACGGTGGTTCCCTTCCGGGCGCCCCGGCCGGGTGGGCCGGGGCGCCCCGCTGAGGAGGTTCGGGCGGGGTCAGGCGGTCGCGGCCAGATCGGCCACCCGTTCCTCGACCAGCCGGGCGACGGCCCGCAGGTCGGGCTGGCGCAGCACCAGGGGGGCGCGCAGCCGGACGCCGTACTCGTTCTCCAGGGCCTCCAGCAGTCTCGCGGCGGCGAGCGAATTGCCGCCCGCGGCCAGGAAGTTGTCCTCGGGGCCGAGGTCGGCGCGGCCGATCAGCTCGCGGCAGAGCTTCAGCACGGTCCGCTCGACCGGGCCGCGCCCTTCCTCCACCGCGTCCGCCACGACCGCGTCCGGCACCGCCACGTCGGCCAGCAGGGCCTGGCGGTCCACCTTGCCGTTGGCGTCCAGCGGGAAGCGCTCCACCAGGTGGACGGCGGAGGGCACGGCCTGCTCGGGCAGCCAGGGCCGGACGGAGTCGAGCAGCGCCGCCGGGTCGGCGCCGTCCTCGGCGTGGACGAAGGCCAGCAGTCGGACCCCGCCGGTCGGCGCCTGTTCGGCGGCGACCACCGCCCGGCGCACCTGCGGGTCGCGCTCGAAGGCGGCCTCGACCTCGGCGGGTTCGATCCGCACGCCGCTGACCTTGACCTGGTCGTCGAGGCGGCCGTGGAACTCCAGTACGCCGTCCGGCCGCATCACCACCCGGTCGCCGGTGCGGTAGACCCGGTCGGTGCCGACCACGCCGGCGGGCGCGTCGACGAAGCGGCGGGCGGTCAGCTCGGGGTCGAGGTACCCGGCGGCCAGGCCGCGGCCGCCGATCCGCAGCTCGCCGGCCGTGCCGCGCGGTACCGGACGGCCGTCCTCGTCGGTGACCAGGACGACGACGCCGTCGATCGGCAGGCCGATCGGCGGGGCGCCGGCGCCGTGGTCCCCGCCGGGGGCCATGGTGTGCATGGTGGTGGTGACGGTGGCCTCGGCGGGGCCGTAGGCGTTGTGGACGGTCGCGGTGACGTCGGGCCCGGGGGCGCGGCGCAGCCGGTCGCCGCCGATCACCAGGTGGCGCAGCGCCAGCCCGGCGGGCCAGGGCCGGCCGAGGACGGGCTCGGCCAGCGGGGTGGGCAGGATGGACACGGTGATGCCGGCCTCGCGCCACCAGTCGGTGAGCGCGCCGGTGTCCCAGCGGACCGCCTCGGGGGCGACGACCAGGGCCGCGCCGGAGGTGAGGCCGGCCCACAGCTCCTGCACGTGCGGGTCGAAGGCGACGCCGATCAGCAGGCTGTGCCGCTCCCCGGGGCCGAGGCCGGTCGCCCCGCGGTACCACTGCAGCAGCGCGCCGAGCGCGGGCTCGGTGACGGCGACGGCCTTCGGGGTGCCGGTGGAACCGGAGGTGAGCACCGCGTAGTGGGTGCCGACCGGGACGCGCACCTGCCCGCCGGAGGTCAGGGCGGCCACCACGCCGGCGGTGGGCAGGTCCAGCGGCAGCCGCTCGCCGCCGGGCGGCAGCAGGTCCGGCTCGCCGACCAGGCAGGCCGGGCGCAGCTGCTCGGCGACGGCGCGCAGCCGGCGCTCGCCGGGGCGCGGGCCGAGCGGCAGGTGGACGGCGCCGAGCTTGGCGGCGGCCAGGGTGACGGCGACCAGCGAGACCGAGTGGGCGAGGCAGACGCCGAGCAGGTCGCCGGGGCCGACCCTGCCGCGCAGCGCCTCGGCCACGGTGTCGGCGAGGCGGTCGAGTTCGGCGTAGCTGTAGACCTGCTCGCCGTCGATCAGGGCGGGGGCGTCGGGGGTGCGGTGCGCCCAGGCGGTGAACAGGTCGAGCACCGCGCCGTCCTGGTGCGGGCGGCCGTAGCCGATGCTCAGGCCGTCCGTACTCGGGCTGTCCGTACCCGGGTTGCCCGCACTCGGGCTGTCCGTGCTCCGGAGTTCCGTGCCAAGGTGTTCCATCATCATCTCCACAGAAAGTGACGAGCCGTCAGTTCGATGCCTTGGAAGGCGCGTTCACTTGGCGCCCGCGGCGAGGGCGCGGGCCTGGTCGGCCAGCACGGCGTGGCGGAACAGGGTGCGCAGCGGCGGGCGGCTGCCGAGGTGGGGCTCCAGGTACGCGGCGAGCTGGGCGGCGAGCAGCGAGTGGCCGCCGACCTCGAAGAAGTGCGAGTCCGCGGTGAAGCGGTCGTGGCCGAGCACCTCGCGCCAGGCGGCGGCGATCAGCCGCTGGCCGGGGTCGGCGAACTCGCCCGACGCGTCCTCCTGCGGCTCCGGGGTCTGCTCCACCAGGCGGGCGAGGGCGGCGCGGTCGGGCTTGCCGCCGGGCAGGGTCGGCATCGCGGCGACGGCCGTCCAGCTCGCCGGGACGAGTCCGCCGGGCAGCCGGCGGGCGAGCGCCTCGTGCAGGGCGGCCTGGTCGGGGCGGTCGGCGCCCTCCAGGAAGCCGACCAGGCGGGGGCCGGTCCGCGGGTCGGTGTGCAGCAGCACCGCGCAGGAGCGGCCGCCGAGTTCGGCGGAGGCGGCGGCCTCGATCTCCTCCAGCTCGATCCGGTGGCCGCGCAGCTTGACCTGGTTGTCGGCGCGGCCGAGGAAGCACAGCCGCCCGTCCAGGTCGCGGTAGCCGCGGTCGCCGGTGCGGTACACCCGGGCGCCGCCGAGCGCGGGCACGGTCGTGAAGCGGGCCGCGGTGGGCTCCGGCAGGCCGAGGTAGCCCTCGGCCAACAGGCCGCCACTGACGACGAGTTCGCCGACAGAGCCGGGGGCGAGCGGGCGCAGGGTGTCGTCCAGGACGTGGACGCTCACGCCGTCGAGTTCGGCGCCGAGCGGGATCTCGCCGTCCTCGGCGACGTCGGCGGCGGTGATCTCGTACACGGTGGAGGTGACGGTGGCCTCGGTGACGCCGTAGGCGTTCAGCACGGTGGTGGCCCCGGTGAGGCCGGTCAGCGCCCGGGCGGGCAGCCGCTCGCCGCCGAGCACCAGCAGCCGGGGCGCCCAGCGGCCGTCGTCCAGCGCCGCGCGCAGGTCCTCGCGGACGGCGAGCAGGTAGCTGGTCGGCAGGTTGGCGACGGTCACGCCGCGGGCGGCCAGCACGGCGACCAGCTCGGGCCCGGTGGGCACCTCGCGCTGCGGCACGACGAGGGCGGCGCCGGCCGCGAGGGCGGGCAGCACCTCCTCCAGGGCCACGTCGAAGGACGGCCGGGCGAACAGCAGCGCCCGGTCGGCGGAGGTGAGGCGGTAGCGGTCGACGATCGCGGCGACGTACCCGGTGAGGGCCTCGCGGCCGACCAGGACGGGCTTGGGGACGCCGGTGGAGCCGGAGGTGTGGATCACGTACGCGGCGCCGTCCAGCACGGCGGCGGGCTCGGCCTTCGGGAATTCGGGGCCGTCCAGCAGCGCCGGGGTGACGCCCTCCTCCGGCAGTGCCGACGCGCTCTGCCGGGTGGTGAGGACGAGCGCCGGGCTCAGCCGCTCCAGCAGCAGCCCGAGCCGGGCGGCCGGGTCCTCGGTGGACAGCGGCGCGTACACGGCGCCGTGGCGCAGGCAGGCGAGCAGCGCGACCACGCTGTCCGCGCCGCGCGGCAGCACGGCGGCGACCGGCTGGCCGGGGGTGACGCCGGCGGCGCTCATTCGCTCGACCAACTCGGTGACCCGGCGGTCGAGTTCGCCGTAGCTGATCCGCTCGGTGCCGGCCAGCAGGGCGAGCGAGGCCGGGTCGTGGGCGGCGGCCGGGTCGAGCACGGCGGGGGTGACCGGGGCGACCGGGGTGGCCTGCGCGGCCTCGGGTGCGGGGGCCAGGTCGGCGATCGGCGTCTGCGGGCGGTCCAGGTAGCAGCGCAGCAGCTCCAGCAGCCGCTCGGACAGCAGCACCGCGTCGGACTCGCGGAACAGGTCGGCGTCGTAGTCCCAGACCAGGGTCATCCCGGCTGCGCCGTGCTTCTCGCCGACCACCCGGCGGTCGTCGGGCAGCAGCACCAGGTCGAGGTCGAAGCGGGTGGTGCCGGTGTTGAAGCCCTCGTACAGCGAGACCTCGAGACCGGGTGCCTGGACGTCGGGCAGCGCCGCGTCGTGCGCGCTGAACATCACGTTGAACAGCGGGTTGTCGGCGCCGCTGGTGTGCAGTCCGAGCCGGCGGGTCAGCTCCTGGACCGGCAGGTCCTGGTACGGCAGCGCGCGCAGCAGGACGTCGGTCACCTCGTCGACGGCCTCGGTGCCGGGGACCGTCGGGTCGAGCCGCAGGCGCAGCGGGACGGTGTTGACGAACATGCCGACGGTGCCCTCGAAGCCCTCCGGGCGGTTGCCGACGGCGGTGCCGATCACCAGCTCGCGGTGGCCGCTGTGCCGGCGCAGCAGTTCGGCGAGCAGGGCGAGCAGGGTGCTGAACGGGGTGTGGCCGTCCGCCTTGCTGCGCTCGCGCAGCCGCCCGGCCAGGTCGGCGCCGATCGACTGGCGCAACTGGCCGCCGTGGTGGCGCCGTTCGGCGCGCGGCCGGGCCAGCCCGGGCAGGGTGACCTCGCGCGGCGCGTCGGCCAGCTCCCTGGTCCAGAAGTCGAGGCCGCGGTCCCGGGGGAGGTCGGCGGCGGCGCGGGCGTGGTCCTCGTACGAGGGGGCGACGGGCAGGTGGTACGGCTCGCCGAGGACGGTGGCGCGGTAGACGGTGAACAGGTCGCGCAGCAGGATCGCGAAGGAGTGGCCGTCGTGGACGAGGTGGTGCTCGACGTGGATCAGCCGGTGGTGGTCCTCGCCGAGCCGGACCAGGTGCCAGCGCAGCACCGGCGCCCGGCCGGTGTCCAGCGGCTCCTCGGCCTCGGCGGCGAGCAGCCGCTGGAAGGCGGCCTCCGGGTCCTGCTCGGCGGCGAAGTCGCTGTGGCGCAGCTCCGGTTCGCAGTCCTCGGCGACCCGCTGGCCGGGCAGGCCCTCCGGGCTGGGCACCAACTCCAGTCGCAGACCCGGGTGGTGGGCCAGCACGGCGGCCAGACCGGTGTGCAGCGCGTCCCGGTCGAGAGCGCCCCACAGGTCGAGGACGGCGGTGAAGTTGTAGGCGCGGCTGCCCGGCAGCATCTGCTCGTGCAGCCAGACGATCTCCTGTGACGGAGAGAGTGCGAACATCGTCGATTCCCTTGTGTGGTGGGCTGTGTCGGCACTGCGGTGGCCGGAAGCGGGCGTGGGGTGTTCCCGTACCGGCCGGTGGCCGGGCCGCACCGGGGTGAGGTGCGGCCCGGGGCCCGGGGGTCCCGTCCGGGGACGTGTCGGACGCGCGCGGACGGGCATGGCGGATCCGCCGTTCGGGATCCTGGGTGGGAGTTCGGCGCCCGCGGTCTCGGGCGTACGGTCTCGGTCTCGGACGTACGGTCCCGGGCGGGTGGTTCCGGGCGTACGGTCTCGGGCGGGCGGCGTCGGAAGTACGGTCTCGGAAGTACGGTGTCGGACGTGCGGTGTCGGGCCTGCGGGGCAGGCGGGTTCAGGCCTGCGGTGCCGGGCTCGGCCGGGCGGGCAGGTGGTGCCGCAGCACGGCGAGCAGGTCGTCGAAGGCCGCGTGGGCGTCGGCCTCGGGGAAGCGGTCGCGGTCCCAGGCCAGCCGGACCAGCAGGTCGTCGCCGTGCGAGGCGGAGACGGCCATCGGCGCGGCGAGCGGGCGCCCGTCCAGCGGGGCCTCCCGGCCGGGGGTGCCGCCGAGCACCAGCGGTGGGCGGCGGTGCAGGTCGTCCAGGGTGAGCAGGCCGTCCAGGGCGCCCGACCACGGGGCCCCGGCGGTGCGGGCGGCGCGGACCACCTCGTCGAAGGGGGTGCCGGCCTGGTCCAGGTCGTCCCACCAGGCGTCCGCGAGCGCGTCCAGGTCCGCGACCGGCCCCGGAGTCGCCGGGTGCACCAGGGTGTTGAGGAAGCAGCCGAGTGCGGCGGGAGCGCCCGCCGGCCGCCCGCCCCACGGGTAGCCGAGCGCGAGCGCCCCTCCCCCGGTCTCCGGCCGGGAGAGCCCCTCCGTCCGGTGCAGCCGGTGCAGGGCCGAGCCGACCGCGTCCAGCAGGGCCGGGAAGACGGCGCCGCGGGCGGCGCCCTCGGCGGCGGGCAGCCGCTCGGTGAGCATGCCGGTGGACGTGGCCGCGCTGCCGCCCGCCCCGGTCAGGCCGCCCAGCCGGCGGCCCCAGTAGGCCTGGGCGGCGGGGCCGCCGGCGGCGTCCTCGGCGTCCAACTGCAGCTCGACGGCCTGCCGGTAGTCGGCCAGCGCCTGGGGGGTGGGCCCGGCCGCGGGAGTCTCGTCCTGCTCGTACGCGGCGCTGAGCTCGGCGGTGAGCACCCCGAGCGACTGCTCGTCGCAGGCGGCGTGGTCCAGTGCGACGACGAGCAGTTCCTCGGCCCCGGACGGGTCCGCGGACGGCTCCCCGTCCGGGTCCGCGGCCACCAGCAGGCGCAGCGCGGGCCCGTCGGCGGGCCAGTCCAGCAGGGCCTCGCGCAGCGCGGCGCGGGCGGTGCCGCCGGGGGCGACGGGGATCCGGGCGGCCTCGGCGGAGGGGCCGCCGGCGCGCAGCACGGGTGTGCCGCGCACGGTGGCGAAGCCTCCGCACAGCGCCGGGTGGTGGGCGGCCACCGCGGTGGCGGCGCGGGCCAGCCGCTCCAGGTCGAGGGTGCCGCGCGGGTAGGCGAACATCAGCGGGACGATGTCGCTGCGGCTCTGCGGCGTGAGCCGGCGGGTGATCAGGAACCGTCGCTGGGCGCCGGTCAGCGGGAGCAGCTCCACCGGGGATTCGGCGGCGGCGGAGCGGTACCGGGCGAGGTAGGCGGCGGTGATGCTGGCGTGCACGGGAACGGTCTCCGGTTTCCGGTCGCGGCTCGGGTCGGGGATCGGTCGGGATCGGTCGAGGTGATCGATCGGGGCGTTGCTCAGGTCCGGTTGCTACGGGCAGGCGGGCAGGCAGACGGGCAGACAGACAGGCAGGCGGGTCAGGACACCCCCGGGCTCACGGCGCTCTCCTCCTCGCTGACGTCCGCGCCCTCGCCCGCGCCCGGCCCCGCCGTACGGTCCGGGTCCGGCAGCTCGCGCATCCGCCGCAGCGGGGAGAGCAGCAGCGGCAGCGGCACCAGCAGGAAGCCGACGGCGCAGACCCAGAGCGCGGCGCGCGGCCCGGCCGCGTCGGCGACCACGCCGCCGACCAGGGCGCCGATCGGCAGGGTGCCCCACACCAGGAAGCGCATGGTGGCGTTCATCCGGCCGAGCAGCTCCGGCGGGCAGAGGCTCTGCCGGAAGCTGACCTGGGCGACGTTGTAGGCGACCGCGCCGAACAGCACCACCCCGGAGGCCAGGCCGAACAGCACCACGCCCGCGCCACCGCCGGACAGCGGCCACAGCATCGCGAACGGTGCCGTCACCAGCGTGGAGAGCCAGATCAGCCGGGCCTGCCCGATCCACCGGGCGAGCTGCCCGGCGCACAGTGCGCCGGCCAGTCCGCCGAGGGCGGAGACCGACAGCAGCACGCCGATGGCGCCCGGCGACAGGTCGAGCACCCGTACCCAGAACACCGTCTGCACGGCGGTCAGCACGGCGGAGAACAGGTTGGACGTGGCGGTGGCGGTCGCGATCGCCCGCAGCAGCGGGTGGCCGAGCACGAACCGCACACCCTCCCCGACCTCGGCGCGCAGCGAGCGCCCCGGCTCGGGTTCCGGCCGCTGCTCCTCGACCTTGATCCGGCCGAGCAGCAGCGCGGAGACGAGGTAGCCGCAGGCGTCGGCCACGATGGCGAGCGGCGCCCCGAGCAGCTGGACCAGCCCGCCGCCGAGGCCCGGCCCGGCGATCTGCGCCGAGGAGCGGACCGTCTCCAACGCTCCGTTGCCGCCGACCAGTTGCTCGCGCGGCAGGACGGCGGGCAGGAAGGACTGGTGGGCGACGTCGAAGAACACCGTCGCCACCCCGGTGACCAGTGCCACGAGGTAGAGCTGCGGCATGGTCAGCACGCCGAGCGCGGCGGCCGGCGGGATCGACCCCACGGCCAGGCAGCGCACCACGTCGGCCCTGATCAGGACCGGCAGCTTGCGCATCCGGTCCAGCCAGGCGCCCGCAGGGAGGCCGATGAGCAGGAAGGCGGCGGTCTCGGCGGCGGTCAGCAGGCCGACTTCGAACGGCGTGGCGTCGAGCACCATCACCGCCACCAAGGGAAGGGCCACCAGGGTGACCTGAGTGCCCGTCTGGGCCGCCGCGGCTCCGGTCAGCAGGAGCCGGAAATCGCGGTGGCCGAGCAGACGGGCCTGGCGGGAGCTGGGCTTCTCGTTCATTGGTGCGACTCTCGGTCACCCCTTCGACACCGGGCAAGCACCGGGTCCGTTTCCGGACGGACCGCAGGTCGGCCGAATCCCGCCACTCGCCCGCCGGACCCTTGCGCGCTCCTTATGGACGCGTCCCGCGCGGCCGCGCCGCCGACGGCGCCCCTCGGCCAAGGCGGCGCGGCCCGACGGGCACCTTGATCACCCCGGGGCCCGCCGGTCCATTTCGACGTCCGCTATTCGGACGGGACCTTTCCGGCCACCGGACGGAGGCGCTCAACTTGGCCGGATTCCATGGAGTGCAGCCCTACCGTCACCTCATCGTGATACCGGCGTGACCGAAGCGAGCCGTAGAAGGGGATCACAGGGCGGATACGAGCCGCCCCCGGCGCGAACCGGTCCGCCGGCCGCCGCCCTCGACCCTCAGCGCCGACTGTCCGCCCCCGGCTCCGCGCGGCGGGTGATCGCCAGCACCGCCATGTCGTCGTCCCGGGGCCCTCCCGTCCACCGCTCGACGTCCGCCACCAGCGCGTCCAGCACCTCCCCCGGCCCGGTGAACGGCCCCAGCGGCGCCAGGCCGAGCACCGGGTCGTAGAACTCCCCCGCCGCGTCCCGGGCCTCGGTGACCCCGTCGGTCACCAGCAGCAGCGTGCACCCGGCCGGGAACGGCCGCCCCTCCGGCAGCGGACGCGCCACGCCCAGCCCGCCCATCCCCAGCGGCAGCCCCGGGTCCGCCGCGTCCAGCCGGCGCACCCGGGGCGCGGCCCCGCCCGGCGGGTACGGGCCCAGCAGGTACGGGCCGGGGTGCCCGCAGTCGAGCGTGCGCACGCTCTCCTCCCCCGGCGGGAACTCCACCAGCAGCGCGGTGATGAACCCCTCCAAGCGCAGCTCCTCGCTCATCCGCTCGCTCTCCCGCAGCAGCGAGTCCTCCAGCGCGTCCGCGAGCGCGACCAGGTCCGGCAGCCGGTGCGAGCCCTCCCGGAAGGCGCCCAGCAGCACCGACACGGCGCCGACCGCGTGCAGCCCCTTGCCCCGCACATCGGCGATCAGCCCGCGCACGCCGTACGGGGTGACCTGCAGCGCGTACGCGTCCCCGCCGATCAGCGCCTCGTCCTGGGCGGCCCGGTAGCAGGCCGCGACCGACAGCCGCCCCACCCGCGCGGGCGGCTCCGGCAGCACCGCCCGCTGCGCCGCCTCGGCCACCGAACGCACCCGCTCCAACCGCCGCCCGTGCCGGGCCACCACCCGGTTCACCGCGATCCCGAGCAGCGCCGCGAACACCGTGTTCCCCAGCTCCAGGAAGCCGGCCCGGGTCCCGAGCGACCCGTCCCGGGCGGACAGCACCAGGATGCCCAGCGCGTTGGCCGCCCCCACCGCGACGGTGTCCCCCAGCATCAGCAGCGCCCCCGCCAGCACGGCGGCCGCCGCCAGCATCGGATCGCCCCAGTAGTCGGTCGGGTCCAGCGCGTTCCACACCAGCCCGCCGACGGTCAGCAACCACGGCGCGACCCGCACGTACGGCGGCCACTGCACGGACCTCGGGGCCATCGGCGACCTGGCTTCCGTCTCGCCACCATCCGGAAGTGCTCCTTCCGATCGTAGCCACGGGCCCCGGAGGCCCGCATGACGGCCGCCCTCGCCGGTGGCCGAGAAACACCTCCCGCCGGTGGAGCACCTCCCGCCGGTGGGGCACCGCTCACGTGCCCGCTACGCACCGCCCGCCGTGAACCGTCCCGCGCCGGACCCGGCCAGCAGCCCCTCCGGCACCCGGCGCCCGTACGCCACCAGCAGCAGGTGCTCCGCACTCCCCTCCACGGTGAGCCGACCGTGCCCGTAGGACCACTCCGCGTCCGTCGCCTCCAGCCGGACCCCGTCCACCCGCGCCCCGAAGAACCGCAGCGTGCGGGGTGAGACACCGGCCAGCAGGGCGGTCGTACGCGCCACCGGCAGCCGGGCCGGCAGCCCGAGCGCCACGGTGATGTCGAGACCGTGGACGGCGTCGTGGGCGAGCGCCGCGATCCGGCCGCCGACCGGCGGGCGCCAGGGGTGGTCGGCGTGATCGGCCATGGCGGCGACGAGTTCGCGCTCGCTCAGGGCGGCGGCGTCACGGCGGGCGATCCGGTCGGCCATCCGGTGGACGTTGCCGCCGGAGCGGGCGAGTTCGAGGAGCGTGCGCGCCGTCGAGTGCCGGAAGCCGGTGCTCAGGTGCGCGGCCACCTCGCGGACCCGCCAACCCGCGCACAGCGAGGGCGAGTTCCACTGCTCCCGGGTGAAGGCGGCGAACACGGCGGCGAGTTCGCGGCGCTCGGCCGCGATCTGCGCACGGATCCACCGGATCTGCCCGGCGTCCTGGTCCTGCGGCACGGTTTCCATGCGTCCAGCCTGCGGCCGGAACCGTACGCCCGTCCAAGACCGGGAAGTTCTGGCACCTATGATCAGGAGTTATGGAACTGCGGCAGCTCCAGTACTTCGTCACCGTCGCCCAGCACGGCAGCTTCACCCGGGCCGCGCAGCTGCTGCACCTGAGCCAGCCCGGGGTGAGCTCCCAGATCCGGCAACTGGAACGGGAGCTGGGCCACCCGCTGTTCGACCGCTCGGGGCGCACCGTGCGGCTCACCCCGGTCGGCGAGGCGGTCCTGCCGCACGCCCGGGCGGCGCTCGCCGCCGCGGCCGCGGCCCGCCGCACGGCCCAGGAGTTCGGCGGGCTGCGGCGCGGGCACGTGCGCCTGGGCATGGTCGCCGGGGCGGCCCTGACCCCGCCGGCCGAGCTGGGGACCTTCCCCGGACTCGCCACCACGCTCGCGGCGTTCCGCCAGGAGCACCCCGGCATCGACTTCTCGCTCACCGAGGACACCACCGCGCGGATGCTCGACGCCCTGCGCGACGGCCGGCTGGACCTCGCCGTCGTCGGCCTGCCCGCCCCGGCGAGCGGGCGGGAGGGCGACGACGGCTGGTCGGCGCTGACCGGGCTCGCGCTGCACACCGTGCTGGAGGTCCCGCTGGTCGCGGCCTGCGCGTCGGGGCACCCGCTCGCGGCGGGTACGGGCCCGGGTTCCGCCGATAGTCCGGGCTCTGGCGCTGGCCCCGGTGTCCCCGGTGCGGACCGGAGCGCGCTCCCGGTCGCCGAGCTGGCCGGGCACGCCCTGGTCAGCACCCCGCGCGGCACCGGTCTGCGCACCGCGCTGGAGTGCGCCCTGGCCGAGGCCGGTGTCGATCCGGCGGTCGGCGTCGAGGCGGCCGCGCCACCGCAGCTGGCCGAACTCGCCGCACACGGGCTGGGCGTCGCCGTCCTGCCGGACCCGGGCCCGCTGCCCGGTCTGCGGGTGCGCCCGCTCACCGGACCCGTCCCCCGGGTCCGGATCGCGCTCACCTGGCCGACCGGGCAGCCCGCCTCACCGCCGACCGCCGCCCTGGTGGCCCACCTGCGGCGGGCCTACCCGGGACCGGCCGCCGCTCAGGCTCCGGCCCCCGTTCAGGCTCCGGCCGGTACCGCCGCGCCGTCGGCGATGTGCAGCAGCGCGGCCGCACCGTCGAGCACCTCCCGGTCGAGCGGGAAGTAGCCCTGCCGCGGGACGGTGTCGGTGCGCGTCCGGACCCCGGCCGGCAGCGCCGTGTCCGTCAACTCCCAGGCCGCGCCCCGCCCCTGCAGGTGGGCCTCGTACGTCCCCGGCGCCGGCTCGGCCAGCCCGATCGCCTCGCTGCGCCCCAGGCTCCCGGCGACGAAGGCGTACCGCTCGCCCAGCAGCGTGCCCACGATGTGGCCCGCGCCGATCCAGCGGCAGTCCAGCTCGCCCGACGACCAGGCGCTCGGGTTCCGCCGCAGGTGCAGGTTGTGGGAGAAGACCAGGGTCGGTCCGCGCTCGGCCTCGATCGCGCGGATGTCGAGGAGGTTCTGCGCCATCAGCGCGTCCCGCACGCCGGACAGGGCGCTGATCCGGGCGCTCTGATCGAGGCCCCAGACCGCCGACTGCGCGTGGTAGCGCAGCAGTCCGATCCCGGCGGTCAGCCGGGTGCGGGCCGCGTACCACTCGGCGGACGAGGTCTTGGCGATCAATGCCGGTGCCCGCATGTGGAGTTGGAGGAGGAGGTCGTCGGCGAGGCAGCGCAGCCGCACGGCCTCGGCACTGTCACCCGGCGACCGAGCCGGATCCGTCACCGCCTCCGTGCGGCTCCAGCGCTCGTCCTCGCCCGCCACCCCGGCGAGGTCGAGGTCGAGCCCCAGGTAGTCGCGGGCGTGTTCGAGGTAGCGGCGCGGGCTGGGGGCGCTGGTGTTCTCGGTCGGGATGTCGAAGCCATGGAAGGACAGCTGCGCACCGGACGCCCGGTCCCGGTTGAACTCCCGTATCCAGGCGACGAGTCGGCGATTTGGCTCGAGCTCCCCGAAGCCGTGGGTGAAGCCCTCCTCCAGCGCCGAGTCGAGGGTGCCGACACCCTCCCGGACGTAGGCGTCCACGGCGAACGCGGCCACCCGGTCGGTCTCCAGGGCGATCGACCGGAAACCCCGGTCGACCAACCGGGCGAACAGTTCGTTGCGGACCCGCCCGAACGCCGGCTCCTGGTGCGTCGGCTCACCGAGGCCCAGAAGCTCGCACGCCGGGGGGACGAAATCGTTGATGTCCTGGTTCATGAACCTCAAGCGTATCCTTGAAAGAACGGTTGAAACTTTTCCCTCCACCACCGCCCAGGCATTGCCCAACTGTGGCCGAAAGCCTCAAACGGCCCTGAACCATCGGCCGACTCCGAACGCCCGCCCGACCCCGAACGGAGACGACCATGCGACCCGCCGACCTCGCTCGCGAGCACGGCATCTCGACCCAGGCCATCCGCAACTACGAGCGCGACGGCTACCTCCCGCCCGCCGACCGCACACCCACCGGGTACCGGATCTACACCGAGCCGCACGCGGCCGCCCTGCGCGCCTACCTCGCCCTCGTCCCGGCATACGGGCACGCGACCGCCGGCTCGGTCATGACCGCTGTCCACGCCGACCGGCTCGGCGACGCCCTCACCGAACTCGACCGGGGCCACGCCCAGTTGCTGCGCGACCGGGAGACCCTCGCCGCCGTCCGCGCGGCCGTCGGCCACCTGAGCGACGGCTCCGCACCCGGCCCCGCCCTTCCTGCACTGCCCGGCCCCCGCTCCGTCGGCGAGGTCGCGCACCGGCTCGGTGTCACCCCCGCGACCCTGCGGGCCTGGGAGGCCGCCGGAATCCTGACCCCCGCCCGGGACCGCGCCACCGGCCACCGCCGCTACCTCCCGGCCGACGTCCGCGACGCCGAACTCGCCCACCTGCTCCGCCGGGGCGGCTACCTGCTGGACCGCGTCGCCACCGTGCTGCGGCAGATCCGCACGGCGGGCGGCACCGGCGAACTGGCCGCCGCCCTCGACGGCTGGCAACAGCGCCTCACCACCCGGGGGCTCGCGATGCTCACCGCTTCGGCCCGCCTCGACACCTACCTGGCGCTGCGCCCCGAGGTGCCCCGACGGGCTTGACCTCAAGGGAACTTGAGGTCCCAGAGTGATCCTCATGAACACCGAATCCGCAACGCCCGCGCCCGCCGACACCGCCCTTTCCGGCGGCGCCCCCTCCGACGCCGCCCTGTCCGACACCGAGCTCGCGGACATCGCGGCCATCGAGCAGGTCGTGGCCGCCGTCGAGCGCGCCCAACGTGCCAAGGACCCGGACGCCTTCCTCGCCCTCTTCCACCCCGAGGCGCTCTGGACCACCGCGCACGGCAAGGTCCTCCTCGGCCTGGACGCGATCGCCGAGTTCACCCGAGCCGTCCTGCCCGCCGCGACCTGGGACGGCCGGGTCACGTACGAGCCGGTGCACATCCAGTTCCTCCGCCCCGACGTGGCCGCCGTCAAGGTCCGCCAGGTCTACCACTCGGCGAACGGCGACGCGGACGGCGGCTCGGAGGGTGCACCGCTGTACGTCATGACCAGGCAGGACGACGGGCGGTGGCTGCTGCACGCCTGCCAGAACACCGGTGTGCTGACCGACTGACCGACGCGCCCGCCGGCCGGCCACCGGTTCCACCGCCACCCCGCGCCGCCCGTCACTGCCCGTCGCAGCCCGGTGTGGTCGGGAGCGGTCGGGCGGCGACGTCGCTGGCCGGGCTCAGCCGACCCGGGTGAGGCGGGCGGTTCGGGCGACGGCTCCCTCGGCGAGCACGCCCGGCTGCTCCTGGTCCGGGCGTTCCGGGCTGGCGAGCAGGATGGAGCGCTGGAGTCGCCGCAGTGCCGCGGACGGTTCCATGCCCAACTCCCGTACCAGGGTGTTCCGCAGGCGCTGGTAGGCCTCCAGCGCCTCGCCCCGGCGGCCGGAGCGGTGCAGCGCGATCATGTACTGGCCGTGCAGGCTCTCGTGGGTGCGGTAGCGGTCGACCAGGACGGTGAGTTCGGCGAGCAGTACGCGGTGCCGGCCGAGGCGCAGGTCGGCCTCGATCCGCTGGTCCAGCGCGCAGAGCCGGGTCTCCTCCAACCGCCTGACCTCGACGGCGAGTTGGCCGCCGACCGGGACATCCGCGAAGGCCGGGCCGCGCCACAGCGCGAGCGCCTCGCCCAACTGGCGGGCGGCGAGCGGGAAGTCGCCGCCGTCCATGGCGCGGTAGCCGTGCCCGGCGAGGCGGTCGAACTCCTGGAGGTCGACCAGCCCGCCACCGCTGTTCAGCATGTAGCCGCCGGCCGAGGTGACCAGGACGTCCTTCGCGCAGGAGGCTCCCGGGCCGCCGTCACCCTGGGCGAGCGCCCGGTCGATGAGGTCGCGCAGTTGGAGCACATAGGTCTGCACGGTGGTGCGGGCGCTGCGCGGCGGACGGCCGGACCACAGTTCCTCGGCGAGGACGCTCGCCGGGACGACCTGGTCGGCCCGTAACGCCAGCAGGGCGAGCACCTGTCGAGGCTTCGGCGCCGAGGGCACCACCGAAACCCCGCACAGTCGGACCCCCAAGACCCCCAGCACGCGGATCTCCACGACGACCACCCCACATCCAGACGGATCGGCGGCCCCGACGGCCGCCGGTCGGGCGGGCGCTCCGCTGCTCACCGTCCGCGCAGATCCGCTGGAAGGTCGGTCGAGCACCCGACACCTATCCAAAAACAGGACAGACGGTTTGTCAATACAAAACCGAACGCGCTGTTTGTTTCTGGGCGGAGCAAGCCCGTGGGAGTAGGACACCGGACCGCCGGTCCGGCCTCGAAAGGCTTCGCCCGAGACCCCCGCGGACCACTCGGACCCGCCCGGAGCCCGCCCGGATCACCCCGAATCAGGCCGGACCGGCCCCGCCCGCACCCGTCCCGGCCGCCTCGCCCGCGGCCGCCCCGGCCTCCGCCTCGGCCGCCCGGGCCGCCGCCAGCTCCGCGACCACCCGGCCGCCCCGGTCCGCCGCGAGGTCGAGCGTGGCCAGCACCCCGGGCACCGCGATGCTGGGCATCACATGCTGGTACAGCGAGGCGACCCGGCGCTCCAGGTCCGACCGGCCGGACATCTTCTGGGACTGTATCTGCACGCCCGTCCAGGCCCCGGTGACCAGCCACGCCGTCTCGGCGGGCACCACCTGGGGCAGCAGTTCGCCGCGCCGGCCGGCCGTCTCCAGCACGGTCTCGGCCCGCTGGATCCAGCCGGGCGCCGCGCCGCCGCTGAAGTCGCCGAACACGTCCTGGCCGAGGGAGAGCCGCGCGCCGGCGCTCAACACCGGGTCGCGCGGCATGAGATGGGCGACCACCATCCCGAGGTCCACGAACTCCTGGAGTTTGCAGTGCCGTTCGGGAATCTCGTCCCGGCCGAACTGCTCCTCGACGACCCCCTGGGCGAGCTCCCGCTTGGAGGCGAAGTGGAAGTACACCGCGCCCCGGGTCACTCCGGCGCGAGCCACGACCGCACCGATCGTCGCCCCCTCGTACCCGTACTCGTCGAAGACCGACGCCGCCGCCTCCAGGATCAGCCGACGCGTCCGGACCGCCCGTTCCTGTCGCACCACCGCAACCACCCCACCCGAAACGCTCGGCAAACAAAACCAAACACCCCGTATCTTACCCGCCGAGGTCGGCGGGGATCCCTGCGTCCCAGGTCACATAGGGCCGTCCTCGAGCGGACTAAAACCGCGTAGACGGTATGAGACGAACAGATGGCCGACATCTCGCCGCCAGCCCCCTTAAGCGGAATACCAGCTCTCACTTGTGGCCGGGATGGCAACGAACGACCACATAATAGCCATGAACCTGTCAAGCCTGTGCGCCGACATCCCCACAGGTCAAGGAGGTTCACCCGTCGGAGCCGATCTCCGGGCAGTGATCGACACCCACCCACCGTGCCCGTCCGACCACGCTCGGCCGCCGACGAACCTTTGTTCTGGCTCCTTGAAAACCAAACCGGTAGGTACGTATCTTACGAGCCCTGAGCAGCCCACCCCGCCCGTCACGGCCTTTCGGAGCGCTCCCCATGACTCTGCTTGCCTTCCGTACGCCCGCATCCGTCCTCACCACCGGCACGGACTCCGGAACGATCCCCGGCCCGGCCGCAGCAGCCCCGGCGCCTCGCCTGACCAGCACCGTCGCCAAGGAGTACGTCCACCGGGCCTGCCACGCCGAGGTCTTCCTCACCGGCAGCGAACAGCTCACGGACACCACCTTCGCCGTCACCGCGCAGTGGCCGCGGGCGCACACCTTCTTCAGCACCCCGGACGGCACCCGGCACGACCCGATCCAAGCTGCTGAAACGATCCGCCAAGCCGGGCTCTACCTCGCCCACACCCGGTTCGGCGTACCGCTCGACCACAAGTTCATGATGTGGAACCTCGACTACACCACCCGGTCGCGGCAGTTGCTGATCGGTGCGGCGCCGACCGACCTCACCCTGGAGGTCCAGCTCCTCGCCCAGCCGCGCCGCTCCGGCACCACCGTCGACTTCACGCTGGAGACCGTCGTCCGACGGGGCGCCCAGCTGGCCGCCACCGGCTACGCCCGCTTCACCACCGTTCCGGACTCCACCTACCAGCGGCTGCGCCGGGGCCGCCACTCCGCCGAGCTCCCGGCGGCGCCGACCGTGACCGCCGAGCCGCTCCCGCCGGCCCGGGTCGGCCG
This sequence comes from Kitasatospora sp. SC0581, assembly GCF_048159585.1. Taxonomy (NCBI): domain Bacteria; kingdom Bacillati; phylum Actinomycetota; class Actinomycetes; order Kitasatosporales; family Streptomycetaceae; genus Kitasatospora; species Kitasatospora sp. SC0581. The sequence goes on along the minus strand of NZ_JBLRWA010000004.1, from coordinate 261,073 downwards.
GCTCCGCCCGTGCGACGTCCTGCTGGCCCCGGCGGACGCCCCCGGCACCTGGCACCTCACCCCCGACTTCTGGCACCCGATCCTCTTCGACCACGCCAACGACCACATCCCCGGCATGGTGCTGTTGGAGGCGGCCCGGCAGGCGGCCAACGCGCTGAGCAGCCCGGCCACCGTCACACCGACCGCCGCGGCCACCACCTTCCACCGGTACGCCGAGCACGACGCGCCCACCACGATCACCGCCCAGCACACCCCCGGCGGGGACCCGGACGCCCTCACCACCACCGTGACCGGCCACCAGCACGGCGAGCCGATCTTCACCACCGTGCTCACCGGCCACCCGGACCACCGCTGACCCGACGACCGCCGCCGCACCGACCTCCGGAGTACCCCCTCGCAACGCTCGAACGGCCCGCCCGACCCTCCCGGTCCGGCGGGCCGTCCGCGTGCCGACGACGCCCGCGGGGGCTGCGGCCACGGGCACCAGCCGATTCCGGGGGGCCCACCACGGGCCGGCCCCGGCCGGAACGCCCCGCTCCCGGACTGGCACCGGGGCGAACACCTGCGCGAGGATGTCACCCCCTGGATCCCGCTGCCAACAGGAGTCCGCCGTGAGTGAAGTCCCTTCGCAGCAGAACGAGTTGATAAGACTCGCCGACCGCCCCGGCACCGACGACGCCCCCGGCTGCGACGGACGGACCGGCGGCCGGAACGTCCGCGTACGCGTCCTCGGACGGCACGCGCCGGGCTCACTGCTCGGACACGACTGGCTGGACTGCGAGATCACCGTCACCGCGGACTCGGTACGCGGGCAGTTCGTCACCCTGGTGACCGACCGCCACCTCAGACAGTGGGAGACCGCCCTGGACCGACTCGGCCGCGGCTCCGCGGTCCGCTGGCTGGACGAGGAACACGGACCGGAGCTACGCATCGAACCCGGCCGCCCCGGCGGCCTCTGGGTGACCGTCTCCGACGCGGAGGAATCCGGCGTCACCCTCCGGGTCGTACTCTCCCCCGCACCGAACTGGCTGGCCGAGCAACGCACCCTGCTCCGCCTCGTCCGCAGTGCCTACCCGGCCGAGGTGGTCGAACTCTCCCCGGGCATCCACGCCTGGCGCGGAAACCTGCCCGACGAGAGTTGATCGATCGTCACCTCTAATACTGCGCCAGCGTTCCAAGCCGCACGGACGATCAGTCGGGAACAGCGAGAAGAAAGACCGGGCCGCACCGCCGACCATGACCAGCGCGAGCTGGTGCAACCCGACCGTCTCACCCGGTGCGGCGCGTTCGTAGCGCCGCACCGGGTGCCCGGTGGCGCGGTCCGGGTGTGGGAGGTCGGCAAGGCGGCAGCGTCCGGTGAAGGTCAGCGGTGGTCACGGTGTGGCGTGAGGGCCTTCCGGGTGCCGGTGCGGATGTCACAGTCCGCACCGAGCCGGAAAGGCCCTCACTGAACCCCGTCACCCACCGTCGCGGTCAGTACGTCCAGGCGAACGGATCGGCCGTCACTTCTGCTGCCGCGGAGGCGTTCCCAGTCGCCCCAGCGAACGGTCGGGCACGGTGAGGAGGAAGAGCAGGGCCGCGCCGCCGAGCATGAACAAGGCGAGGTGGTGCAGCCCGGCCGTGGTGGCGCCGTGCGGGAAGAAGGCGGCGTTCGCGGCGGAGGCCGCCATGGCGCCGAGGTACATGAAGGTGCGCAGCAGCCCGGCCGCCGAGGCGATGGCGGCGGGGTCCGCCTGGTGGTAGAGGGCGGTCTGGGTGCCGAGCCCGATCAGCCCCTGTGAGACACCCGCCAGCACGCCGACTCCGATCAGCAGGGCGCCGGGGCTGTTCGCGTGGACCAGCAGCAGGGCGGCGCAGGCCGCGATCTGGCAGGCGGAGCCGACCAGCAGTTTGCCGCGGACGCCCGGGCTGCGGCCGCTGGCCCCGGCGGCCGCGAGCGCGGTCAGCGAGAGCGGCAGCAGCACGAGTCCGGCGGTGGCGGCGGACAGGCCGCGCCCCTTCTCCAGCCACTGGGTGTAGCCGTAGAGGAAGGCGTAGATGGCGGTGTAGCCGAGCACCTGGCGCAGGTAGGTGGCGACCAGCGGGCGGTTGCCGGCGAGCGCCCGCAGGTCGATGAAGGGGGCGCGGGCCCGCCGCTCGCGGAGGGCGAAGGCGACGGCTGCCAGGAGGGCGAGCACCGGCAGGTACCAGCGAGCAGGGCCGGGCTTCATCAGGAACAGCATCAGGGCGAGCAGGAGGACCGCGAACAGCGCGATCCCGAGGTGGTCGAGGCGTTCCGGACGCCCGGGGCGCTCACCGCCGTCGGCAGGGTCCAGGCGGCGGGCGGTGACGGGCAGCCGGGCCGCACCGAGTGCCAGGCAGGCCAGTGACAGCGGGACGTTGACGGCGAAGACCGTGCGCCAGCCGCCCGCGCCGATCAGCAGACCGCCGAGGGTGGGGCCGACCACCGCGACGGTCTGGTTGGCGACGGCCAGTACCGTCAGCACCCCGGTGGGGCTGGACCGCCCGGTCCGCTCGGCCTCGCTGCGGGTCAGGTGCATCGCGGCGGGGTAGGCCGCGGAGGTGCCCAGTCCGAGCAGCACCCGGGCGGTGATCAGCAGTCCGAGCGACGGGGCGAGCGCACCGAGCAGTCCGGCGAGGCCGACCAGGGCCGTCCCGGCGAGGTAGAGCCGGCGCGGGCCGTGGGTGTCCACCAGCCGCCCGATCACCGGCTGGCCGATGGCGGTGGCCAGGTAGAGCCCGGTGACCAGCCAGGCGGTCTCGGCGGGCGGCGCGCCGAAGGCGGCGCCGACGGGCACCAGGGCCACCGCGATCATCGACGAGTTGATCGGGTTGAGCACCGAGCCGAGCACCATCGGCGCGATCAGCCGGCGGTTGAACCCGTCGTCCGGAGCGGGCTGCCGGCGGCGCGGCCGGAGCCGGGCGAGCAGGGCGGCCGGGCCGGTCGTCACCGGTTCAGCCGGTCTATCAGGGCCAGCGCCTCCAGCACGGTGGCGCGCTCGGCCTCGGTGTAGTGCTCCGCCATGGCCCGGGTCAGCCACTCCTCACGGGCCTGGCGGCTGTCCGCGACCCGGGCCAAGCCGACCTCGGTGAGGCTGACCACCTGACGGCGGCCGTCCTCGGGGTCGGGGCGGCGCCCGACCAGTCCGTGCTGTTCCAGCGCGGCGAGGGTGGCGGCCATCGACTGCGGACGGACCCGCTCGGCGGCGGCCAGCGCGCTGGCGGAGGCCGGACCGTCGTTGATCAGCCGGCTGAGCACGGCGGTCTGGGAGGGCGTCAGGTCGCTGGTGCCGCTCGCCTCCCGGAGGGTGCGGCGCAGCCGGCTGAAGACGGCGCGCAGTTCACGGGCGGCCAGCGCCGCGCTGTCGGGAACCACGGTTTCGGCGGACCCGGCGGGCCCGGCGGGGTCGGCCGGGGCGGTACGGGCGGTTCGCTTCTCGGTCACGGTTCCACGGTAATTTCATCAGTCTGGACTGTCCAGTCTGAACTGAAGATTTCCTGAGGGTGGACCGGGCCCTCCACCACCCGTGCCCCGGCCCGGCGGCGGGCCCGGATAATGACGGCATGATCGACAAGCAGCTCCGCGTCGTCCTCGCCGAGGACTCGGTGATCCTCCGGGACGGCATGGTCGAACTCCTCACCGCCCGGGGGTGCGCGGTGGTCGCCACCGCCGGGACGGCACCCGAGCTGATCGCCGCCGTCACCGGGCACCGGCCCGACGTGGCCGTGGTGGACATCCGGATGCCACCCACCCACACCGACGAGGGCATCCGAGCAGCCGTGGAGATCCGGGCCACCCTGCCGGAGGTGGGCATCCTGGTCTTCTCCCAGCACGTCGAGACCGCCTGGGCGGCCCGGCTGCTGGCCGACGGCGCCTCCGGCATCGGCTATCTCCTCAAGGAGCGGGTGGCCCGCACCTCCGAGTTCGTCGACGCGCTGCACCGGGTCGCCGCAGGCGGCACGGCCCTCGACCCGGAGATCGTCAACGGTCTGCTGCACGGCGGACGGCGTAGCCGGGTGGACGCGCTCACCCCGCGCGAGCGGGAGGTGCTGGAGCTGATGGCGCAGGGGCACTCCAACCGTTCGATCGCCACGCTGCTGGTGGTCTCGGAGCGGGCGGTGGAGAAGCACGTGGCCGCCGTGTTCGGCAAGTTCGACCTGCCCGCGACCGAGGCCGACAACCGGCGGGTCAAGGCCGTGCTCGCCTACCTCTCGGAGAGCGGCGCCTCCTGAGGTAGCACCTCCCGGGACGGCGACCCCGACCGCCCGGGCCGTGGCCGCCCGTCAGAGCCGGCCGGGCAGTTCGGCGCTGACCGCCGTCGGCCCGCCGGGCGGGCTGTCCACTCGCAGCGTCCCGTCCAGCACCGCGAGCCGCTCGGCCAGGCCGGTGAGCCCGCTACCCGCACCGATCACGGCGCCGCCGTGCCCGTCGTCGCGCACGGTCAGCCGGACCCTCCCCTCGGCGGCGCTCACGCTCAGCTCCACCGACCGCGCGCCACTGTGCTTGGCCACGTTGGTCAGCAGTTCGGCCGCACAGAAGTAGACGGCCCGCTCGATCGCCTCCTCCGGACGCTCCCGAAGGTCCAGCCGGACGTCGACCGGCACCGGCGAGGTGGCGGTCAGCCCCGGCAGCGCCTCGGCCAACCCGCCCTCCAGCGCCACCGGGTGGATGCCCCTGGTCAGCCGGCGCAGACCGGTGATGGTGTCCTCGGCCTGCCCACGGGCCCGGTCCACCAGGGTCCGCAGCCGCCCGAGGTCGAGCCCGTCCGAGCCACCCTCGGCCGGAAGGCCCACCGGCGGAAGGCCCACCGGCGGCGCGCCCGCCCCCAGCACGTCGTCGGCCAGCGACAGCGTGATGGCGAGCGCGACCAGCTGCGCCTGGGTGCCGTCGTGCAGGTCGCGTTCCAGGCGCCGCAGTCGGTCGGTGCCCTCGGCCAGCAGGATGGACCGGGCCTTCTCCAGCTGACGCACCCGCTGGTCCGAGCGCACCGGCCCGAGCAGGGTACGGGCCAGCGTGCGGTTCGCCCCTCCGAGCGCCTGCACCGCCGCTGGTACGGCGACCAGCACCGCGAGGCCGATCGGGATCGCGCCCAGGTCCAGCAGGCCGATCGACCTCGGGCCCGGCTCCATCATCCGCACCCAGAGCGGGAAGCCCACCAGCCAGACGCTTCCGAGCGGGAGCCCGACCACGGCCAGGAAGCCGAGCACGCCCAGCGGCAGCCGGAGGAAGAGGTAGAGCAGCGCCCGCCAGGCCACCGGATCGGTCAGCACCACCCGGCCCCGCGCGAACACTCCGGCCGGACGCGGCAGCGGCCGCGGTGCCGGCACCTCCTCCCCGAGCAGCCGCGCGACCAGCCACCGGTGCAACCCGCCGAGCCTCCTCGCCCCGAGCAGCGCGGCCGCCACGAACGGCAGGCCCAGCACGGTGAGCGAGAACAAGGCCCCCGCGTAGAGGACGGCGACGGCGTACACGCCGCCGAGCACCCCGAGCGGCAACCCGAGCACCGCGAAGGCCAGTTCACCACCGCGCACCGACCGGTACCGCCGCCGCTCAGCCACCGTCCACCTCACCACTCGCCCACCGACACCCACCGACAATCACTGACCAGCACTCACCGACCGGCATTCAGCCGCCGACCGGCCCCCAGCATCCACCAGGACCCGCCCGGACCACCGCATCCACCTGCCCTTCCGTCCGCACGGCCCCTCGGACAGCCATGGCACCGACCCCACGCCCACCCGCCGTGGACGCCGGCCTCCGCCTCACCCCCGTTCCCCGCCCGTCGTCTCCACCGCCGAACCGCCGACCGCCCACAGCCCCGTGCCCACGATCCCCGGCACCGTGAGCACCACCGCCCCCAGCACCACCCAGGCGCACGCCGTGCCCGGCACCACCGGCACCACCGAGCCCGTCACCGCCAGGCTGAACGCCCCCGAGGCCGCGGCCGCCACCGCCGCACCCAGCAGCACACCGATCGCCGTGGTCAGGACCGCCTCCACGCCGAGCATCCGCAGCAGCTGCCGCCGCGTCGCCCCGACCAGGCGCAGCAGCGCGAACTCGCGGCGCCGGTCGGCGGTCAGCGCCACCAGGGTGTTGACCGTGGAGACCGCCGCGAAGCAGACCAGCATCCCGAGCTCCGCCTCGCGCAGCCAGATGTCGCTCTGCTTGGTGACGCTGGTCGCGGCGCCCGTCGCCCGGACGACGTGCTCGGCGGTGCCGGTCAGGACCAGCAGGGTGCCGGAGAGCCCGACGAGCAGCGCGACCGGCACCACCGCCGAGGAGAGCCGGACCGCGTAGCCGCGCAGGTTGGCGTCCGCCAGCCAGCCCGCCCGGGGCGCGAGCACCCGCGCCGGGGCGCCGAGCACCGCCGCCAGGACCCGCGCCGCCACCGGCCCCAGCAGTCCGACCGCGACCAGCAGCACCAGCGAGCCGAGCAGCGCGGCCTGCCCCGCCTTGTCCAGCTCTCCGGCCGGCCGGCTCGCCGCCAGTCGCAGCAGCAGCCCACCACCCGCAAGCACCGCCAGCCCGGCGAGCACCCGCGGCACGGGCGTCCGCCGTGGCCCGCCCACGCCCTCGGTCAGTGCGGCGGCCGGGGCGGGCCGGGTGATCCGGCGGGCCGCCACGGCACTGGCCGCCAGGCCCACCAGCAGCGCCACCGCGAGCCCGATCAGCGCCGGCACCGGCGCCCCGGGTATGCGCAGCCCGGGTGCGGCCATGCCGCGCCGCTGGAGTGCTGCGAGGAAGGCCCGGGCGGCGAGGAAGCCCACCAGGCCGCCCGGCCCGGACACCAGCAGGGTGGTCGCCACCACCTGCGCGCGCACCACCCGCCGGACCTGACGGGGTGTCGCCGCGACGGTGCGCAGCAGCGCCAGGTCGCGGTGCTGCTGGCGCAGGGTGAAGCCGAGGGCGTTGACCACGACGAACAGCGCGACCAGGACGGCGATCTCGCCGAAGGCCCCGGCGATCAGCACCAGGCCCGGCCCGGACACCGCCGTGCGCGCCACCGCGGCCGGCGCCGTGACCTGGGCGGCGACCAGCGACCCGAACAGCGTCACCGCCGCCACCGCCAGGAACAGCGCCGTCCCCAGCCCGGCGAAGGAGGCCGGGCGGCGGCGGATCTGCCCCGCCGAGAGGCCCAGTACGGGACTGCTCATCGTGCTCACCCGCCCAACCGGCTCAGCCGCTCGGCGACCTGCGCGGCCGTCGGCGCGGTCAGCTCGTCCACCAGCAGGCCGTCGGCCAGCAGCAGCACCCGGTCCGCGTACCCGGCGGCGACCGGGTCGTGGGTGACCATCACGCAGGTCCGTCCGTCGGTGTCGACGCCCGAACGCAGCAGGCCGAGGACCTCCTGCCCGGTGGCCCGGTCCAGCGCGCCGGTCGGCTCGTCGGCGAACAGCACCTCCGGCCGGGAGACCAGCGCCCTGGCTATCGCCACCCGCTGCTGCTGACCGCCCGACAGCTGCCCGGGCCGGTGCCGCTCCCGCCCGGCCAGCCCGACCCGGGCCAGCGCCTCCCGCACCGCGGCCCGCTCCGGCGGCCGCCCGGCGAGCCGGCCGGGCAGCTCGACGTTCTGCCCGACCGTCATCGCCGGCATCAGGTTGAAGGCCTGGAACACGAACCCCACCCGGGTGCGGCGCAGCTCCGCCAGCCGCCGCTCGGGCAGCCCGGACACCTCGGTGCGGCCCCACCGCACAGTGCCCCCGGTCGGACGGTCCATCCCGGCCAGGCAGTGCAGCAGGGTGGTCTTGCCGGAGCCCGACGGCCCCATCACCGCCGTGAACGTCCCCGGCGCGAAGGCCACCGAGACCCCGCGCAGCGCTTGTACGGCCGCCGTGCCCCGCCCGTACTGCCGGTGCAGCCCGACCGCGCTCAGGGCCGCGTCCGTCACCCCGTCGTGCGCCGCCGTGGCGGCGGCTGTCGTCATCCCGTTCATGCCCTCCATCGTGGGCGTCCGGGGCCGGGAGATCGATTGTGCTGGCACCCGAATCCGGGGTTCGGAAAACCGAACCTCGCAGGTGGTGCTACGTCCCCTCGGGCGGATTGCGGGCCTCCCAGGCCCGGGGGGCGAGGCCGTAGGTCGCCTCCAGGCGCACCGGCCGGTCGTCCACGTCCAGCAGTGCCGCCAGGGCGTCGGCGACCTCGGGCGTCCGGTCGGCGGACGGGGCCAGGACGGACGCAGCAGCGCGCCGCAACCCGACGGCCTCCTCCTCCGGGCACTCACGACCGCCCAGGGCTCGGAGGACCTCGGCGAGCACCCCGCCGTCCGGCTCGGCCGACGCCCAGGCGACGAGCAGCTCCGTCTCCTCCGCCTCGTACTCGACCGCGTGCCCCATCCCCAGGAGCGGGGCGTCGCACAGGAAGGCCGCGAGGAAGCGGCGGTGCGCGGGGTCGGGGTGCCGGTGGTGGGCCGTCAGGGCCGACCAGGTCTCCCGACTTCGGCGTTCCCCGAGCACGAACCGGACGGCCTGCTGCCCGACGTGCCCCGGCTCCCGGTGCCGGACGGCCCTGGCCACCAACTCGTCGACCGGGGTGAGGAGGCGGAACCTCCACTCCAGCCCGGTCAGCACGGCCCCGTGCCCGGCGCGCACGGTCAGCCCGCCGAGGGAGACCTGCTCGACATCCGCGTACTGCTCGGTCACCCACACCCGCTCCGCCGGCCCCACGGCCCCGGTCCGTCGCCGCAGTTCCTCCTCCGTCCCCGTCTCGTACCAGGCCCTGGCCAGGGCGAGCAGGTGCTCACGGGCGTCGGCGGGCAACCGCAGCGCCGGGTCCTTCCCCAGCACCGCCCCGACCAGCGCCGACGAACCGAGGTCCACCGCGCGCAGCAGCGGGGTCGTCCCGTCGGGCAGCGGACGGTCCGGATCGGCACCGTGGTCGACCAGGACACCGGCGACCTCGTGGTCGAACCCGTTCACGGCCACCCACAGCAGGGGCGGCCCGTCCGCATCGCAGGCGTTCGGATCCGCGCCTGCGGCGAGTACCTCCCACACGGCGTCGACATCCCGCGCCCGTACCGCCGCCACCAGCCGCCCGTCCGCCGTCATCCGCCGACTCCCCCCTCGCCGCACAGCCTCCACCGGCGCACCCTAAGCCCGCCGGAGCCGGGCACGCCCTCCCCTTTACGCCCCCGCCTCCCGCCGGGCCCGCCCGACGGGGAATCATGATCCGGTGACCATCGACCTGCTGCCCGAGCCGCGCTTCGGCCCCACCGAGGCGGAGGTGTGCGGGCTGCCGACCCCGCACGGCGGACTGCCGCCCGGCGGGGTGCGCGGCACCTTCGTCCGTGGCTGCTCCCGGGCGACGGCCTGCTCTTCCAGCCGGGCAAGCGCATCCTGCCGCTCACCGTAACCGCACCCGGCCCCCGCTTCCCCATCCCTCACCACGCCACCCACCCACAGGAGTCACCATGACCACCACCCCCCTGACCGTCGCCGTCCTCGGCCCCGGCGGCGTCGGCGGACTGATCGGCGGGCTGCTCGCCCGCGACGGCCACCGGGTCGTCTGCCTGGCCGGCGAGACGACCGCGGCCGCGATCGCGCGGGACGGACTGCGGGTCCGCAGCGCCGAGTTCGGCGAGTTCACCGTCCGGGTGGAGGCGGCGACCGAGCTGCGCGAGCCGGTCGACGCCGTCTTCGTGACGGTCAAGGAGACGGCGCTGGCCGCCGCGCTGGACCGGTTGCCCGCGGAGGTGCTCGGCACCGGGATCGTGGTGCCGCTGCTCAACGGTCTGGACCACATGGCCGTGCTGCGCGAGCGCTACCCGGCCGCACGGGTGGTGGCCGGCACGATCCGGGTCGAGGCCGCCCGGACGGCGCCCGGACTGATCGAGCACACCAGCCCGTTCGCCGCCATCGAGCTGGGTGCGAACGCCGAACCCGACTCCCCCGTGGCCGAGTTCGCCGAGCAGCTGCGGCACACCGGTCTGGACGTCGCACTGCGCGAGGACGAGACGGCGATGCTGTGGAGCAAGCTCTCCTTCCTCGCCCCGTTCGCCCTGCTGACCACCCGCCACGCGAGCGGGATCGGCACCGTACGCACCGAGCACCGGGCCGAACTCCTCGCCGTGCTGGACGAGATCACCGCCGTCACCCGGGCGGTCGGCGCGCCGGCGGACGCGCAGACGCTGCTCGCCTCCTTCGACCGCATCCCCGGGACGATGAGGTCCTCGATGCAGCGCGACGTGGAGGCCGGACGGCCGACCGAGTTGGACGCCATCGGCGGCGCCGTGCTGCGGGCGGCCGACGCGCACGCGGTGGCGGTTCCGACCATCGCCCGCCTGGTGCACGACCTGTCCGAATCCGCCACCCGGTAGTGCCCGCCCGGGCGTTCACCCCGCGGAAGGCACCGCGGGGTGAACGCCCGCATCCCTCCCGCACAAAACTGACGGAACATCATATTCCGATGGAAGCAAAGACTTTCCCAACGGTTCATGCAGTCTTCCGGAACCTCCGCACGGCGGACCGGCGTTGATAAGGCGGGAGGGATAGAGACATGACAAGGAAGCCGTACCGTCTGGCCGCCACCACGCTCGCACTGCTGCTCGCGGCCCCGTTGTTCACCGCGTGCGACGCCGACCAGGCCCTGGACTGTGGAAAGCGGGCGATCAGCCTCACCGGCGACGTCCAGGACCTCGCGGATTCGGCGATCAACGTCGGGCAGATCACCGACGAGAGCCGCCGCAACCACACCGTCGAGGCCTTGCGGAAGGTCGCCGACGACACCAAGAAGATCCGCGAGGGTAACGGGGACAAGATCGACGCGGCCGCCGACCGGCTCTCCAAGGCCGTCAACGACGCCATCGACCGGGTCTCCAAGGGCAAGCAGCCCGACTTCAAACCGATCACCGACGCTGCCGGCGAGATCGGGAAGGCCTGCGCCGACTCCTGACGCACGGGGGGCACCCCCCGTCTCCCCACGCCACCAGCTCCCGGCCCGGCGCCGCCCCGGCCGGGAGCCGGTCCCCGCCTCGGGCCCCGGCCTGTCGCCGCCGCACCGGCACCGCCAGGCGGTAGGAATGGCACCGGACCGAACCGCACCCCGGAGGCACCGGTGAACCACCCGATCCTCGACCAGATCCAGCACCTGTGGGCCGAATTGGCACCCGGCGACACCGCCCCCGCGCTGGTCACAGCGCTCGCCGACGGCACCGCGCCGCGCTCGGCGCTGGCCGAACTCGCCGCCCAGCAGCACCGGATCATCCGCTCCGACCGCCGCAGCCTGCTGCTGCTCGCCGGCCGCACCGCGGACCGGCCGGTCAGCGCCTGGTTCGCCACCCTGGCCGAGGGCGAGAGCGCCGCGCTGCGCACCCTGCCCGCGCTCGGCGCCGCCGTCGGACTCGACCACGGCGCGCTGGAGGCCCGCCCGCCGCTGCCCGGGTGCCAGGCCTACCCGCACTACCTCGCCTGGCTCGCCCTGAACGGCGAGCCCGCCGCCGCGGCCGCCGCGCTCGTCGCCAACTTCGCCGCCTGGGGCGGCTACTGCGCCACGATCGCGCAGGCGCTGCGCCGCCAGTACGGCTTCTCCGACGAGTCCTGCGCGTTCTTCGACTTCTTCGCCCAGCCCGCGCCCGAGCTGGAGCAGCAGGCCGCCGACGCCCTGGGCCCGGACCGGCTGGACGAACCGACCCTGGCCACCGCGCACGAGTACGGGCTGCTGCTCCAGGCCTACGAGCACCTGTTCTGGGACACCCTGGGCGTCATCGACGCCTGAGGGCGAACCGTCCGGCCCGCCCCGGCGCCAGGAGGCCTCAGGCCTGCCAGTGCGGCTTCCCGCTGACCATCCGGCAGTAGATCACCCGGCCGCCGGCCTCGTGGGTGCTCTTGCCCAGGTCCGCGTTGCGGCAGAACTGGCCCGCCTCGTAGCAGTTGCCCGCGTTCGAGCGGATCTCGCATCCGGCGCCGGCACCGGCCGCCGCCGCGGGGGGCTCCGGGTCGTTCGGCGGCTGGGCCGTGGTCACCTTCGGCTGCGGCGCCTTGGTGGCGGGCGGCTGCGCGGGGGCGCTGGGCTGGCCCGGAGGGGCCGCGGGCGGGGGCGTGGCCACCGGTGCCGCGGGTGCCGGCTGGGCCGGCGGGGTGCTGGCCGGGGCCGCCGGCGGGACCGCCGCGGCGGGCGTCGCCGGCGGGGTGGTCGCCGCGGGGGTGGTGGCGGCGGTCGGCGTGGCCGAGGCCGTGGCACCGCCGTCGGCCGCCGACGGGTCGCAACCCGTCAGCGCCAGGCCGACGGTGAGCACGAGTCCGGCGAATCCGGCCAGGCCGGCCCGACGGCGACCGGGTATCCGTGAAGGCATGGGAGGAGAACGCTCCGTTCCGTTTGGATGAGTCGTGCGATTGAAGCAGGAATCGCACACGGACCGTCCACCGAATCCCCACTCGTTGGCAGATCGAGACCTTCCGGTCACCGACCGTCGCCACCCCGCCCCGAACCCCGGCCGCCCACCGGCCAGTCCCGCCCTGTTCGACCGTCCGACCAGACCGGCCGTCAGCGCGGCCCCGCCGTCACCGCAGCCCCGCCGTCCGGCGCTCGAACACCGCGGGGCGGGCGGTCTCCAACGCCGTGGCGACCGCGCCGAGGAGCACCGCCTCCTCCCCCAGGAGGCTCGGCGCGAGCGTCGGCCGCATCGGGGCGAGCCCGTGCAGGGCCCGCTCCAGCGGCTCCAGGAGCAGGTCCGCGCTGCTGCCGATCCCGCCGCCCAGCACCACCAGGTCCGGGTCCAGGACGGCCGAGAGCACGGCCACCGCGTAGGCGAGCCGCTCGGCCTCCCGCTCCACCGCCCGGACCGCCGCGGGCTCCCCGGCCCGGGCCCGCTCGAAGACCTGCTTCGCCGTCAGCTGCCGCGCCGCGGACTCCCCGTCCAGCCCGAAGTCCCGGGCGGCGCGCACCACGGCGTCCGCGGCGGCGTCCTGCTCGATGGTCGCGGGCGGCTCGCCGGGCCGCCCGGACAGCGGCACCAGGCCGATCTCGCCCAGCCCGCCATGTGCGCCGAGCAGCAGTTCGCCGTCCTTCACCACGCCCAGCCCGAGCCCGGTGCCGACCAGCAGGTAGGCGAACATCCGGCTGCCCCGCCCGGCGCCCAGGGTGTACTCGCCGAGCGCCGCCAGGTTGGCGTCGTTGGCCACCGAGACGGCCGTCCCCAGGCCCTCGCCTATCCGGTCGAACAGTCCCGGCCTGTCCCAGCCCGGCAGGCTGTTGGCGTAGCGCACCCCGCGCCGCTGCTCGTCCCACACCCCCGGGGTGCCGATCACGGCGTGCACGATGTCCCCGGCCGCCGGGCCCGCCTCGGCGATCGCCTCGTGCGCGGCGGCGACCACGGCGTCGGCGACGGCGTTCGCCGAGCGGCCCCGGTTGGCCACGTCCCGGCGGGCGACCATCGTCCCGGCCAGGTCCGCCACCGCCACCCGCAGCCGGGCCCGGCCGATGTCCACGCCGAGCACGTGCCCGGCCGTCGGGTCGACCTCGTACAGCACGGCGGTGCGGCCGCGCTCGGGGGCCAGCCGCCCGGCCTCCCGGACCAGTCCGGCCCGCTCCAGCTCGGCCAGCGCGGCCGAGACGGTCGGCTTGGACAGACCGGTGTCCCGGGCCAGCTGGGCGCGCGTGGAGCCGCCGCCGGTGCGCAGCAGCTCCAGCAGCAGCCACTCGTTGTTGCTGCGCAGCCGCTGCCGGTTCCACGGCACCCCGGGGGCCCCGGCCGCCGGGCGACTGGTCGGCTGGTGGGGGCTCATCGGGTTCCTCCGGTCTGGGTCTTCGGGCGCGGGTCGGTACGGCCGGGTCGTACGTCCGGGCCGGTGCGGCCGAGTCGGTACGTCCGGGCCGGTACGGCCGGGTGGGCCCGGCCCGGGCCGCGGCGTCCGGGGCGGGCGCCGCCGCCCAAGTATGACCGGTGATCATCCGGCGTTCGCCTGCCGTATCCCCACGGCCCCACCCACGCCTCCCCACCACTTCCCCACTCCCCCGCGGCCTCGCCGCCGGCTCCGTGCGGAGCCGGCCGCACCCCGTTACAGCACCGTCTCCGACCGGTCAACGTTTCACCCACTTGTGGGCGTGCCGCGCCCGGGCGCGTGATCATGGGCGTATGCACTTCCGGCACGGCAACCGAGCAGAGGGGCCGCGGCCCGCGTCACCGGACTCCCGGTCCCTGGCGGCGACCGCGGCCGCCCTCGCCGCACGGCTCGGCGCCTTCACCAGTGGTGACAGCACCGGCGGTGGCAGCGCCGGCGGCGACGGCCCGGGCGACGATCCGGAGCGGCTCCGTGAGGTCCTCGCCGCCGCCCCGGTCGGCGTCGCGCTGCTCGACGAGCGGCTGCGCTGGCAGTACCTGAACGCGGCCTTCACCACCGCCACCGGGCTGCGCCGCGCCGACCTGCTCGGCCGCGCCGCCGGGACCACCGCCTTCGCCGGGGCCCTCGGCATCCTGCGCCGGGTCCTCGCCGACGGGCTCGCCCGCGAGCACGCCACCGGCGGGCCGGACGGCGCGGGCGCCCCCGTACCGCCCGGCCTTCGGGTGCGCTACCGGGCCCTGCGGCACTCCGGGCGGACCACCGGCGTGATCGTCGTCGTGCTGGACGACCCCGACCCGGCCCGCGAGCAGCTGCGCGAGCTGGAGCGGGCCCGGGCCCGGCTCGCCCTGCTGGACGCCGCCACCGAACGGATCGGCACCACCCTCGACGTCGGCACCACCGGCACCGAGCTCGCCGCCTTCGCCGTCCCCCGGCTCGCCGATCTCGCCACCGTGGACGTGCTGCCGCCCGCGGTCGAGCCGGCCCGGGTCGGCCACGGCGCGTCCCAGCGGCTGCACCGCGTCGGTGCCCGGGCCGTACCCGCGCTGGCCGACGCCCTCGCCGAGCTGCCCCGGCCCGGCGAATCGATCCGCCACCGGGAGGGCTCGGCCGCCGCGCGCAGCCTGGCGGGCGGCGTCGCCGTGCTCACCGAGCCCGGGCCCGAGGACTCCTGCCCGGCCGGGACCGCCTCGCTGCTGGTCCTCCCGCTGGCCGCCCGGGGCCGCCTGATCGGGCTGCTCACCCTCGGCCGCACCGCCGCCGGCCCGGCCTTCACCCCCGACGAGGCCGCCCTGCTCGGAGATCTCGCCGCCCGCGCCGCCACCGCCCTCGACAACGCCCGCAGCTTCGCCCGGTCCCAGGGCATCGCCCTGGAGCTCCAGCGGGCGCTGCTGAGCGAGCCCGGCAACCCCCACCAGAACCTCTCCCTCGCCTCCCGGTACCTTCCGTCCGGGAGCTCCTCGGTGGTCGGCGGCGACTGGTTCGAGACGGTCCGCCTGCCGTTCGGGCGCACCCTGCTGGCGATGGGCGACGTCATGGGGCACGGCGTCGAGGCCGCCGTCGACATGAGCCACTACCGCTCCGCGCTGCGCGACCTCGCCGGGATGGACCTGCCCCCGCACCGGATCCTGCGCCAGCTCGACAACGTCATCTCCGCCGACGACTCCGCCCGCCCGGCGACCTGCCTGCTGGCCCTCGCCGACCCGGGCCGGGGCCGCTGGACCCTCTCCAGCGCGGGCCACCTGCCG
Organism: Kitasatospora sp. SC0581; assembly: GCF_048159585.1. Classification (NCBI taxonomy): domain Bacteria; kingdom Bacillati; phylum Actinomycetota; class Actinomycetes; order Kitasatosporales; family Streptomycetaceae; genus Kitasatospora; species Kitasatospora sp. SC0581. Next base: position 245,552 of record NZ_JBLRWA010000004.1, on the reverse strand, counting down.
CCCGCCCTGATCGCCCCCGGCCGTCCGACCGAGCTGCTGCGCGTCCCCACCGGGCCGCCGCTCGGCACCGGCTTCGGCGGCTACGAGCAGACCGCCCACCCGCTCCTGCCGGGCCAGACCCTGCTGCTCTACACCGACGGCCTGGTCGAGCGGCGGGACGAGGACATCGACGCCTCACTCGAGCGGCTCGCGGCCCTGCGCCTGCCCGCCACCGGGAACCTCGACGAGCTGCTCGACGCCGTCCTCCACTCCCTCGCCCCGCCCCCGGCCGCCGCCGAGGACGACATCGCCCTGCTGGTGGCCCGCCCCCGGCAGCGCTGACGGGCCGCCGCGCGCCGGTCCTCACCGCGACAGCCGCCCGGCCCTGACGGCCCCTCGGCCCGCACCTCCCCTTGCACTCCGCCCGCACCTCCCCCCGCCCCCGCACCTCCGCTCACACCTTCGCCAGCGCCCGCCGGACGTCCGCCCAGATGTCCTCGGGGTGCTCGATGCCCACCGACACCCGCACCGTCCCCGGGCCGATGCCCGCCGCCGCCAACTCCTCGTCCGACAGCTGCCGGTGGGAGGTGCTGGCGGGGTGCAGCACCAGGGTGTGCACGTCGCCCAGCGACGGGGCCAGCGAGGCGAGCCGGACGGACTCGGTGAACGTCGCGGCCGCTTCCCGGCCGCCGGCCAGGTCGAAGGCCAGGACTCCGCCGTGGCCGTCGGGCAGCAGGCGGCGGGCGAGGTCGTGGTCGGGGTGAGTGGGCAGCCCCGGGTAGTGGACGGCGGTGACCGCGGGGTGGGCGGCGAGCCGGCCGGCCAGGTCGAGCGCGGTCTCGCACTGGCGGCGGACCCGCAGGGCGAGGGTCTGCATCCCGCGCAGGGTCAGCCAGGCGGCGAACGGGTCGGCGGCGGCGCCGAGGTCGAGCGAGCGCCGCCAGACCCGGTGGTGCAGCGCCGGGTCGGCGAAGACGGCGATCCCGCCGAGGACGTCCGAGTGTCCGCCGAGGTACTTGGTCACGGAGTGGATCACGATGTCCGCACCGTGCTCGATCGGGCGGCACAGCAGCGGGGTCGCGAAGGTGTTGTCCACCACGCTCACCACCCCGGCCCGCTTGGCGACGGCGATCAGCCCGGGCAGGTCGGTGACCCGGGTGGTGGGGTTGGAGATGGTCTCCAGGAACAGCACCCGGGTGGTGGGGCGCAGTGCGGCCGCCACTCCGGCCGGGTCGTCGCCGCTCACGTAGCCGACCTCGACGCCCCAGCGCTCGGTGAGGTCGGTCAGCGCGCCGACGGTGCCGCCGTACAGGCTGCGCTGGGCGATCACGTGGTCGCCGGCGCGCAGCAGGGCGAGCAGCGCGGTGTTGATCGCCCCCATGCCGGAGGCGGTGGCGAGGGCGCCGGTGCCGCCCTCGAGTCCGGCGACGGCCTGCTCCAGCGAGCGGACGGTGGGGTTGCCGAAGCGGTTGTAGAAGAAGGCGCCGTCCGGTCCCCCGTGGGCTCCGGCGAGCGCGTCGCCGGTGTCGAAGGCGAACAGGTGGCTCTGGTGCAGCGGGACGCCCAGCGGACGGCTGCCGGTGACCTCGGTGAGCGGCGGGTGGACGACCCGGCTCTCGGGGCGCAGCTCGTCGGGGGCCTCGTGGGAGTGGTGGTCGCTCATGGCGTTCATCCTCGGGCGGTCCTGGCGCCCGGGCCATGGCCAATCGCCGTCGAGTGGCCTGCCCGGGCGGTCGTTCCGGCCCACCGCCCGGAGGCGGTGGCGACGCCCGGGTCGCGGCGGCGGGTGGTTCCCCTCTACGACGGGTGGCTGCCGACCACGGCGGGTGGCTCCCGGCGGCGGCGAGAGACTCCCGACGCCTCGCGGCTACTCGCGGCTACTTGCGGCGGCTGAAGATCCGCTTGGCCGCGTAGACGATCCCGACGATCAGCAGCACCACGAACAGGATGATCAGGATCACCACGACCAGCAGGAACTTGCCCAGCTTGGCGAAGAAGCCCGACTTCTTCTTCTCCTCCTTGGCGAGGTTCGCGGCCTCGGCGGTGGAGGCACCGGAGGCGACCGTGGTGACGGAGGCACCGGAGGCGGCGCTCGCCCCGGTACGGACCTCCGTACCGGCGTCCGCGGTGGAGGCCCCCACGGCCGCCCCCGGGTTCGCGGCGGCGGCCGCGACGGTTCGGGGTGCGGCCACCGCCGCCGCGCCCGACGCCACGGCGGTGAGGCCGGTGGCGGCCAGCAGGGCCACCAGGGCGCCAGCCATCGAACGTATGATCCGACTAGTCATCGTGCTCCTCAAAGCGGTTCCGGAGCAGCGCGGACCCCGCCGATCTGACCAATTTCTCATGGTCTGACCAGCTGGTTTTCCCATCCGCGCCTAGTATGCTCCACTGAAGTTCTACAGCGGTGTAAAAGTTTAGCGACGGGCCCTGCCCGGATCGGCTCCGGCCCCCGGCCACGCGAACCCGCCGCTTCGACGGGGGGCGCGTGGCAACTGTGGAGGATGACGACGTGTCTGGCCGCAAGGGTTCCCCCGGAGCCGAGAATTCGCCGCACCGGGCGGGCGGGCGCCGGAGCACCGGCCGGAGGGCCGACCGGACCGGAACCGGTCAGAACCCGGACAGCTCGGACATAGCGGAGGGCCCGGCGGAGGGCCGTGCGGCGGGCCGGGCGAAGAAGAAGCCCAAGCGCGGCACCAAGGAGAAGGTGCTCTGGGCGACCGCCGGCTGCACCGCCCTCGCCGTCCTCGGCGGCGCCGCCCTCTACTACCGGCTCAACAGCAACATCAGCACCTTCGACGGCGACGCCCTCAGCAAGGACCGCCCGGAGGCCGCGGCCCCGGACTCCCAGGGCCGCACTCCGGTCAACGTGCTGATGATCGGCTCGGACAGCCGCGGCAACGGCAACAGCGACCTGGGCGGCGGCGGGGACGGCGGCGCCCGCTCGGACACCGCGATCCTGCTGCACGTCTACGCCGACCACAAGCACGCCGTCGGCATCTCCATCCCCCGCGACTCCCTGGTCACCATCCCGCCGTGCAAGCTCCCCAACGGCAAGTGGACCAAGGAACAGACCAATGTGATGTTCAACAGCGCCTTCTCGGTCGGCGACAGCGACCAGGGCAACCCGGCCTGCACCCAGAACGCCGTCGAGAAGCTCACCAACCTGCGCGTCGACCACACCATCGTGGTGGACTTCAACGGCTTCGCGTCGATGACCAAGGCGGTCGGCGGCGTCGAGGTCTGCCTGCCGAACGACATCCACGAGGGGGACCTCAACCCCAACCTCGGCCACAAGGGGAAGCTGCTCTTCGCCAAGGGCAAGCAGAAGGTCGAGGGCCAGAGCGCGCTGGACTACGTCCGGGTGCGGCACGGCATCGGCGACGGCTCCGACATCGGCCGCACCAAGCGCCAGCAGGCCTTCCTCTCCTCCCTCATCAAGGAGGTGAAGTCCCACGGCATGGACCCGACCACGCTGCTGCCGCTCGCCGACGCGGCCACGAAGTCGCTGACCGTCGACCCCGGCCTCGGCTCCGCCGCCAAGCTGCTCTCCTTCGCCATGGAACTCAAGGACGTGGACCTGCACGACATCAAGTTCCTGACCGTGCCGTGGCGTTACGAGGGCCCGCGGGTCGCCCTGGTCCACCCGGACGTGGACCAGCTCTGGGCCGCGCTCAAGGCCGACCGCACCATCGACGGCCAGGACGCGAGCGCCCCGGCCGAAGCCGGCTCCGCCTCCCCCGCCGCGGATCCCGCCACCACCCCCGCGGCCGCTCCGGCCCCGACGGCCGCCCCGGACGCCAAGGCCGCCGAGGTGAAGGTCTCCGTACTCAACAGCACCGGCGAGACCGGGCTCGGCGGCCGGGCCGCGGAGACCGTCAAGGGCGCCGGCTACACCGTCACCGGCGTCGGCAACGCGGTCGGCAAGCCGCGCAGCACCACCGTCGTCGAGTACGGCACCGGCGAGCGCACCGCCGCCGAGTCGGTCGCCAAGCTCTTCCCCGGTGCGACCGTGCAGCCCGGCGGCCGGGGCGTCAGCGTCGTCCTCGGCCACGACTTCGCCGCCGCCAACCCGGCGGGCCCGGCCACGCCGGCCTCCGGTGGCGCCGCCACCGCGCCGGCCCCGCTGCCCACCAGCATCAGCGGCGCCGCCCGCTCGGCCGACGACGACCCCTGCGCCAACCTCTCGTACGGCTGAGCCCGGCCCGCTCGCACAGCGGTCCCCCCGTACGACGGCGGGGCGCCCCCGGATCATCGCTCCGGAGACGCCCCGCCGTCGTACGTCCGAGGGGTGTCAGCGCCTCGTCCCGCAGGACGGACAGAACGCGGCGCCGTCCGGGACGTCCTGGCGGCAGCCCGTGCACTGGACGGGCTGCGCCAGCCGGAAGCCGCAGCCCGGGCAGAACGGCGTACCGTGGGTCTCGGTGTGGCACTGCGGGCAGACCAGCTGCCGCGGCGTGCTGACGTCGTACCCGGCCCCGGACTGCTGCCCGGCCTTGAACGCGCGCTCGGTGACCGCGTCGTTGAGACCGCGGTGCTGCGCCGCCACCGCCTCGGCCGCGGTGTCCGGGGCGCAGTTGTGGCACAGGCCCTGGGCCGGGTCGAAGCAGCGCCCGCAGGTGTACTGGGTGCACCGGGCGCAACGGTTGAAGTGGGACTGGGCGTTGGTGATGGCCCGCTGGAACGCGGCGTCCCGCGAGGTGCCCCAGGTCTGCCCGGCCAGCCCGTCGGCGGCGTTGCTGATGGTGTTGGCGTTGCCGCCGATCAGGTTCCAGGCCGCACTGACGCCCTTGCCTATCCAGCCGGCCATCTGGCCGGTCCGGAACGGTTCGAACGTCGAACGCCAGGTGTCCGAGCAGCGATAGCAGTAGAACTCGAACTGGAAGCCCGCGCCGGTGCCGTGCTGCTCGCACATGTCGCGGTAGTTGCTGCTGAAGTAGATCTCCGAACTCACGTCGTCCCCGGTCGCTCAATGGCCTGTCAGCGGTCGCTCCCAGGGACGATAGGGCCCATCGAACGGTTCCGCCAACAACGTTCGACCGTCCCCGATCAGAGCCCGGTGACCGGCAGCAGCAGTACCCGTGCCGGATCGAACGGCTGCCAGCGCGCGGGCTGCCCGCTGCGGCCGATCCGCAGCCGGCACCAGCGCTGCCCGGCCGCGTCCTGCCACCACCCGCTGATCCGGCCGAGCGCCCAGGCACCGCCCCCGAGGTCCACCTCGACCGGCTGGTAGACCCACTGGACGTCCCGGTCCGCCGGTTCCGTTCCCACCGGACCTCCGGCGCCCACGGGACTGCACTGACTCTCCATCACGGCTCCGTCTCCCGACCCGGACCCGGCCGCCGGACGCCCCGCTCGGGGGCGGCCGACGGCCGGGGTGCAGCTCACCTCCTGAACTCTACAGGCGTGTAGAGGTCAGCGGGAGGAGTTCCGTCGAAGACGATCGACCCGGCCGGAGGACCGGCCGGGTCGGGGTACCGGGGCGAGCCGACCTCAGCGGTCCTTCCGCATCGAGGGCTCCTGCACCGACGGCGTGCGCGCCGACGACCTGCGCGCCGACCGCCGCCGCTGCCACAGGGCCAGCGGCACGATCCCGGCCAGCGCGGCGGCCTCCGGCGCCGGCGGCGCCTCGAACGGCGCGCCGGCCGCGCCCGCCGCCCCGGCCGGCACCTTGTCGAAGGTGTCCGGGACGGGCAGGGTGGACCAGTCGGACAGCGGCCAGGCGACCACGAAGGCCCGGCCGACCACGTTGTCCACCGGCACGAAGCCGTCGCCGGTCTCGTTGTGGTGCCAGCGGGAGTCCCGCGAGTTGTTGCGGTGGTCGCCCATCACCCAGAGCTTGCCCTTGGGCACGGTGACGGTGCCCACCGGGTCGTTGTCGCAGGGCGTCGCACCGGGGAACAGGTACGGCTCGTCCAGCGCGACGCCGTTCACCCTCAGCGGCGCGCCCGCCTCGCAGTCGACGGTGTCCCCGCCGACCGCGATCACCCGCTTGATCAGGTCCTTCTCGTCCGCCGAGGGCATCAGGCCGACGGTGCTGAGCACCTTCTGGACACTGCCCATGACGGAGTCGCCGGAGCTCGCCGGCGTGCCCTCCAGCCAGCCGCCCGGATCGCGGAACACCACCACCTCGCCGCGCTCGGGCTTGGCGCCGAACCACGGGGTGAACTTGTCGACCAGCACCCGGTCGCCGATCGCGAGGGTCTGCTCCATCGAGCCGGAGGGAATGGAGAAGGCCTGCACGAAGAAGGTCTTGATGCCGAGCGAGAGCAGCAGCGCGATCACCAGCAGGATCGGCAGCTCCTGCCAGAACGGGCGCTTCTTCCGGGGGCGCTCGGCCTCCTCGTCGGCCTTCCCGGGAGCGTCGGCGCCCGCGTTCACCGCGTCCGCCCCCTCCGCCACCGCGGTGCCCGTACCCGCCTCCGCCCCCGCCCGGCCGTCCCCGGCCCCCTCGCGCTCCGCGGCTCCGCCGCTCTCGCCGGACTCCGCGCTCTGCTGCACAGTCATTTCCTCGGCCCCTCCGACGGCCTGGCGGGAGCCGGTAGGAAGACCCCCTGTCAGGAACGAACCTACCGAACAGAGGTTCCCGGGCGCGCCCTGACGTGGATGCGCTCGCCCTGCGGACCGAACAGGCTGAGGAACTCCACCGGCTGCGGGCCCGCGTTGCCGAAGGCGTGCGGGGTGCGGGTGTCGAACTCGGCGGCCTCACCGGCCGCCAGCACCAGGTCGTGGGTGCCGAGCACCAGCCGCAGCCGACCGGACAGCACGTACAGCCACTCGTACCCCTCGTGGACCTTCAGCTCCAGGTCCGGCCCGGCGTTCCGGCCGGGCGGCACGATGTGCTTGTAGGCGTGCAGGCCTCCCAGGTGGCGGGTGAGCGGGACGATGGTCTGGCCGTTCCTGGTCACCGGGCGCGGGTGGATCCGCGGGTCTCCGGTGGCCGGGGCGCCGACCAGTTCGTCCAGCGGCACCCGGTACTCCCGGGCCAGCGGCAGCAGCAGCTCCAGCGTCGGCTTGCGCTGCCCGGACTCCAGCCGGGACAGCGTGCTGAGCGAAATGCCGGTGGCGGCCGCCAGTTTGGCGAGCGTGGTGCCGCGCTCCCTGCGCAGCGCCCGCAGCCGCGGGCCCACCGTGGTGAGGACGTTCTCGAACTCTTCGTCGGCCATGCCTGCCATTTGCCGGTACGGCAAGGACCCTTGTCAATCCGGCACACGGGTGAGGACCGCTCCGCCACCCCTGCGGGTCACGCCCCCGGGGCGCGTCCACGGCCCCGACGCCTATCCTCGCGTCATGCGCATCCACCTCACCCGGGACAGCGTCGCGGCCGGCGACGACGCCGACGCCCCGCACGCCGGGACCGTCACGCTCCCCGACGGCCTGGACGCCCCGGCGGCGCTCACCGCCCTCGGGCTCCCCCGGCCCCGGCTCCCGCTGATCGGCGGCGGCCTCGCCACCTGGGTGGTGCGCGCCGCCGACGGCACCCCGCTGGCCGTCCTCGCCCAGCAGTGGCCGCGGCCCCGACCGCTGCCGGCCTGGCAGGGCCCGCTCGACCGCCTGGCCGGAGCGGACGGCACCGTCCGGCTGCACGTCGAGTACCGGCGCCAACTGGACCCGGAGGCCGAGTACCAGCGGCTGCTGCCCGGCTGAGGTCTACGGGTCCGAACAGCTACGGCGTGCCGAGGAACCAGAAGAACGGCCCCTGCTCGTACAGCGACCGCACGATCGGCTCGGACCAGTCCGTGACGACGAACAGCACCAGGCCCACCGCCCCGCCCAACAGCAGCCCGGCCGCCACGGCCGCCGTCATCATCCCCGCGATCGCCCGCATCCGGGCCTCCTCCCCGTCGCCGGGGAGACTCCCCCGCCGGCCCCGCGGCGGCACCGAACGTCCTTGGACCGAGGCCGAGTTGTCACCGAGCAGTGAGCAACGGTGAGCAACGGGGGCGGGAAGCGCGGCCCGCTACCGGTACTCGCGCAGCCTGGCCCGCACCCCGAACGCGGTGAGGCCGAGCGCCAGCACCAGCGCCCCGCCGGCCAGCGCCGCCGTGGTGCCGTCGAGGTCGTCGTCGGTCGCGGCGACCGCCCGGTCCATCGCACCCGCGTTGATCGCGATGGCGTCCCCGATCCCGGTGCTCAACTGCCCGAAGTCGTAGTCGGACTGGCCCTTCGACAGCCCGGTGTTGAGCGTGACCGCCTCCTTCAGCCTCCCGGCGTCGCGCAGCTCGCGGATCCCGCGGTCGGTCCGCTGGTACTGCTGGAAGGCGTCCAGCACCCGCTCCGCGGCGTCCTGCTCGCCCGCGAAGGTGATGTTGTGCAGCTCGCTCCCCAGGTAGCCGCCGAAGGGGACCACCGTACGGTCCGCGCGGTGCCGGGCGGCGGCGTCGGCCAGCCGGGCGCCGTAGTCCGGCAGTGCCGCCCCGTCGAGGCGGACGATCGCCTGCGCCTTGTCGAGGAAGCCCTGCTCGTAGGCGGCGGCGCGGCTCGGGTCGGTGAGGTAGCGGCTCTCGTCGGCGTTCATGTCGTACGCCACGGCGCGGGCCCGGCTGAGCGCGATCACCGAGTCGTAGGCGTTGCTCTTCGCCGTCACCAGGCGGTCGTCCGCACGGCCCGCCAGGGCGAGCGCGGTCACCAGCGCCACGCCGGTCAGCACGGTGACGGCGGCCAACGCCGGGCTGAGGACCCGCCGGTAGCGCACGGCGAGGGCGCGCTGGAGGCCCAGCAGCGCGGCCAGCGCGAGCAGGCCGACGGCGAGCAGCCACCACCAGCCGCCGCCGAGCGCCCGGCGCTGCCCGGAGTACACCTGCTCGACGGTGGCCTCGTTGGCGGCGGTGACCTGGTCGGCGGCGGGCAGCAGCTGTCGGCGCAGCAGGTCGGTGGCCTGCCGGTAGGTGTCCAGGGCGGCCGGGGAGGGCTGTCCGGCCGGTGCCTTGGCCTGCTCCTCCAGCAGCCGGGCCTGGGCCACCAGGGCCTCGTAGCCGCCCAGTCGGCCGAGCACCAGCTGGACGGCGCGCTGCCCGGCCGGATCGTCGGCGGCGGCCTGGGCGGCCTGCTGGAGGTCGTCGTCGGCCTGGGCGCGGCGCTGCTCGTAGGCGTCCAGGGTCTGCCGGCGCAGCGCGGTGTAGTCGGGGTCGGCGCCGACCAGCAGCAGGTTGGCGGCCTGGGCGTCCATGTCGCTGAGCGCGAAGTAGAGGTCGGCGGCGCGGGTGGCCTGCGGGGCGGCCCGGTGGCCGATGGTGTCGGTGCCGTCGCGGGCTCCGCCGAGCACGGCGGTGGCGGTGGCGCCCAGGGCGAGCAGGGCGGCCAGGCTCAGTGCGGTGAGGCCGCGGACCAGGCGCGGGGTGGTCCAGTAGGACCGGCTGCCCGTCCTGCGGACGGCCCGGCCCAGGCGGGTCGGGGCGCCCGGCGCCTTCCCGGCTCGGCCCTCCTCGGCCCGTTCCTCCCGGCCCCGGCCTTCCCCGGCGCGGCCCTCCCCGGCAGGGTCGTCCTCCCGCGGGGCGCTCGCCCGGTGCTCCATGGAGGTCGTCATGACCACCCGTCCCTTCCCCCGTCGCACGGTCTGCCGACGCCCCGGCCGGAACCAAAGCACAGAACCGTTTCTCCACTTCCGCCGCGCGACGCTAGTGCCGCGTCACCGGCGACGAGGTGCTCCCTGACGGCTCCTTGACGCCGCCGGGCACCGTTCTTGACGCGCTCTTGGCGCGCCCTCCGGTGCCCGGCAGCCGTCACCCTCCGGCGAGGGCCGGGCGGCTCAGCCCTGGCCGGCCCTGCCGCCGCGGTTCGCCGTCTTCTTCCGACGGGCCCTCTTCTTGCGGGCGCGCTCGGACATGGCGGTCCTCCTCGTGGTCGTCGGGTCGGCCCGGCTCAGGCCGCCCGGCCGACCAGCTGGTCGGCGAGCCGGGCCAGCCGCTTCAACGAACGCTCCTCCTGGGCGACCAGCGCCGTCTGCGCGACCGAACCGCCGTCGTAGTAGGCGCCGTTGGCGACCGCGACACCCGGCAGGCAGAGCCGGACCACGGCCGCCGCCCCCTCCGCGGCCGGCGCTCCCGTACGCCCGTACAGCGGCAGCAGCGCGGTGGTGCACTGACCCGGGTTGAGGCTGACGGCGGTGATGCCGGAACCGGCCGGAGCCATCTCGGCGGTCGCCATGGTGAGCGCGAGCTGCGACTGCGCGTACGCGGCGACCCGCGAGTACCGCTTCGTCCGGTGCGGGTCCGACCAGTTCATCGAGGCGGTGCGGTGCAGCGAGGAGGAGACGTTGACGATCCGGGCGTCGCCGGCCGCCGAGAGCGGCGCCCGCAGCAGCCGCGCCAGCAGGTGCGCGGCCAGGAAGTTGACCTGGAGCGAGACCTCGTTGCCGTCCTCGGTGAGGGTGCAGCGCTCGGGTGCCATCGCCGCGGCGTTGTTCACCAGCAGGTCCAGCGCCGGGTAGTGCTTGACGACCGTGCCGGCCAGCACGGCGATCTCCGCGAGGTGGGTGAAGTCGGCTGCCAGTTCGAGGAGTTGGTCCCGCCGGGCGCCCGCGGCGACCAGGCGCCCGACGGCCGCCTCGGCCTCGGCGGCGGTCCTGGCGTGCACCAGCACGGTGGCGCCCAGCCCGGCGAGCAGCCGGGCGGTCTCCCAGCCGATCCCGGAGGAGGCCCCGGTGACCAGGGCGGTGCGGCCGGACAGCACGGTGCCGGACATTTCGGACACGGCGGAGATGGACAGGACGGAGTCGGACATGACCGTTCCCAGGGTGCGTGGCACCGCCGGCCCTGACCGGACCGGGGTGCGGGCTCAACTGGCCCGATGGAATGAGGAGAAGAGGAACGCCGAGCGCCTTCTACGGATCGCGACGGCCCCCCGGACGAGGCCCGCGCGCGCCCGCCCCCGCCCGCGCCGCGACGGCGCCGGGACGGGGTACGGCGCGCACCGTGCCCTCCGGCGGGGAGGCGCGGATCAGCGCACGGCGATGACGGCCACGGCAGCGCGGACCGTCGGCCGCCTATGCGGCGGACGGTCGTGATGGCGTACCGGGCGGTTCATGCTCCTCATCCAACCGACGCTCCCCCACCCGGGCAAGCGCCGCGCCGACGCCCTGACGAATCCCTGACGCGGCCACCCCCGCGGAGGTCCGGAGCTCCGGCCTACAGCCAGTTCCGCTTCTTGAACACCAGGTACAGCCCGGTGCACACCAGTGCCATCAGCCCGATCGCGAACGGGTAGCCGAAGGCCCACTGGAGCTCCGGCATCGTCTCGAAGTTCATCCCGTACACCGTGCCGATCAGGGTCGGCGCGAAGAGGATGGCCGCCCAGGAGGAGATCTTCTTGATCTCGTCGTTCTGGACGTGCCCCGCCTCGGCGAGCTGCTTCATCTCCTCGTTCTGCCGCTGCGAGACCAGCGTCGCGTTGACGGTCAGGATGTTCTGGAGCATCTGCCGGAAGCCGTCCACCCTCTCGGCGGCGTAGGTGGCATGGTCGGCGACGTCGCGCAGGTAGCGCTGGAGCTCCTCGTCGGTGCCGTACTTGCCGAAGCCCGCCTCCAGGCTCTTCATGATCTCCAGCAGCGGGCGGGTGGCCCGCTGGAACTCGATCACCTCGCGGGACAGCTCGTAGATGCGGCGGGAGACCTGCGGGTCGCCCCCGAACACCTCGGTCTCGATCTCGTCGATGTCGTGCTGGAGGCCGGCGATCACCGGCGCGTAGCCGTCCACCACGGCGTCCAGCACCGCGTACAGCACCGCCTCGGGGCCGAGCGCCAGCAGCTCCGGGTCGTCCTCCAGACGGCGGCGCACCGCCGACAGGTCCGGGGCCTGGGAGTGCCGGACGGTGAGCACGAAGTCGGGGCCGACGAAGAGGTGGATCTCGCCGAAGTCGACCTCCTCCGCCTCGTCCAGGTAGCGGGCGGCGCGCAGCACGACGAACAGGGTGTCGCCGTAGCGCTCCAGCTTCGGCCGCTGGTGGGCGACGATGGCGTCCTCGACGGCCAGCTCGTGCAGGTCGAACCGGTCGGCGGCCTCCAGCAGCTGCGCCTCGGCCGGACGGAACAGGCCGATCCAGGCCATCGTGCCGGGCCGGTCGGGCAGCGTGCGGTAGATGTCGGCGAGGTCGGTGGGCGCGTCTATCCGGCGGCCGTCGCGGTAGACCGCCGCGTCCACGACGGAACGCTCCAGCGTCACCGGTTCGACGGGCTGGTCGGGGCGCGGGTCCATCGAGTGCTCGGGCGCCGGCTGGGTGTCCGAGGGCCGGACGACGGAACGGGAGAACGGACGCTTGCTCGCGCGCACGGCGCGCACACGCCAGTCGGACATGGCGGAGACCTCCACGGGGGATGCCCGGCCGCCGTACGGGAACACGGCGGACCGGAGGCGCCCGGCCGGCCGCCACGCGCACGGCGCGACCGGCGGCGCCTCGCCGGGAGGACGAGGTCAGTGCCGCGCGGGAGCCGTACGGGAGGAGGTGTGCCGGGGGCTGCGAGTGGTGCGGGACAACCGGGGGCGGGGCCGACTTCGACCCGTACTACTGCACTCCACGGCTCTCACCTCCTCGGCTCCGCGCGCTCACGCACCGGGAGGGGCGCCAGCACAACCCCGCCAAGTCTAGTACCCGTACGCCCCGGCCTCCGACCAGGGCCCCGGGCTGGGCACGCGTCCACCGCCCGCACCGGTGTTCCACGGAGCGCCCGGCGCCGCTCCCGCGCCCTCTCAACGGCCGCACCGGGCGGGGTTGTTCGTCCACAGCGAAGCCGTCACGAATCGGCGACCACGCCACTACGCTACGTGTCATGACTTCTTCGAAGAAGGCCCCGGGGCGGGGTACTGCGGTGGTGGTCGGCGGCGGACTCGCGGGGCTGGCGGCCGCCTGGGCGCTGCGCGGGATCGCCGAGCGGATCGTCGTGGTGGAGCGCGACCGGTACCCGGCGGGGACGGAGTTCCGGGCCGGGGTGCCGCAGGGCCGGCACGCCCACCTGATGCTGGAGGCCGGGCACCGGCTGCTGGACGAGATGATGCCCGGCATCAAGCAGCAGCTGATGGACGCGGGCGCGCAGCGGGTGGCCGCCTCGGACGTCAGGTGGCTGTGCTCCGCGGGGTGGCTGGCCGAGTACCCGGCGCAGATGGCCTTCCTCTCCTGCACCCGGCCGCTGCTCGACGCGTTCGTGCTGGACCGGGTCCGCGCCCACCCCGCGATCGAGTTCCTGGAGGGGACGGACGTGGTCGGGCTGCTCGGCTCGGCGACGGCGGTGACCGGGGTGAAGGTCCGCGAGCGCGGCCCGGAGCGCGGCGAGGTCCGGGAGATACCGGCCGAGTTGGTGGTGGACGCGGCCGGGCGCTCGACCTCGGTGCCGAAGTGGCTGGCCGAACTGGGCTGCCCGCCGGTGCCCGAAGAGCGGGTGGACGCGGGCGTCGCGTACGCCTCCCGGATCTTCCACCGCCCGGCCGGGTCCGACCTCGGCGACCAGGCGGTCTACCTCCAGACCAAGGCCCCGGACGCGCAGCGGATGGGCGTCCTGCTGCCGGTCGAGGGCGACCGCTGGATCGTCAGCCTCGCCGGGATGCGCGGCGCCGAACCGGCGGCCGGCCCGGAGGGGTTCGCCGAGCACCTGGGGCAGCTGCGCGACCCCCTCCTGCACGAGGTGCTGCAGGGCGCCGAACCGGCGGGCGAGGTCCGGGGGTTCCTCCCCGGCCCGGGCGTGCGCCGGCACTACGAGCGCGGCGGCCCGGACGGGCTGGTGGTGGTCGGCGACGCCGCGAGCACCTTCAACCCGGTGTACGGGCAGGGCGTCACCGTCGCCCTGTTCTGCGCCCGGGAGCTGCGCCGCTCCGCGAAGCGGCACGGCGGCATCGGGCACGCCGCGGCCCGGGCCGCGCGGCGCGCCGTCGCCGCGGCCTCCGCGGTGCCGTGGATGATCTCCTGCGCCGAGGACGCCCGCTTCCGCGCCACCGCCGGCGCGCCCTCCGGGGCCCTGGTCGGGCTCCAACACCGGTTCTTCGACAAGGTGCTGGCCGCCAGCACCCGGGACCCGGCGGTCACCGCGGCGTTCCACGAGGTGATGTCGCTGGTGGAGCCGCCGTCGCTGCTGTTCCGGCCGTCGGTGCTCGCGGCGGTCCTGCGGGCCTGAGGGGGCACGGGAACGAGGGGCCGGCGCGGCGCTCCGGGCTTGGGGGGCGCGGCGCCGGCGCGGCGCTCCGGGCGTGAGGGGGCGCGGCGCCGGCGCGGCGCTCCGGAGCGCTGCATCCCGAGGTGCGCAGCGCTCCGGAGCGCTACGCCCCGAGGTGCGCGGCGACGTACGGCAGCGCCACCTGTTCCAGGCCGCGCAGGCCGAAGGCGGGGTGGACGTTGACCTCGAAGACCACGCCGCCGCTCTCGGCCGCGAGGTCCACCCCGGCCAGGTCGAGCCCCAGGGAGGCGGCCGCCGCGACGGCCGACTCCGCGAGCCCGTCCGGCAGTTCGGCGTAGTCGAGCACGGTGGAGACGGCCCCCCGGCTCTCGTTGCAGGGCGCGTCCGGGTCCGCCTGGACGTGCTCGACCACCCGGACCACGCGCCCGTGCAGCACCACCACCCGGTACTGGTGGCGGCGCCCGTCCGGGAGGATGTTGCGGGCGTCACGGGCGAGCAGCCAGGGCGCCCGCGCGTAGTGCCGCGCGGCGGCGTCGAGCTGGGCGCGGGTCGTGACGTGGAAGACGTCGTCGCCGCCCATCCCGACGCAGGGCCGGGCCCAGACGTCGCCGCCGAGTTCCGCGAAGGCCTCGGCGGCGGCCTCCGGGCTCGGCTCGCGGAGCGCGATGCTGGGCATGTGCGGCACGCCGTCCCGGACGAAGCGGGCGACGGTGAGGTCCTTCTCGGTGGCCGACCGCCACGCCTGGGCGTCGGTGCCGAGCGAGCGGGCGCCGAATCCGCGCAGCCGCCGCTGGAAGTCCTCGAACGCGCGGCGCCGGTGCGGCGGGATCTCGTAGACGATCACCGTCTCGGCGGTCACCGTCCGGCCGCCCGCCTCCAGTCGGAACCCGCCCGCGTCGTCGGCCTCGATCAGGCCGCTGCCGCCGGTCAGGAAGTGCCGGGCGTCCAGCTGTACGGGTTCCCGGCCGGTCAGCGTCCGGGCGGCGGCGGCGAGCACCTGCCGACTGCCTTCGGTCGAGCTGTGATCGGTCAGGAGTACGAGATCGCGTCGGGGCATGCGGACATGCAAGCGAGTGCGGCGTGATCACGACAAGGCGGCCTCGTGCGCCATCGGCCCGGCGGGGTGGCCGAAACCGGGTATCCGCAACCGTGCCGCCCCGCTCCGAGCCGTCCGCTTCGTCGCCCGGTTAATTCGGATGCGCCCGCTCCGCCCGCCCGCTAGCCTGCCCGACATGTCTACGCCCCGAATCTCCTAGCTCGCGGACCCACTTCCACGCAACCCGTGTGTCCGCAAGCTTTTTCGGAGCGTTATCCCATGATCACCACCCGTGGTGTCGACGTGCGCGTCGGCGCCCGCCTGCTGCTGTCCGACGTCACCCTGCACATCGCCCCCGGCGACCGGATCGGCCTGGTCGGCCGCAACGGCGCCGGCAAGACCACCCTGCTCGCCACCCTGGCCGGGCAGCTCGCGCCCGCCGCCGGCACGGTCACCCGGACCGGGGCCGTCGGCTACCTCCCGCAGGACTCCCGCGCCGCCGACCCGTCGGCCACCGTCACCGACCGCGTCCTGTCCGCCCGCGGCCTGGACGCCGCCGTCCGCGCCGTGCGCGCCGCCGAGGCCGCGATGGCCCGGGCCGGGTCGCCCGCCGAGGAGCGCCGGGCGATGGACGCGTACGTCCGGGCCGAGGCCGGGTTCCAGTCCCGGGGCGGCTACGCCGCCGAGGCCGAGGCGGCCCGGATCGCGGCCGGGATCGGCCTGCCCACCCGGGTGATGGACTCCCCTGTCGGCACGCTCTCCGGCGGTCAGCGCCGCCGGGTCGAACTGGCCCGCATCCTGTTCGCCGACCACGGCACCCTGCTGCTGGACGAGCCGACCAACCACCTGGACGCCGACTCCGTCGCCTGGCTGCGCGGCTTCCTCGCCACCCACCGCGGCGGACTGGTCCTGATCAGCCACGACCTCGGACTGCTCGAGGAGACCGTCAACCGGGTCTTCCACCTGGACCCGCAGCGCGCCACGATCGACGTCCACAACACCGGCTGGCAGACCTACCTGAACCAGCGCGCCGCCGACGAGCGCCGCCGCACCCGGGAGCGCGCCAACGCCGAGCGCAAGGCCGCCGCCCTGCACACCCAGGCCGACCGGATGCGGGCCAACGTCGCCACCGCGACCACCGCCCGCAGCATGGCCCGCCGGGCCGACCGGATGCTCGCCGAGCTCGAACCCGTCCGGCAGGCCGAGCGCACCGCCCGGATCCGGCTGCCCGAGCCCGCCCCGTGCGGCCGGATGCCGCTGGGCGCGATCAGCCTCGCCAAGTCCTACGGCGGCCGGCCGGTGCTGACCGGCCTGGACCTCGCCGTGGACCGCGGCAGCCGGCTGGTCGTGCTCGGCCCGAACGGAGCCGGCAAGACCACCCTGCTGCGCGTCCTGGCCGGCCGGGAGGCCCCGGACGCCGGCCGCGTCGTCCCCGGCACCGGCCTGCGGCTCGGCTACTTCGCCCAGGAGCACGACACCCTCGACCCGGCGCTCAGCGTGCGCGACAACCTCGCCGCGGCCGCGCCCGGCCTGACCGACGGCGAACTGCGGCACGTGCTGGGCGCGTTCCTCTTCCGCGGCGACGACGCCGACAAGCCCGCCGGGGTGCTGTCCGGCGGCGAGAAGACCCGGCTGGCCCTGGCCGCCCTGGTGCACTCCGGCGCCAACGTGCTGCTGCTCGACGAGCCGACCAACAACCTCGACCCGGCCTCCCGCACGGAGGTCCTGGCCGCGGTCGGCGGCTACCCCGGCGCGATCGTGATGGTCACCCACGACCCGGACGCCATCGAGGCGCTCCGGCCGGACCGCGTGCTCCTCCTCCCGGACGGCGACGAGGACCTCTGGCACGACACCTACCTGGACCTGGTCACGCGGTCCTGAGGACCGGTGCCCGCCCGCCTGGCTTCCTCCCGGCGGGCGGGCCGGCCCGGCCCGGCTACGGCTTGCGCGCCTCGATCAGGAAGCGCGCCGAGTGGGCGACGAACGGCCCGTCGGCGCGGATCCGCCCGTCCAGCTCGCGCAGCCGGTCCCGGTGGGCCTCGACGGTGAACCCCGGGACCATCCAGATCACCTTGCGCAGGAAGTACACCACCGCGCCGATGTCCCGGAACTCCGTCCGCAGCCGCTCGGACCGCAGGTCCACCACCTCCAGCCCGGCCGCCCGCGCCTCGGCACCCTCCACCTCGGGGCGGCGGCCCTCCCGTGCCTCCGGCTGCGGCCCGAGGAAGTACTCGACCAGCTCGAAGACCGACGCCGGGCCGACGTGCTGGGCGAAGTACGTGCCACCGGGGCGCAGCACCCGGGCGATCTCCGTCCACCAGGCCCGCACCGGGTGCCGACTGCTGACCAGGTCGAAGGCCCCGTCGGCGAACGGCAGCGGCGGCTCGTCCGGGTCCGCGACCACCACCGCGCCCAGCGGGTGCAGCAGCCGCGTGGCGCGGGCCAGGTTGGGCGGCCAGGACTCGGTGGCCGCGAGCACGGGCGGCCGCCCGCCCAGCCGTACGGCGCCCGCGAGCACCTCGCCCCCGCCGGTCTGGACGTCCAGCGCCGCCGTCGCCGCACCCAGCCGTCCGGCCAGCAGCCGCTGGTAACCCCAGGAGGGCCGCTCCTCGGTCGCCCGGCCCTCCAGCCAGGAGAAGTCCCAGCCGTCCACGGACACGGACTCCGCCTCGGCGATCAGCTCTTCGAAGGTACGCATGTCCGCATCATGACGGCGGGTCCACCGCCCGGCCAGCGGATTCCCTCGGCGGGCGCCGCCGGCTACTGCATCGGCCGCGGCTTCCGAAAATTGATGACGGATCCTCATATTCCTGTGGAAGAAGCTCGATTGGCCCTGACAGAACCTTCACGCGATGTTGGGGAAATCTCACCTCGGCGGAGCCCGGAGCTAACGTCGTGGTTACACACCGTCGGTACGCTGGGGGACAACGGTGATCGGCAACGGACCCGAGGGGAGGCGGCGGTGACGGCACGGCGCATCTCGCGCGGCAAGCGGCTCGCCCTCCTCTTCGCCGCGCTCGTCTCGGCCCTGTTCGCCGTCCTCGGGACCGGCGCCCAGGCGTACGCCGCCGAGCCGCTGCCGAAACCCGCGGCGGCTGCCGAGGGGGACCCGACCTGCAAGGCCCACCACGCCGCGGAGTCCCTGACCGGCCGGGCCGCGGTCCGCCACCGCGCGTGCGGCGGCACGGCCGTCCGCACGGCCCTCCTCGCCCCCGTCGGCACCGGCGTCGCGGCCACACCCGCCACGGTGCCCACCGGGCCGGTACCGGAAGCGAACGGGTCGAGACCGGCCGCGCTCGCGCGCCTCCAGGTGTTCCGCTGCTGACAGCTCCCGCGAGCTGACGCTCCCCGCACGCGATCCGGCGCGCGCCCGGTACGGGCACGCGCGGCCCCGCCATGCCCTCGGCCGGCGATCCGCGGCCCGGACCGGCGCACCGCTCCGCCGCACCCGCGTCAGCCCGCCGCTGCCCCATGACAGCAGCTGCCCGCCCGGCACCACCCGGGCGGGCAGAAGGAGACCTCTCATGCAGTCCCTCGTGACGCACGCCCGCGTCTTCCCGCACCGGCTCGCCACCGGCGGCCACGACCTCGGCCGGCTCTCGGCCGGGCAGGCCCCCGAAGCCCTGTTCATCACCTGCTCCGACTCCCGCGTGGTTCCGGCCCTGATCACCGGATCCCGCCCCGGGCAGCTGTTCGAGCTGCGCACCGCCGGGAACATCGTCCCCGCCTACGACACCACCGCCCCCAGCGGTGAGGCGGCCACCATCGAGTACGCCGTCGACATCCTCAGGGTCCCCGACATCATCGTCTGCGGGCACTCCCACTGCGGGGCCATCGGTGCCCTCGTCCGGGCCGAGGACCTGGCCCCCGTCCCCGCCGTGCGGACCTGGCTCGAACACGCCGCTCCGCCGACCCGCCACCTCGCCCCCGTTCCGGCCCACGACCAGGAGGCGGACGTCGCGGGGCCGGTGCAGCGCAACGTGCTCGCCCAGCTCGACCGACTGCACACCTACCCGGGCGTGACCCGCCGCCTGGCGGAGGGCACCCTGCGCCTGCACGGCTGGTACTACGAGGTGCACACCGGCACCGTCCTGGCCGGCTCGGACCGGGGGTTCCTGCCGCTGTGAACACGCCCGACCGCAACCGCATCCCCGACCGCTCCGGGCTCCGTGGCCGCAACCGGGTTCCCGACGGCTCCGGGTCCCGTGGCCGCAACCGGGTTCCCGACGGCTCCGACCGTTCCGCCGCGTCCGCGCCGCGCGGCCCCTTCGCGCACTGGCGCCAGGACCTGCCCGCCTCGCTGGTCGTCTTCCTGGTGGCCGTCCCGCTCTGCGTGGGCGTCGCCGTCGCCTCCGGCGTGCCGGCCGAACGCGGCCTGATCACCGGCATCGTCGGCGGCCTGGTCGTCGGCCTGCTCCCCGGCAGCAGCCTCCAGGTCAGCGGGCCGGCCGCCGGACTGACCGTTCTCGTCTACGACGCCGTCCAGCAGTTCGGGCTCGCCTCCCTGGGGCCCCTCGTCCTCGCCGCCGGGGTCCTCCAGGTCACGATGGGCCTGCTGCGGATGGGCCGCTGGTTCCGCGCCATCTCCCTGT
Source organism: Kitasatospora sp. SC0581 (assembly GCF_048159585.1). Lineage (NCBI taxonomy): Bacteria > Bacillati > Actinomycetota > Actinomycetes > Kitasatosporales > Streptomycetaceae > Kitasatospora > Kitasatospora sp. SC0581. The sequence goes on along the minus strand of NZ_JBLRWA010000004.1, from coordinate 225,850 downwards.
CGGTCGTCCACGGCATGCTCGCCGGGATCGGTCTCATCCTGATCCTCGGCCAGCTGTACGCCGTCTCGGGCCGCTCCGCGCCGGGCACCGGCCCCGCCAAGGTGGCCGGGCTCCCCGCACTGCTCGGCGACTGGCTGACCGGCCGGGCCGCGATGACCGCCGTCCTCATGACCGCCGCCACGGTGGCCCTGCTGATGTGCTGGAAGAAGCTGCCCGGCCCCGTCCGCGCGGTGCCCGCCCCGCTGGCGGCGGTCGCCCTCGCCGCCGGTGCGACCGCGCTGTTCGACCTGGACGTCCCCAGGGTGGACGTGGACGGCCTGCTCGGCGCCGTCGCCGTCCCGACCGCGGACGGCTTCGGGGCCGTCGCGAGCGCGGCGGGCCTCGGCACCGTACTCGCGTTCGCCGTCATCGCCTCCGCCGAGAGCCTGTTCAGCGCCGCCGCGGTCGACCAGATGCACGACGGACGCCGCACCGACTACGACCGGGAGCTCACCTCCCAGGGCGTCGGCAACGCCCTGTGCGGGCTGCTCGGCGCGCTGCCGATGACCGCCGTGATCGTCCGCAGCGCCGCCAACGTCCAGGCCGGCGCCCGGACCAGGACCTCCCGCGTCCTGCACGGTGTCTGGCTGCTGCTGTTCGCCGCACTGCTGCCCGCCGTCCTGGGACTGATCCCGCTCGCCGTCCTCGGCGGCGTCCTCATCCACGCCGGCGGCAAGCTGATCCCGCTGCGGCAGGGCGCGGACCTGTGGCGGGCACACCGCGGCGAGGTCGTGGTGCTGACCGCCACCGCGGGCGCGATCGTCGTCACCAACCTCTTCGAGGGCGTGCTGCTCGGGGTGGCCCTCGCCGTCGCCAAGAGCGCCTGGCAGACCTCCCGGTTGCACATCGATCTCACCGACGACGGTGACGGTCGACCGCTGCAGGTCCGGCTGAGCGGCAACGCCACCTTCCTGCGGCTGCCCCGCCTGCTGGACACGCTGGAGTCGCTGCCGACGGACCGCGCGGTCGACCTCGACTGGAGCGAACTGCGCCACCTCGACCACGCCTGCCGCAGCGCCCTGCTCACCTGGGCCGACCAGCACACCGCACGGGGCAGCACCGACGTACGGCTGAAACCGCCACTGGTCATGAGCGCCTGACGATCGGACGGACGGCGGGTGGGCGGGGCGGTTCACGGAGCGCCCCGCCCACCCGCCGCGGTGTCCCCGCCGGCGCCGGCCGTGCGTTCCGCTACCGTCCGGACTCCTCCGCCCCGACCCCGGCGGTGACCTCGGCCAGCTGGTCGAACGTGCGGTTGAGTACCGACCGGCGTTCGTCCTTGTAGCCCGGGGAGGGTTCCAGGTCGTCGACGGTCCGCTCCCAGACGGCCATGAACGCCGTCTTCCAGCCCGTGATCACGTCGGTTTCCGGCAGCTGGTGGACACCGTGGCCGGCCCGCGCCATGACGTGCAGCAGCTCCAGATTGCACGGCACGGCGACGCCCCAGTACTCGTCCGGTTCGAGCTCGACGGGATCGCCGGCCATCGCCTCGGCGACCTCGGTGACGAGCCGGTCGATGAGGACCGACAGGTGGTCCAGCGCCGTGTCGCTCTCGAAGTTCCCACTGCCCCACGTGCCCACGAGGTCTCCTCTGAAGGGTGCCGCCGTCTGTCCCCGCCATCGAAGCAGGCGGCACTGACACCGCCGGGCGGCCCGTCCGGTCGCGGCGACGGCTCCGGCGACGGCTCGGGCTCGGGCGACGGCTCCGGCTCCGGCTCCGGAGACACCGACGGGGCCTTCCGGCGACCGAGGAACCGGACCGCTCAACGGGCCCACGCTCCCCCGCCGTTCGACCGTTCACCCCGGCCCGCCACGGATTCGGACACCGCGACGAAGGCCCGCACGAGGGGGCGGTCGTCTCCCCGGCGGGTGGCCAGGAAGACCCGGCTCACGGCGGAGGCACCGTCGAGTTCGAGGCTCCGGGCGCCCTCGGGGAGCAGCGTGGTGACGCTGTGGGGGGCGATGGTGACGCCCAGACCGGCGGCGACCAGCATGGTGATGGTGTGCCAGTTCGAGCACTCCTGCGCGACCCGGACCTCGTTGCCGGTGTCCCGGATCGGCCGGGTGTTCACGTCGAAGGCGCGGGCCCCCGCCGAGCGCGGGAAGAGGATCAGGGGGTCGGCGGCCAGCGCCGCCGGTTGCACCCGCTCCCCCCGCGCGGCGGGGTGGTCGGCGGGGACGACCGCGACGAACCGTTCCGTCGCCAGGAGGGCGAGGTCGATGTCGTCGCGCTCCTCGGCGTCCCGGACGATCCCGATGTCGGCCGTGCCGCGTTCCAGGGCTGTCAGGACGTCGACGGTGAAGCCGTCGTGGAGCCTGACCTGGACGTCCGGGCGGCGGAGCGAGAAGGCGCGGAGCCGTTCACTGACGATCGCGGTGGCGGAGGTGATGAAGGCGACGTCCAGGCGGCCCGCCTCACCGCGGCCGACCCGGCCGGCCTCGTCCAGATCGGCGGCCAGCCGGCCCAGGATGTCCCTCGCCCGCGGCCGGAACGTCACTCCGGCGTCCGTGAGGTGGACGCTCCGGGAGGTCCGCCGGAACAGCTCGACACCGACGATCCTCTCCAACTGCCTGATCTGCTGGGACAGGGCCGGCTGGGCGATGTGCAGCAGCCGGGCGGCACGACCGAAGTGCAACTCCTCGGCCAGCGCCAGGAAGTACCGCAGGTGCCGGAGCTCGAGTCGCTGATCCATATCTCCAGCCTATGGATGGCGGCCGGCGTACGTATTGGACACCTGGGTGGGCGCGGCCGCAGGCTGACGTGGTGCCGTCCAGGGAAGGAACCCGCCCCGTGCCGTACGCCTCAACCCCGCCCGTGGTCTCCTCGATCGCCTCGCCGAGCGACGCCGAGGCGTTCCGCACGCTGAACGAGGAGTGGATCGCGCGACTGTTCACCCTGGAGGAGGCGGACCGAGCCGTGCTCGGGGATCCGTTCGGCCGCATCGTCGACCCGGGCGGCGACGTGCTCCTGGCCCGCGAGCCGGACAGCGGAACCGTCGTGGGCTGCGTGGCGCTCCTGGCCCACCCCGACGCCGTGTTCGAACTGGCGAAGATGGCCGTGGACCCCGACGCGCAGGGGCGTGGCATCGGCCGCCTGCTCGTGGCCGCCGCGATCGACCGGGCCCGCGAACTCGGCGGGACCAGGCTGTTCCTCGGCACCAACAGCAGGCTGGCCCCCGCCGTCCACCTCTACGAGGACGCCGGGTTCGTCAGGATCACCCGCGACCGGCTCCCGGTGGCCGACTACTACGCCCGCGCCGACATACTGATGGAACTGGGCTGAGGCCCGTGCCGCCCGTCCGTACCGCCCGCGCCTGTGCCCGCGCCCGCGGTGCGGACGGACGCGTGAACGGAGGAGGTCGGCATGGACGGTGGTCACCACGGTCGTGACGGCGGTGACTCGTGGCCCAGCGGTGCCGTCGTCGGCGGCGACGGGCCCTTCGGCAGCGACGGGCCCTTCGGTAGCGACGGCGGCCGTGGCAGCGGCCCGGCAGCCCACCGGTACGATCACGGCCCGGGGTTCGGGCGCATCGAGGAACGTGACGCGCCCGGTGCGCGCGAAGCACCTCAGGACGGGGGGACGGCCATGGAGTTGCCCGACGGGATTCGTACGGAGATCAGGGCCCTGTGCCAGGAGGGTGATGCGCTGGTCGGACTGGGAGAGTTCGCCGAGGCCAAGCAGCGCTACCTCGAAGCCCTTCGGCTGTTGCCGGGCGACCACCGCGCATGGGCGGCCGCGACCTGGATCTACGTCGCGATCGGAGACGTGCACTTCCGACTGGGCGTCCACGACAGGGCCTACAAGTGCTTCCACAACGCGGTCCAGTGCCCCGACGGACTCGGCAATCCGTACGTCCACCTACGGTTGGGCCAGACCGCCTTCGAACTGGGCGACCACGACCGCGCCGCGGACGAGCTGATCAGGGCCTTCATGGGAGGCGGGCCCGAGATCTTCGAGGAGGACGACCCCAAGTACCTCGGGTTCCTGAGGACTCGGGCCGACCTGAACCGCCCGGGCGCCGTCACCTCCTGACAGCCTGCCACCGGGCGAGCCACCCGGAACCCCACCCCTGACCGCCCGGGGTCGGGCAGGAACCACGACGTCGAGCCCGGTCCGAGCCCCGCTGCGGCCGCTACGCATGCTCGGCAGCCCCCGCGCCCAGCGGGTTCAGCAACCACGTGGCGCGGTCCGGGTTCGGCGACCAGGGCTCGGTGGCGACGAGCACGGACGGGCGCCCGTCCAGCCGCCCGGTGCCCGCAGGCACCTCACCGTCACCGGTCTGGACGTCCAGGGTCCCTGCCGCCGTGCCCAGCCGCCCGACTGGCACCACCGGTAGCCCGCCCGGGCCCCCAGCCAGGAGAAGTCCCAACCGTCCACGGACACGGCCTCGATCTGGGCGTCGACGACCAGCTGGTCGAAGGCGCACTCGTCCGCATCGGTCCGCATCACGGCGGCGTAGGCACCGTCCTGCCGGTGGATCGGCCGGCCGTCCAGCGGCCACCGTTCCCCGCCCCCACCTCTCGGCGGTTCCGTGACGGCCCCGAAAAACGGGTACTCGCCGCGGGTACGGCCGCGCCATGATGGCGCCACGGCGGACCGTTGCCGCTCCCGCCGACGCCCCCCTGGAGGTCCTGACACCATGAGCCAGTCCGCCCTCGGCCGCTTCTACGACGATTTCGCCGACGACTACCACCTCCTCTACGCCGACTGGAACGCCTCGCTCGCCCGTCAGGGCTCCGCGCTGGACACCGTGGTCCGCGCGGCTCTCGGCGACGGCCCCGCCGAGGTGCTGGACTGCGCCTGCGGCATCGGCACCCAGGCGATCGGTCTGGCCGCCCTCGGCCACCGCGTCACCGGCACCGACCTCAGCCCGGTCGCCGCCGCCCGCGCCACCGCCGAGGCCGCCGAGCGCGGACTCCGGCTGCCCACCGCCGCCGCCGACATGCGGGAACTCCCCTTCCCAGATGGCCGGTTCGACGTCGTCGTCTGCGCCGACAACGCGCTGCCCCACCTGCTCACGGCCGAGGACGTCCGCGCCGCGCTCGGTGAGATGCGACGGGTCCTGCGCCCGGGCGGACTGCTCCTGGTCACCACCCGCCCGTACGACGAACTGCGCCGCACCCGGCCCGCCTCCACTCCGCCGCAGACCGCCGAGCACAGCGGCCGGCGGTCGGTCGTCTTCCAGCTCTGGCAGTGGCACGAGGACGGCGAGCGGTACGACCTGGAGCTCTTCCGGCTGCTGCCGGACGAGGCCGACGAGTGGCGGGTCGCGGTCCGCCGCTCCACGTACTGGGCGCTCACCCAGGACGAGCTGAGCACCCTCGCCGCCGAGGCCGGCCTGGCCGGCATCCGCTGGGAGCAGCCCGCCGACACCGGCTTCTTCCAGCCCGTCCTGATCGCCCGGACGCCCCGACCTGCGCGGACGCGGCGGCCTGCCGTGGCAGGGCCCTTTTGCGCCTCCACTTTTGCCGATCCATGTTAATTTTTACTCATGCGAGTAATTCCTGACTCCTCTCCTGCCGCTCCCGCCTCAGGCCGGAGCGTCACCACTGATGCCCGACGCGCCCAGATCGTCACCGCCGCGATCGGGACCGTCGCCGAACTCGGCTACGCCCGAGCCTCGTTCGCGCAGATCGCCAAGCGGGCGAAGCTCTCCAGCGTGCGGCTGATCTCGTACCACTTCCAGGACAAGGAGGACCTCTTCCAGGCCCTCGTCGACTCCGTCCAGGAGTCGGCGCAGGCCTTCATGCAGCCGCGCATCCATGCCCGGCCCGCGCCCGCCGCGCAGCTGGCCGCCTACATCGAGGCGAACCTGGAGTTCCTGGCGGAACACCCGGTCGAGGTACGGGCGCTGGTGGACGTCCTCGCCAACGCCCGCCGGGAGGACGGCAGCCCGCTGGTCAGCTCCGCCGGCTTCGACACCCCCGTCTCGCTGCTGGTCCGACACCTGCGGGACGGACAGCTCAGCGGTGACTTCCGGCCGTTCGACCCCGAGGCGATGGCCCTGGCGATCCGCGCCTCGATCGATGCGGCCGCCAACCGGCTGTCCGCCGGGGACGACTTCGACGTCCGCGCCTACGGGCGCGAGCTGGTCACCCTCTTCGCCCTCGCGACGGGGACCGAGGCCGGGACCGGGACCGAGGAGACGAAGTGACCCTCCACGCCGCCCCGCGCCGAACCGCCCTCCTCTTACCCCTGCTGATCGATCTCGTCCTTCCTCTCGCCGTCTACTACGGGCTGCGCTCGGCAGGCGCGGACCAGTGGTGGGCCCTGCTGTGGTCCGCCGCCGTACCTGCGGTCACCGTGGTGGTACGGCTGGTCCGAACCCGCCACGTCGACTTCCTGGCCCTGCTGATCCTCAGCATGATCGCCCTCGGTCTGGTGCTCTCGATTCTCACCGGGGACGCCCGCACCCTGCTGATCCGCGAGGCCTGGACGGGCATGCTCGGCGGGCTCCTCGGGATCTGGCTGCTGGCCTCCGTCGGCTACGGGCGTCCGGCTCTGATGGTGGTCTTCCGCTCCTTCGTGCAGGCCAAGGCGGGCGAGGACGGGCTGCGTGCCTGGGAGGCACGCTGGGAGCAGGACTCCGCGTTCCGTCACGGCGTCCGGGTGCTCACCGCGGTCTGGGGCGCGGCCAGCCTGCTCAACGCCCTTGCCCAACTGGCCTTCGCGTACCTCCTTCCCATCGACACCGCCCCGGCGGCCATGAACCTGTGCTGGCCGGTGATCGCCGCGCCGCTGCTCGTCTTCCACCTCCGGTACACCAGGCGCCACGGCCTGCGGGCCTGACCGGAACGGGGCCGGGCCGGGCCGTCCGCGCTTCCTCCGCTACCCGCCCAACGCCACCACCGCCTCCGCGACCCGGCCCGCGCCGTCCTCCTTCGCCAGGGCGCGGGCCGCCTCCTGCGCCCGTTCCCGCAGTCGCCGCTCCTCGACGGCCTGACGGATGGCCTGCGCCAGCCGGTCGGCGGTCAGGTCCGTGAACCGGACGGGAGCGGTGGCGGCACCGAGCCGGCGGAGCCGGTCGGCCCAGAACGGCTGGTCCGCCGTCACCGGGACCGGGATGCTCGGCACGCCCGCGCGCAGCGTCGCAGCCGCCGTGCCCGCACCCGCGTGGTGCACGACCGCCGCCATGCGCGGGAAGAGCCGGGAGTGCGGCAGTTCGCCGACCGTCAGCACGTCGTCGCCCTCCCCGGCGATCCCGGCCCAGCCGGCCTGCACCACGCCCCGGGCTCCCGCCCGCCGCAGGGCCTCCACCGCCAGGGCGCTCAGCCGCTCGCCCTGCCCCGCCGCCATGCTGCCGAAGCCGATGAACACCGGCGGCGGCCCTGCCCGCAGGAAGTCCTCGACCTCGGCCGGGAGGCCGTAGTCCTCCGCCACGTACGGCCACCAGTTGCCGACCACCCGCAGCCCCTGCCGCCAGTCGGCCGGGCGCGGAACGAGGGTCGGGCTGAAGCCGTGCAGCACCGGCCAGTACGCCCGCTCCACGGCCCGCCGGCGCGCGGTCTGGGAGAGCGCCGGGAGGCCCAGCCGCGACCGCAGCCGGTGTGCGGCCCCGGTGTGCAGGCGGTCGACGACCCGTTGGCCGAGCGCTCCCGCCGCCCGGTTGCCCCAGCTCCCCAGCGAGCGGCCGCCCCCGACGACCGGCGGGAACTCCCGCGTCGGCAGCGTGGGTTGCAGGTAGACCCCGATGCTGGGGACGCCCATCGCCTCCGCGAGGTGCCAACCCAGCGGCGCGGTGGTGGTGCTCAGCAGGAGTAGATCGGCTCCGGGTGCGGCGGCGTCCGCGAGCCCGTCACCCAGCTTCCCGATGAACGCCGCGGCCCGCGCGAGCAGTTCGGAGCGCCCGCCCGTCGGACCGGTGCCCGCCCCGCGCGGATCGACCGGGAGCGGGCGGAAGTCGAGGCCGCTGCCGGCCACCAGCTCGCGGAAGGTCTCGGGCGCCGCGAGCGCGACCTCGTGCCCCGCACCGCGCAGGTACGCCCCGAGACCGGTGTAGGGGGCGACGTCGCCGTGCGATCCGGCGGCCGTGACGAGGATTCTCATCGGGCCGCCTCCTCGGGGTCGCTCCCGCTGCGCCGCTCGGCGTTGGCGCCGATCGCCGCACGGAGGTAGCCGGCCAACCCCGGGCGCTGCTCGGCCGGCGGGACGACGAGGGCGAAGGCGCGGGCGTCCGCCTCGTAGTCGTCGGCGATCCGGCAGTGCATCTCCGGTGGGCAGGGCGTGAACCACCGGGTGATGTGCTGCCGGTGCTGCTCGGCGAGGTCCAGCACCGTCCGGTGGTCGACCGGCAGTGCCCGGTCGAAGGCCTCCAGCAGTCGGCCGCGCCACTCCGCGGCCTCCGCCATCAGCTGCCGCCAGTCCTCCTTGGAGTGGGTGGCGGCGCGGGCCAGGGCCTCCTGGTGGCTGTCCCGCTCGCCCCACTTGAGGTGGGCGTCGGCCGCGTAGCTGAGGTCGAAGACGACGTCCCCGAAGACCTCGAAGCGCTCCTCCGGACTCAGCTCGACCCCGGTGCGCTGGACCTCGATGGCCCGCTCGGCGACGTCGACCAGCTTCTGCAGCCGGGCGATCTGCTCGGTGAGGGCGTGTCGTCTCGCCAGCAGGTGGTCGAGGGCGTTGGCCTGCGGGTCCGCCAGGATGTCGGCGATCTCGTCGAGCGGGAAGCCGAGTTCCCGGTAGAACAGGATCTGCTGGAGCCTGGCGAGGTCCGCGCCGTTGTAGAGCCGGTAGCCGGCCGGGCTTCGCTCACTGGGCGTGAGCAGCCCGGACCGGTCGTAGTAGTGCAGGGTCCGGATCGTGACCCCGGCGAAGCCGGAGACCTGGCCCACCGACCAGCTCATGCGTCCCTCCGATCATCCGTGCGTTCGCTGCGCCCCCACCGTGCGGCCTGACGTGGGGTAAGGGTCAACACGCGCAGCTCAGGGGCCTGCTCCGGATGCCGGGCGGCGTCCTCGGTCAGGTCTCGCGCTGCGGGTGGTAGGCGGTCTCGGGTATGCCGAAGGTCCAGGCGACCCCGGCTCGCGCGGTGCGGGTGCTCGGGGGGACGCGCAGCCAGTAGGTGCGGTGGGTGCCGTCCGGCTCGGGCGTGGAGTTGACCACCTCGACCATCACCACCGGCTCGTCCTCGGGCAGGACGATCCGCCAGAGCACGCCGGTCTCGTCCCGGTGGACGGGCTCGGCGCCGGAGTCGGCCAGGTAGCGCTCGTAGCCGTAGTGCTCCAGCAGGACGCGGCGCAGCTCGGCGTTCTCCTCGGTGCGGATCCGCTCGGCCGTCACCTCGGCCAGGCCGGCCAGGAACTCCGGCGGGACGGGCATGCCGCGCCAGGCGTGCAGGGCGAAGCCGTCGGCGTACTCCAGGGCGGGCCCGTCCGCCCGGTCGAGCCGCCCGGCCTCGTCGCGGTGCAGGCCGGCCGGCCGTTCGCTGAGCAGGGCCACGTCCCGGTACGGCCACCACCAGCCGACCTCCCGGGCCAGCTCGGCCAGTGGTGCGACGGCGTCGGCGCTCGCCCCGGCGGCCTCGAAGGCGGCGAACCACGGCGCGTCGTGCTGGCCGCGCACGGCGTCCAGCAGCGCGAGCCGGACGGTGGTGCGACGGGCCCGGGCCTCCTCGGCCACCGCGGCGTCGGCCTCCCGGTCGGCCTCGGGGGCGAGCCGGTCGAGCACCGCGTTGCGCAGCCGGTCGGCGAGCGGGGTGGTGACCGGGCCGAGCTCGCCCCCGGTGAGCGCCCAGTGGCCCGCCCACCCGGCGGCGCCGACCTGCTCGACGGCCCGCCGCCTGGCCTCCTCCCAGGGCTTGGTGCGCACGGCCTCGCGCACGCTCTCCGCCCCGGCGGCCCGCAGCTCCAGCGCCGCCCCGGTCGCGGCGAGCGGCGAGCCGAACCACCGGATCGCCGTGGGCTCGGGCAGCCCGGCCGCCCGGTAGGCGGCCCGGACGGCGCGCTCGGCCGCCGCCCGGTCGCCCGCTCCGGTGGCCGCCGCGGCCGCCCGCCAGCGGGCCGTCACCTCGACCGGCCCGGGCAGCTCCCGCGCCTGCGCCCGGTCGCCGTGGACCTCGTCGTGGATCACCGTCTCCATCCCTGCTCCGTTCCCGGCCGGGCTCCCCGCCCGGCCGTCCGTTCCCGTTCCGTGCCGCGGTCACGGCCGCGCTCCGCCCTCGTGTCCGCACCCGCCCGCCGACCCCCGTACGGCGGGCGGAGCGGTCGTCAGTCCGCGACCATCCGCACCGCACCCGGCACGTACTCTCGCTGGCGGACCACCCGGTACCAGCCCTTGGGCAGCGGTATCGCCGCGTGCTCCTCGTGCACCACCCGGCCGCCCTCGGGCAGGTGCAGCCAGCCCGCGCCGAACGGCCCGGTCTCCCGGCGCAGCTCGCCGGGGCCGACCACGGCGTGCGCGTGCCCGGTGACCTCGCCGAGCGCGAGCACCATCCGGCCCCGCGCGTCCCGGGGCTGCACGGCCAGCTCCACCACCCTCGGCGGCACCGCGCCCTCCTCTACCGGCACAATCAGCACATCGCCCTGGCGGTACATCAGTCCTCCCTCGCCGTACGGAGGGGCTCCGGCGGACGCCGGAACCCATGGCTCCGCCGCGTCCGCCGCGGTCACTCTCCGGAGCCAGGACCCGAACATAGAGCAAGGGTCTGACAACGCGCCCGGGCGGCGACCCGGCCGCCGGATTGTCAGTCCCGGCTGGTAGACAGTTGTTCGGCCCCGACCCCAGAGGAGCAGCGCATGACTGTCAACGACCACATCGAGCGGTTCCACGGCCTTCCCGTCTTCGACTTCGTCGAGGCCTTGGAGGAGGCCGAGGAGAAGGGCGGATCGGGCGCCCTCGAACTGCCTGACGCGGCCTCGGCCGCCTGGCGGGTCAAGCTCGACTACGAGTCCGAGGCGACGTTCGCCGAACGCTGGGAGCAGTTCCTCGGTGCCGTCGACACCGAGCGGGTCACCGCCCTGGTGATCGGCCAGTGGTCCCCGGAGGAGCCGGAGGGCTTCCAGGAGCCGATGGAGGCGATCGTCGCCGCCGCCGGCCGGCTGCCCGCCCTGCGCGCCCTGTTCGTCGGCGACATCACCTTCGAGGAGTGCGAGATCTCCTGGATCCAGCAGTGCGACATCACGCCGCTGCTGACGGCCTTCCCGCGGCTGGCCGAGCTGGTGGTCCGCGGGGCCTCGCAGGACTGGGACGGCAAGGGCGGTCTGGCCCTGAAGCCGCTGCGGCACGAGGCGCTCGAGGCGCTGCGCTTCGAGGCCGGCGGCCTGCCGGGCTCGGTCGTGCGCTCGGTGGCCGGCTGTGACTTCCCCGCCCTGGAGCGGCTGGAGCTCTGGCTGGGCGTGGACAACTACGGCGGCGACGCGACGATGGCCGACGTCGCGCTGTTCCTGGACGGCACCCGCTTCCCCAAGCTGCGCCACCTCGGCCTCCAGAACAGCGAGTTCCAGGACGACATCGCGGCCGCCGTGGCACACGCGCCCGTGGTCGCCCGGCTGGAGTCGCTCAGGCTCTCCATGGGTGTGCTGACCGACCAGGGCGCCACCGCACTGCTGGAGGGCCAGCCCCTCACCCACCTGCGCTCCCTCGACCTGCACCACCACTACCTCACCGAGGAGATGCAGCAGCGCCTGCGTCAGGCCCTGGCCGGTGTCGAGGTCGACCTCTCCGAGCCCGGCAAGCCCGACGACCAGTGGCGCTACGTGGCCGTGGCCGAGTAGTCGTCAACGCCCCGCGCCCGCCTGATCGCCCGACAGCCCGACCGCCCGCGTACTCGTCCACCCCGACCGACCAGGATCCGACATGTCCATCTCCCGCCACATCGAACGCTTCCACGAGCTGCCGATCCACGAGTTCGCCCCCGACGACACCCGGCCGCGGCCCGCCGCCGACAGCGTCGCCTGGCGGCTCGCCCTCGCGTACCGCTCCGAGCAGGACTTCGCCCAGCTCTGGCAGTCCTTCCTCCAGGACGTCGATCCGGCGAGCGTCCGTGCCCTGGTGATCGGTCCCTGGTGGAACGGGGCCGAGGGCTACGGCTCCGTCGGCCCGGTGATCGAGGCCCTCACGGCCGAGGCCGGGCGCCTGCCCGCCCTGGAGGCGCTGTTCCTCGCCGAGGTGACCTACGACGAGTGCGAGGTCTCCTGGCTGGTGATGGACGACGTCACCCCGCTGCTGGCCGCCTTCCCCGCGCTGAAGTCGCTGGCCGTGCGCGGCGGTACGGACCTCGGCCTGGATCCGGTCCGTCACGACGCCCTGACCAGCCTGCGCTTCGAGTCCGGCGGACTGCCGGCCACCGTGGTGCGCGCGGTGGCCGCCTCCGAGCTGCCCGCACTGGAGCGTCTGGACCTCTGGCTCGGCGTGGACGAGTACGGCGGTGACGCCACGATGGACGACCTGGCGCCGTTCCTGGACGGCTCCCGGCTGCCGGAGCTGCGCCACCTCGGGCTGTCCAACAGCGAGTTCCAGGACGAGATCGCCGCCGCCCTCGCCCACGCCCCGATAGTGGCCCGGTTGGAGTCCCTCGACCTCTCCATGGGCGTGCTGACGGACGAGGGCGCCACCGCCTTGCTGGAGGGCCAGCCCCTCACCCACCTGAACTCCCTCGACCTGCACCACCACTACCTGAGCGACGCGATGCAGGAGCGTCTGTCCGAGGCCCTGCCCGGGGTCGGGCTCGACCTCGACGAGGCCGAGGGTGACGACCCGGACGACGAGGACGACCGCTACGTCTCGGTCTCCGAGTAGGCGGGCGGCGGAGGCGATGACCGTGCGACTGACCGTCCTGGGCAACCCGGGGCACCGGCGGGTGACGCTGTTCGCGGCCGCCGCCCGGGCCGCCGGGCTGCCCGAGCCCGCCGTCCTGCCCTGGCTGGACGTGCTGCGCGGCCGGTACCGGCTGCCCGAGGGCGGTCTGCTGCGCATCGAGTCGCCCGGCGAGGAGCCGGAGGTCGACCGGCTGCTGCGCGGCCCGGCACTCGGCTCCGGCTACGCCCCGACCAGGGTCGAGGGCACGGCCGTCTGGTACGCGGGGGTCATGGCCGCGCTGCGCGGGCTGGCCGCCCGGCCCGGCGTACGGCTGCTCGGCGATCCGGAGGAGATCGCCGTGATGTTCGACAAGCGCCGTACCCACGCGCTGCTCGCCGGGGCCGGGGTGCCGGTGCCCAGGGCACTCGGCGGCGAGGTCACCGGCTGGGAGCACCTTCGCGGGCGCCTCGCCGAGGCCGGCCTGCACCGGGTCTTCGTCAAGCCGGCGCACGGCTCCTCCGCCTCCGGGGTGATGGCCCTGGAGTTCGGACCGCGCGGGCAGCTGCAGGCCACCACCTCGGTGGAGCTGGCCGACGGCCGGCTCCACAACTCGCTGCGGGTGCGCCGCTACCGCGGCGAGCGGGAGGTCGCCGCGATCGTCGACGCCCTGGCACCGGACGGGCTGCACGTCGAGCAGTGGATCCCGAAGGCCTCGCAGTCCGGGCGCGCGGCGGACCTGCGGGTCGTGGTGGTCTCCGGCCGCGCCACCCACGCCGTGGTGCGCACCAGCGGCCAGCCGATGACCAACCTGCACCTCGGCGGCGCCCGCGGCAGCCTCGACCAGGCCCGGGAGGCCGCCGGGCCTGCCTGGCCGGCCCTGCTGGAGACGGCCGAGCGCGCGGCGGCCTGCTTCCCCGGATCACCGATGGTCGGCGTCGACGTGCTGCCCACGACCGGCTGGCGGCGCGCCCTGGTCGGCGAGGTGAACGCCTTCGGCGACCTGCTCCCCAACCTCACCGGCCTGCCCGGCGGCCCCGCCGAGGGCCTCGACACCTACGGCGCCCAACTGGCCGCGCTGACCGCCCCCTCCCCGTCGTCGCCCGCGGCGACGGACCACCAGATCACGGAACCCGCTCGATGAACCACCCGACCACCCTCCCGTCCCCCGACATGAACGCCGTCGTGGGCAGCCACGACCTGCTGCTCGTCACCCTCGACACGCTCCGCCTCGACGTCGCCGAGGAGCTGGCCGCCGCCGGCCGCATCCCGAACCTCGCCGCCGTCCTCCCCGGCGGCCGCTGGGAGCACCGGCACGCGCCCGGCAGCTTCACCTACGCCTCCCACCAAGCGATCCTGGCCGGCTTCCTGCCGACGCCCGCCTCCCCGGACGGCCCGCACCCGCGCCTGTTCGCGGCCCGCTTCGCCGGTTCCGAGAGCACCGCCCCGCGCACCTGGGTCTTCGACGCCCCCGACCTGCCGACGGCCCTGGCCGCGGCCGGGTACCGCACGGTGTGCATCGGCGGTGTCGGGTTCTTCAACAAGCAGGGCCCGCTGGGCTCGGTGCTGCCGGGCCTCTTCCAGGAGAGCCACTGGGCGCCCGAGTTGGGCGTGGCCTCGCCGACGTCCTTCGAGGAGCAGGTCGCCCGGGCCGAGCGGGTCGCCGCCGAACAGTCCGCCGACCAGCCGCTGTTCCTCTTCCTGAACGTCTCGGCGCTGCACCAGCCGAACTGGTTCCACCTGCCCGGAGCCACCCGCGAGCACGGGGACTCCCGGGCCACCCACGCCGCGGCCCTGGAGTACGTGGACGCGCACATCGGCCGGCTGTTCGCCGCGATGAGTGCCCGCCGCCCCTGCTTCGCGATCGTCTGCTCCGACCACGGCACCGCCTACGGCGAGGACGGCTACACCGGCCACCGGATCGGCCACGAGGTGGTCTGGTCGGTCCCGTACGCGCACTTCACCCTCCCCGCCCGAGCGGCGGGCACCGCCACGACCTCCGAGGAGCGCGCATGACCACCGCACCCCCGCGCCCGGACTCGCCGTACCAGTCGTACGTCTACGCGTACCCGCACAAGACGGCCTACCGCCCGCTGCCCGAGCGCCCGCCGCTGCGCGAGCTGTGGGCCGGCGAGGCGCAGCACGCGCTCTCGCTCTACCTCCACATCCCGTTCTGCGAGGTCCGCTGCGGCTTCTGCAACCTGTTCACCCGGATCGGCAGCCCCGAGGGCCTGACCACGGCCTACCTGGACGCCCTGGAACGCCAGGCCACGGCGGTGCGCGCGGCGCTGGACGAGGGCGCCCGGTTCGCGCTGGCCGCGTTCGGCGGCGGCACGCCCACCTATCTGACGGCCGGTGAGCTGGAGCGGCTGTGCGACATCGCCGAGCGGCGGATGGGCGCCGACCTGCGGGCGATACCCCTCTCGGTGGAGGCCTCGCCCGCCACCGCGACCGCCGACCGGCTGGAGGTGCTGGCCGCCCGGGGCACCACCCGGCTGAGCCTGGGCGTGCAGTCCTTCGACGACGCCGAGGCGCGCTCCGCCGTCCGCCCGCAGAAGCGGGCCGAGGTGGAGGCCGCCCTCGGCCGGATCCGCGCGGCCGGGTTCCCGGTGCTCAACATCGACCTCATCTACGGCATCGACGGCCAGACCGAGGCGAGCTGGCTCCGCTCGTTGGACACCGCACTCGCCTGGCAGCCCGAGGAGCTGTACCTCTACCCGCTGTACGTCCGCCCGCTGACCGGCCTGGCCCGGCGCGGCGAGCAGGAGAGCCGGGCCGCCTGGGACGCGCGCCGGCTCGCGCTCTACCGGGCCGGCCGCGACCACCTGCTCGCCCACGGCTACCAGCAGGTGTCGATGCGGATGTTCCGCCGCGCCGCCTCCCCGCAGGCCGGCGCGGGCGAGTACGCCTGCCAGACCGACGGCATGGTCGGCCTGGGCTGCGGCGCCCGCTCCTACACCTCCCAGCTGCACTACTCCTTCGACTACGCGGTGAACGCCACCGAGGTGCGCGGCATCATCGACGACTACGTCGCCACCGAGGACTTCCACCGTGCCGAGGTGGGCCACCGGATGGGCGGCGCGGAGCCGCGCCGGCGGCACCTGGTGCAGTCGCTGCTCCAGGCCGAGGGCCTGCCCTTGGCGGACTACCGCGCCCGGTTCGGCGGTTCACCGGCCGAGGACTTCCCGGCGGAGCTGGCCGAGTTTACGGAGCGCGGATGGCTCGACGACGGCGACGCGGAGTTCCTGCGGCTCAGCCCGGAGGGGCTGGCGCACTCGGACGCCGCCGGGCCGATGCTGTTCTCGCCCGAGGTCCGGGCCCTGATGGCGGCGTACGAGGCGAAATGACCTTCCTCGGCATGCCCTCCGCCTCACCGCTGCCGGAGGATGGGGCGCGGAGCCTCACCCTGCTCTACCGCGGCCCGCTCGCCTCCTGCGACTACGACTGCCCGTACTGCCCGTTCGCCAAGCGGCGCGACAGCCCGGAGCAACTGCGGTCCGACCGGGCCGCGTTGGAGCGCTTCACCGGCTGGGCCGCCGGGCGCGCGGGCACCGGCGACACCCTGTCGCTGCTGTTCACCCCCTGGGGCGAGGGGCTGGTCCGGTCCTGGTACCGCCGCGCGCTGGTCGAGCTGAGCCGCCTGCCGCACGTCCGCCGGGTCGCGATCCAGACCAACCTCAGCTGCCGCACGGACTGGCTCGCCGAGGCGGACCTCGACACCCTCGCCCTCTGGGTCACCTTCCATCCCGGCCAGGTCACCCGCGAGCGCTTCCTCGCCAAGTGCCAGGAGTTGGACGCACTCGGCGTGCGCTACAGCGTCGGCGTCGTCGGCCAACCCGAACACCTCGCCGAGGCCCGCCGGCTGCGCGCCGAGCTCCCCGAAGGCGTCTACCTGTGGGTCAACGCCGCCGAGGGCCTCGGCTACACCGACGCCGAGGCCGCCCAATGGGCCGCCGTCGACCCGCACTTCGGCTACAGCCGGCACGCCCACCCCAGCGCCGGGCTGCCGTGCCGCACCGGGGAGTCCGTGCTGTCGGTGGACGGCGACGGCACCGTGTGCCGCTGCCACTTCGTCCGGGACGTCCTCGGCAACCTCTACGACGGCAGCTACCGCGCGCAACTGCTGCCGCGAGCCTGCCCGTTGCCGGTCTGCGACTGCCACATCGGCTACGTCCACCTGGAGACGCTGCCGCTGTACGAGCTGTTCGGCGCGGGTGTGCTGGAGCGCGTGCCGCACGGCTGGTCCGGGGGCCGGTCATAAATCGGTTGCCAGTCGGCCACTCTGTGTGAAAGCGTACGAACAACCGCGCAGGACCAGCTGGTTCGGAAGGGAGGCCCGCAGATGATCAGTGGCATACGGCTCGCCGTCGTGCCGGGCCTCGTGCTCGGTGACACCCCGGCTCGCGCTTCGACGCGCGAGCCGCACCCGGCCTGACGCCCGCGCCCGCCCTCCCGGCGGCGCCACGGCCCGACGCGCCTGCTGCTCGCCTCCTCGTCGAAGTGCTCTTCGTGTCCCCTTGCACGTTCGACCACGAGGAACCCCTAGTGTCCGACACCCACCGGCCAAGCATCGTCACCCTGCCCACCACCTCCGCCCTGCCCGCACCCTGGCACAGCGAGAACGGCACGCCCCCGCCGCGCCGCCTGATCGCCGCCGACGACACCCTGCGCGCCGAGGCCGCCTACCGGTCGGCCTGCGAGGGCACCGCCCTGCTCTGGCAGGGCGACTACCCCGGCGCGCTCCGCCTCCTGCACGCCATGCGCCGCCGCGCCGAGCGGCGCCGGCCCCGATCCGCCCCCGGCTCCCCGGCCGAGGCCTTCCGGCAGCACCGCCGGGAGCGCGCCCGCCTCGCGCGCGTCCTGGGCATGCTGCTGGTACCGCTCGGCGCGGATCACCGCGTCCGGCTCCACCGGGCGCCCGACGTCCGCGAGGCCTGCCGGGCGGCCTACGGACCGCTCCTTGACAACAGAATCGTGTCCCTGCGCGAGCTCCTGGGTGTGATCGGCGCCCACCAGTGGCGCGCCAGGGGCGTCGAGGTCCCGGCCCTCGGCGCCCGCATCCACCCGCACTACGGGGTCTTCTCACCCGTCCGCGGCGAGTACGTCGACCTCGTCGCCCGGGCGCCGCTGCCGCCGGCCGCCCATGACCACCCCACCGCCTACGACCTCGGCACCGGCACGGGTGTGCTCGCCGTGCTCCTCGCCCGGCGCGGCCTGCACGAGGTCCTGGTCACCGACGCCAATCCGCGCGCCCTCGCCTGCGCCCGCGACAACGCCCACCGGCTCGGTCTCGCCGACCGCGTCGAGACCGCCGGCACCGGCCTCTACCCTCCCGGCCGCGGCCGGGCCGCCCTGGTCGTGTGCAATCCCCCGTGGCTGCCCGGCCGGCCGAGCTCCGCGCTCGACGAGGGCCTCTACGACCCGGGCAGCCGCATGCTCCGCGGCTTCCTCGACGGCCTGGCCGACCGTCTGCTGACCGGCGGCGAGGGCTGGCTCGTCCTCTCCGATCTCGCCGAGCACCTCGGCCTGCGCTCCCGCGCCGATCTGCTCGGTGCCGTCTCCGGAGCCGGGCTGCGCGTCACCGGGCGCCTCGACACCGTCCCCCGCCACCCGAGGGCCACCACCCCCGACCGGGCCGACCCCCTCCTCCACACCGCCCGCGCCGCGGAGGTCACCTCGCTCTGGAGGCTGGCCCCCGCATGACTCCCGGCGACCTGCCGCACACAGCCCGAAGCAGCCCTGCGCCCACCGGGCGACCCGGCCCGCACGTCCCTAGCCTGGTGACAGAGAGGAGGCGAAACACCATGCTTGGAGACGCTCCGCTGCAAGCAGTCATCCCCGCCACCGATCTCGCCCGCGCCAAGGCCTTCTACACCGACACCCTCGGCCTCAAGCTCGCCGAGGAAGGTGAGGAGGAGTTCGTCTGCGACTGTGGCGGCACCCAGTTCACCGTCTACCGCACTCCCAGCGGCGGACAGGCCGCCCACACCCTCGCCAGTTTCAAGGTCGCCGACCTCGACGGCGAGATGGCCGGCCTCCGCGACCGCGGCATCACCTTCGAGGAGTACGACTTCCCCGGTCTGCAGACCGTCAACGGGGTCGCCGAGGGCGAGGGCATGCGCGCGGCCTGGTTCAAGGACAGCGAAGGCAACATCGTCTGCGTGTCCCAGCGGGTCGGCCAGTAGCCGTTCCGCACCCGGCCCACCCGTCAAGCGCTGCACCGCACCCGTCGGACACGGCGCTGCTGCCCGGCCCGCTCGTACGGAACAGGCCGGGCAGCAGCGGCAGGTGTCGGATGGCCATCCCAGGCTGGACCCGCCCGAACACGAAGAACGGCCACGCCGATGGAGCGGCCGCCCCGGGTCGCGGCCGCTCCGGACGGCTCGCTCCGGTGGCGACCCGCCACCGCCTCGCCTTGACTGGTGCGGACCGCCGCCCGGATGCGGGAGGACCGAGGGATGAGATTGCCGAGGGGCACCCGCGGCCGCCGGAAGGAACAGCTGCTCCTGGCCCGCATGCGGGTCGTGCGGGCACGGAGTGAGGCCGAGCGGCGCTTCCCGGTGATCACCGAGCTGACCGCCCGCCTGTTCTCCCCCGGCCTACTGGACTCCGCCACCCGGATGGCCTCCCAGCTGTTCCTGACCTCCATCCCCCTCCTGTTCGCCGTGGCCGCCTTCGCCCCCGAGGGCGTGCGGAACCAGATGAACTCCTCACTGCGCTCGCTGTTCGGCATCTCCGGCGCCTCCGCCGAGCAACTGCGCCAGGCGCTGTACAGCCCCGGAGACCTGCGGCAGACCACGGGGATCATCGGCCTACTGATGGCACTGCTGTCCGGCACGAGCTGCAGTCGGGCGGTCGCCCGGGTCTGCGAACACGCCTGGCAGCTGCCGAAGTCCGGCACCCGGGTCGCGGCCTGGCGGTGGCTGCTGTGGATCGCCTGCTGGGTGGTCGTGCTGCTGTTCCAGGGCGTGCTGCGGAACGGCTTCGGCGCCGGGCTCTGGTTGGGCCTGCCACTGACCTTCACGGCCTCCTTCCTGGTCTGGTGGTGGACTGCCCGCCTGCTGTTGAGCGCACGGATCCGTTGGCTGTCCCTGGTGCCGGGAGCGCTGCTCACCGCCATCGCGTCCACCGCGATGTCGCTGACCGCCCGGATCTACATGCCGATCGCACTGAACCGCTCACTGGCCCAGTACGGCTCGCTGGGCCTGGTGCTGATGGTGCTGTCCTGGCTGATCGCCTTCTGCATCGCCGTCACCTTCGCCATCACGGCTGGCGCGGTGCTGGCCCAGGAGAGGCCGCTCAGCGCCTACCTGGGGCCGACCGGCCCCGAACGGCGCGGAACCTGACCAGCCGCCCCGGCACCGGTCACCCGCCATACCCGTCATACCCGTCACACCGACGAACGCGCCGGCGGCGTCGGACGACCCGACCGCCCGCGCACCCGCCGACAGACCGCACGGACCGAGGCGACCGGGTCGAAGGAGCCCGGGCGGTCCCGGGTCAGCGGGTAGCAGGCGAACCCGATCAGCGCCGCGCTGAAGTGGCCGATGCTCGTGTAGTCCCGGCTCTGCTGCACGCCCAGTCCGTAGACCACCAGCACTCCCACCGCGTACAGGTACCGCCAGGGACGCACGATCAGGTAGGTGAGGACCGCGACCACGCCGGCCAGCGCGTAACTGACGCCGTAGTCCAGGGTGTAGAGGGCCCTCGGCGAGGCCAGCCCCCGGTGGATCGCCCAGCCGAGCACGCCCTCGCTGAGATAGGTGGCGCCGACGTGCGCGAGCGCCGCCACCGAGATCCAGCGCAACGTGCCGAGCCATCGTTCGGCGGGCACATGGAAGAGGTTGTACAGCAGGAAGTAGAACGGCCAGCCGCCGCCCGCGATCCACAGGGCGCTGGTGACCAGGACACGCACCGGCGACACCTGGAGGTGGTGGAGGTTGGTCGAACGCCGCTCCAGGATGCGGTCCGCGGTCGCCGGATCGACGTGCCGGATCACCTGCGTGGTGACGAGCAGGACCGCCAGCCAGGTGTAGGTACCCGGCGCGCGCCGGACATAGGCCCACACCGCGTGGACGGCACGCGCCCACCAGGGCCGCCGGTGCGCCTTGGCGCCCCTGGCTGTGCTGCCGGCCATCGGCGCCTCCTCGACACTCCTCCCCCTTACCCTCGCCCCCGCCAGACCCGGCCGCCACCCGCCACCCGCCACCCGCCGTCCCTGTGCAGCCCGCGGGAATCCGCCCACCTCACACGCCCCGCCGCCGGCCCCGACGGCCTCCACGGCGCTCGCGTACGCTGGCGCTCGGACCGTCCCGGTCGCGGCCTTCCCTCCACGCACCGGGCGGGGCCGGTACCGGGAACCGCCGAGCAAGGGCACCAGGCACGATGAGCGATCGCCTCGCGACGAGGACACCGACCAGCACCGCTGCTCCCCGGCACCCGGCGCTGAGAGCCGCCGTCCGCCTGCGCCTCACCACGGCGTACGTCCTGCTGCTGACGGTGACGGCCTCCTGGTTGGCGAGCCAGGGCCATGCCGAGCGGGCCCGGTTCGTCCGGCACAACAGCAGCAACGTCCATCACATGGAAGTGGGCAAGTGGTGGACCCTCTTCACCAGCGGCCTGGTGGTCGACGGGGTTCCGGCCTGGGCGGGCATCGCGGCGGTCGCCGCCGTCCTGGGCCTGGCCGAGTGGCGCTGGGGTCCGGCCCGGGCCGGTGCGGTCTTCGTCTTCGGGCACCTGGGCGCCACGCTGCTCACCGAGGGCGCCATGTGGGTGATGCTGACCGCCCGCATCCCGGGCGCACTCTCCCGCGCCCGGGACGTGGGCATCAGCTACGGCCTGGTCGCCACCGGCGCCTGCCTCCTCGCGCTCGGCCCGCGCCCGCTGCGCCGTTACGGCCTGCCGGCGCTCGCCCTGGCCCTCGCCGGCGCCTGGGCGCTGGACCAGCAGCTGGCCGACGCCGGCCACCTCGTCGCCCTCGGGCTGGGCGCCCTCGCCTCCCGCACCGTCTGGATGCGCACCCGAGCGCCCGCCACGGCCTCCTGATCCACCCCAACCACCCGTCCAGTCAAGCAAGTTGACCAACGGGCCGGTCGACTCGCAGCAGCCGGGAGAACCTTCGTCGCCACCCGGGGCTCCGTATGCTCTTGCATTACTCTGCAAATCTATGCCAGAGTTCGGGCATCGGATCGATTACGCCGAATTCCGTCACACATCGCTAGATCAGGGGCCCGCTCACGCGGGTCAAGGGTGCATCCATGTCGAAGGTCTTGAGCAAGCTGCCGGTCGGTGAACGGATCGGCATCGCATTCTCCGGTGGGTTGGACACCTCCGTCGCCGTAGCGTGGATGCGCGAACACGGTGCCTTCCCCTACGCCTACACGGCCGACATCGGCCAGTACGACGAGCCGAACCTCGCCGACGTCCCGGCCCGGGGCCGCGCGTACGGCGCCGAGCAGGCCCGGCTGGTGGACTGCCGGGCCGCGCTGGTCGAGGAGGGCCTGGCCGCCCTCGCCTGCGGTGCCTTCCACATCCGCTCCGCCGGGCAGACGTACTTCAACACCACCCCGCTCGGCCGCGCCGTGACCGGCACGCTGCTGGTGCGCGCCATGCAGGAGGACGGCGTCTCCATCTGGGGCGACGGCTCCACCTACAAGGGCAACGACATCGAGCGGTTCTACCGCTACGGCCTGCTCGCCAACCCCAACCTGCGGATCTACAAGCCGTGGCTGGACCAGGCGTTCGTCGACCAGCTCGGCGGCCGCAAGGAGATGTCCGAGTGGCTCGCCGAGCGGGACCTGCCGTACCGGGACTCCGCCGAGAAGGCCTACTCCACCGACGCCAACATCTGGGGCGCCACCCACGAGGCCAAGCGGCTGGAGTACCTGGACGCCTCCCTGGAGATCGTCAGCCCGATCATGGGCGTGGCCTTCTGGGACCCGGCGGTCGAGATCCAGACCGAGGACGTCACCATCGAGTTCGAGTTCGGCCGCCCGGTCCGGATCAACGGCCAGGAGTTCGCCAGCGCCGTCGACCTGGTCCACGAGGCCAACACCATCGGTGGCCGGCACGGTCTGGGCATGTCGGACCAGATCGAGAACCGCATCATCGAGGCCAAGAGCCGCGGCATCTACGAGGCCCCCGGCATGGCGCTGCTGCACATCGCCTACGAGCGGCTGCTCAACGCCATCCACAACGAGGACACCATCGCCACGTACCACACCCAGGGACGGCGGCTCGGCCGGCTGCTGTACGAGGGCCGCTGGTTCGACCCGCAGTCGCTGATGCTCCGGGACAGCATCCAGCGGTGGATCGGCCACCCGGTCACCGGCAGCGTCACCCTGCGGCTGCGGCGCGGCCAGGACTACTCGGTCATCGACACCCAGGGCCCCAACTTCAGCTACCACCCCGAGAAGCTGTCGATGGAGCGCAGCGTCGACGCCGCGTTCGTCCCCGACGACCGCATCGGCCAGCTGACCATGCGCAACCTCGACATCGCCGACTCGCGCAGCAAGCTGGAGCAGTACGCGGTGCACGGCCAGCTGGCACCGTGGAGCGGCCTGATCGGCGAGCTCGCCCCGGGCGGCGCGGCTCCCATCGCCGCCGGCAACGGTGACGAGGAGGACCCGAACGCGCTCGACCACGCGGCGCTCGAGTCCGGCACCGACTGACGCACCTCACGCCCGCGGAGGGCCGTCGCACCCCAGCGGTGCGGCGGCCCTCGGCCGCTCTCCCGGCGCCTCCGCTCCGCCCCCGCCTCCCGGCCCCGGCACCCGCCACCGCTCCCCGTCCGCGCTCCGCCCCGCCCTCACCCGAACGGCGGCACTGGCCGTGCGCCACCCGCCCGTCGGGAGCTGAATGGCGGACGGCGCCCGGCGACGGGAAGGCAGGTCCGGGGATGGGTGAAGCGATCGGCCCGATGCTGGCCTCCGCAGTGGCGGTCGCGCTCAGCCCGCTGCCGCTGATCGCCGTCCTGCTGGCCCTCGCCTCACCGCGCGGCCGGGCCAACGGGGTCGCCTTCACGGCCGGCTGGCTGCTCGGCCTCGCCGCGGTATCGGCCGCCGTCGTAACCGCGGGCACCGCGTTGAACCCCGCCCGCACCACACCGACCTGGTCGTCCTGGCTGAAGCTCGCCCTCGGCACCGTACTCGTCCTGCTGGCCGCCCGGCAGTGGCGCGAACGACCGCGACCCGGCCGGGTGACCGCGCCACCGGCCTGGCTGCTCTCGATCGACCGGTTGACCGCCGCCCGGTCCGCCGGTCTCGCCGTGGTCCTGGTCATCGCCCACCCGAAGACCCTGGTCCCGGCCGTCGGCGGCGCCGCCTCCATCGCCGCCGCGCCGACCGGCGGCGGGGAGAAGGCGGTGGCCACCGCCCTGATGGTGCTGCTCGGTTCGCTGGGCACCCTGCTGCCGCTCGCGGCGCACCTCCGGGGAAGCGCCCAGGCACGACGCACCCTCGGCGAGTGGCGCGCCTGGACGGCCACGCACAGCGCGGCGATCATGATCACCGTCCCGCTGCTGCTCGGCGCCGAGTACCTGGGCGACGCCGTCTCGGGGCTCACGTGAGCCCCCCGCCTACCCGACCCCGACCGGCCCACCCCTCGGGCCGGCCCGCATCCCTACCCACCCCGTCCCCGTCACCGGATCCGCACCACCCCCCGCCCCCGCACGGCCCGGACCCCCAACCGCCCGGGGTCGGCCGTCGGCCGCGCCGCCACCGCCTCCCGTACCGTCAGCAGGATCTCGCCGTCATAGCGCTCCGCCAGCACCCGCGCCAGCTCCGCCGCCCCGCCCGGCCGGACGTCGGGCGCCAGCTCCGGCAGCCGGCCTGGGGCGCTGAGGTCCTGGGCCTGGGCGGCCCAGCGGGCCGCGTCGCACCGTTCGCCCTCGGCGGTGTAGTGCACGGCCAGGCAGTGCACGGCCAGCTGGTCCCCGTACTGGGCGGCTATCCGCCACCAGAAGACGCCGTCCGCCGCACGTCCCATGCCGTACAGCAGGCAGCCGAGGGTCCGGAAGGCGGTCTTCTCGGCGAGTTCGAGGTCCAGGGCCAGCTCCCCCGGCTCGACCGCGCCCGCCACCCCCGCGCACAGGTGCCGCAGGTCGCGCCGCAGCTCCGCCCGTCCCCCGGCCCACCGGGGCTGCCCCGGGGCCGACCCCGGACCGGACCCCGAGCCTGGGCCGGATCCCGCCCCCGAACCGGAGCCCGACCGCAGGCCGGGACCGGCTCCGGCCCCCGCTCCCGCGCCGAGCCCTGAACCCGCCCCCGGTGCCGCTCCCGGGCTCGGCCCCGAGAGCGGAGCGTGCGGTGGCCGGGCCCCGGCGGGCGGCCGGGCGGGGCGCTCGCGCACCGCCGGGGCGGTCCGCCGGGCGGCGGCGAGCCGCTCGGCCAGTCGGCGGGTGAAGTCCACCGGATCGTGGTCGTCGAACTCCCGCTCCAGCTCGACGGCGTGCGCGCGCAGCAGGTCCACGACCCTCATGTCTGCGCCCCGCCGTCGTCCTGGTGCTCCAGGAGGTACTCCAGGTGACGCCGCCCGAGGCTGTAGTAGGTGCGGGCGGTGGTGTGCGCGATGCCGAGGGACCGTCCGATGTCGTGGTACGACAGCCCCGCCTGGCGCAGCCGGACCACGTCGGCCTGGACGGGTGCGGCCCGCGCGAGTTCCTCCATCGCCCAGTCCAGGGCGTCCAGCTCGGCGAGTTCGTTCAGCTCGTCCTGGCTGGTGTCGGGGCGGCGCTGGGCGATCACCCGCAGCCGCTTGCGTTCGGTGCGACGGCGCTCGCGCATGACGTCCACCACCGCGTCCTTGACGATCTTGAAGGCGAAGGCCTGCGGATCGGGGCTGGCCAGGGCCCGGCGCCAGTTCTTGTAGAGCGTCGTGCCCGCGTTCTGGACGGCGTCCTGGGCGTCCTCGCGGTGCCGCAGGCGCTGCTGGGCGTAGCGGAGGTAGCCGGAGTTCTCGCGGGTGAAGAAGGCCTCGAAGTCGTTCGGCAGGTCGCCGAGCGGGTCGGCTCGCAGACCCCGCTCCTCGCCCGGCCCGGGAGTGCTCACGCGACCCCCCTTTCGTGGTCGGCTGGCCGGCCCGCCTGGTGGCACGCCGACGGCCCCTTGGGGCTCGTGGTGTAACCGTCCGGGAGGTCCGGGATGTTGACCGGATCGGGCAGACAATTGCCGAACGTTTCCGTTCACTTTTGAACAGTGCGGCTGACCTGCCGCTTCGCCCGTGCGCACCCAGCCGGAAGACTCGCAACGTGACCCAGATCACAGTGCGCGAGGGTGCCGCTTGACAAGCCCCACGGCACCATCCGCACCATCCCCGCACCACTGCGGACCCCACCCCGCAAAGCGGCCCCCCACCCCTTAAGAGCCAAACCCGCTACGGCGCCGGCTCCACCTCCGCCGCATCCAGCGTGGCGGTCACCCGCTCCAGCAGCCCGCGCAGTGCGACCAGGTCCTCGACCGGCAGCCCGGTCGCCGCGAGCAGCCGACGCGGAACCTGCCCGGCCCGCTCGCGCAGCGCCGACCCCTCGGGGGTCAGGCGGACGGCGACCGACCGCTCGTCCTCCGGGCTCCGCTCGCGGCGCACCAGCCCGGCCGCCTCCAGGCGCTTGAGCAGTGGGGAGAGCGTCCCGGAGTCCAGCCGCAGCCGCTCGCCGATCCGCTTGACGGGCAGCTCGCCCTCCTCCCACAGCACCAGCATGACCAGGTACTGCGGATAGGTCAGCCCGAGGTCCCGCAGCAGCACCCGGTACACGCCGCCGAAGGCGCGGGAGGCCGCGTTGAGCGAGAAGCAGATCTGCTGGTCGAGGCGGAGCAGCTCCTCGTCCGCCATGCCGGGGTGAGTCGTCATGAACCCATGGTACCGATCACCACCGCGCCATTTAGTTGTGCGCAATTGAATTGCGTGCTTTACTTATCGCAACGCAGCAACGCAGCAACGCAGCAACGCAGCAACGCACCACCGCACCACCGCACCACCGCACCACCGCACCACCGCACCACCGCACCACCGCACCACCGCACCACCGCAGCAACGACCGAGCGGCCGCTGCCCAGCACACCGGGCCGGCAACCGACCGGACAACCGACCGCAGGAACACCCAGGACCCGAAGGGGAAGCCACCATGGACGCGCTCTACACCGCAGCCGCCACCGCCAACGGCCGGGAGGGCCGCGCCGTCAGCTCCGACGGACAGCTGGACCTCGCGCTGGCCATGCCGCCCGCGCTCGGTGGCAGCGGCCAGGGCACCAACCCGGAGCAGCTCTTCGCCGCCGGCTACGCCGCCTGCTTCGCCAGCGCCCTCGGCCTGGTCGGCCGCCAGGCCCGGGTGGACACCAGCGAGGTCTCGGTGACCGCCGAGGTGTCCATCGGCAAGGACGAGGCCGGCTTCGCCCTCGCCGTCGTGCTGCGCGTCGAGCTGCCCGAGTCCCTCGCGGGCGAGACCGGCGAGCTGCTGGTCAAGCAGGCGCACCAGGTGTGCCCGTACTCCCGTGCCACCCGGGGCAACATCCCGGTCGAGCTGGTCGTCGAGTAAGCACCCCCGAGAAGGAGCGCCCCGGGAGGAAGAGCACCCCGAGCGCCCTCCGACCGCCCCACCGACGGACCGGGCCCGCCGCACGCGAACTGCGGCGGTCCCGGTCCGTCACCCTCGGGCTCAGTCGCCTCCCGGCCCGTTCGCCGAACGCAGCGTGTCCAGTCGGTGCCGGTACTCCTCCGCGTCGATCTCACCCCGCGCGAACCGCTCCGCGAGCAACTGCTCCGGGGACACCCCCTGACCTCCCTGACCCCCTTGGCCCCCTTGCCCCAGCGGGCCCCAGCCGTGCGGACCGCCCACCCCGGCTCCTCCGGCGCCGGGTGCCGCCCGCCCGGGCGGGATCGGCTGCCGCGAGCGCGCTACGTAGCGGAACAGGGCCACGGTGAGCAGGACGACGATCACCAGGAACATCAGCGTCCCGAACGCCATCAGCCCCATGCCCCAGCCACCCACGTAGTGGCCGTGCCCGTGCCAGTACCTCATCAGGACCTCCTCCTCCGGCCCCGTCGGGGCCCGCCGAGGTGAGCAGCGCCTACCACCATCGTGCTCCCGCCAGTGGTGAAAGCGGTGTGAGGGCGGGCTGAGAAAACGTTCCGGCAACCGTTCCCGGGCCCCACCGGGGTAGCGTGCCACTGGTGACCCACCATCCGCCGCCCGCGTTCCACCTCCAGCGGCCCACGGCTCACCAGCCGCCCATGGCCTTCCACCCGCCGGAGGACGACCGCTCCCCCGAGCAGCTCGTCGCCGCCGGGGTGCTGCGGCGCCACCCGGACCCGCGCCCCCACCCGGCGCTCGGCCACTCCCCGATCGGCTACGTCGCCACCGCGCTCTGGGCCGAGCTCACCGCCCTCGCCATCGCGCCGGCGGCCGCCGAGGCCACCGCCACCGCACTGCTGCGCGCGATCGCCGACCGCGCCGTGGACGCGGCGCTCGCCCCGGGCAACGAGCGCGCCCCGCGCGACGACCTGTACGTGGCCGACCCGGCCCACATCGGCCCGTACCGCCGGGCGATCTGGTTCCAGCGTTCCAACCCGCACGGCCCACACGCCCCACACGACCCGCACAACCCGTACGGCTCGCACGGCGCACGCGGCCTGCTCACCCCGGTCGACGCACGCGGCGGGTACGCCCCCCGCGGCCCGATCACCGCCTCCTTCGCGCCCCACGAACCGTAGCCCCGGGCGCCCCTGCCCGCCCTCGCCCGCCCCGCCCCCTCAGCGCTCGACCTGGAGGCTGTGGCACACCCAGCTCAGCCGGTCCGGCCCGCCGTACGGCGGCCGGTCGTGATACGTCCCGTCCGCCACCGACATGTTGACGATCAGGTACGCGTGCCACGCGGCCCCGACCCCGTGCAGGTCCGCGTAGACCAGCTCGTCCTCCACGTACCAGTCCACCGAGTTCGCGCCGAGCACCACCCGCAGGCCGAAGGTCGCCCCCGGCCCGATCCCGGCGCTCGCACCGTGCCAGTACCGGAAGCCGCCGCGGACGTGGTTGGAGATCTCCAGCAGGTCCGGGTTGTCGGGGTGGTACTCGAAGACGTCCACCTCGTTGCCGCCGTCCCGCCAGGTCCAGATCGCCGGCCAGGCCCCCAGCTCGACCGGCAGTGTCACGCTCGCCGACAGCACGTCCCCGGCGCGGAGCTGGAAGCCGTCGGGACTGCCCTCGGTGGTCAGCAGACTGCAGCTCCACAGCCCGCCACTGTGCCGCCTGACCGCCGTGAACTGCCCGTCGGGGCAGTAGTCGCGGCTGAGGTAGTCGAGTTTGTGGTCGCTCCGGTTGGTCGGCCCCATCCGGGGATAGGCGCTGCTGCGCCCGGCGATCCACTGCCTGGTCGAAGTGAAGTCCGCGTCGAACACGACTGCCACGGCCGCCTCCCCGGAGCGCTGGCGTCCCGGCAGTCCGCACCGCCAGGCACACAGGGTGAGTTACCCGATACCCTCCGCAGTATGCGAAGTGGATCGTTCGGGTCCGGGACGAACGTGCGATTCGGGACCGGTACGGCCGGTCAGGGGTCGGCGCCGAGCAGGGTCAGCCGACCGGAGCCGCGCCTCCGGCCCCGAGCCGGTCGGTCACCGAGACCACCCCGTCCACCGAGCGGCACAGGTTGAGCACGATCGGCACCAGGTGCTGCTCGGGCACGGTGCCGCTGAGCACCACCCGCCCCTGGGTGACCTCCACCCCGATCTCCGCCGGGCTGACCCCGTCGATCCGGCCGAGCACCTCCTCGACGATCTCCCGCCGGATCACCATGTCCTCGCGCAGGAAGACCCGCAGCAGGTCGCCGCGGCTGACCATGCCGACGACCCGCCCCTCCTCGTCCAGCACCGGCAGCCGCTTCAGGCCGTGCCGACTCATCAGCCGGGCCGCCGCGACCACGCTGGTGCCGGGCGTGGTGCAGACCGGCTGCGCCGTCATCAGGTCGGCCGCGGTCACCTCGCCGTCCGGGCCCGCCTGCGCCGACTCGGGCGCGGGCAGCAGGCTGGCCGGGTCCTCCTGCGCGGCCAGGGTGCGCAGCAGGTCGGCCTCCGAGACCACGCCGAGCGGTCGCCCTTCCGGGTCCACCACCGGTACGCCGGTGATGTCGTACTCGCTCAGCAGCGTCACGATCTCCCGGAATCCGGTCTCGGGCGAGACCAGGACCACGGGGCTGGTCATCACGGATTCGACGGTGGCATGCCGCACGCCGGTTCACCTCGTCCAACGATGCTGGTCCGACCGGACGCGGATCGTCCCGGCCGGTACCGGCAGCATCGCCCGTAACGGCCGCGACCGCCAGGGGCCAAGGGGCCGAACGGGCGGGACCTTGGGCCCCGACCTGCTGACACGGCCCCGACACCACGCCCCCGACCGGACACCGGCACCACAGCCCGACGCCACGCCCCGACCGGGGCAGCCGTGGGAACGACGCCGTCAGGCGTGCGTGGTCGCCCCGCAGACGAAGACGGGCACCCGCAGGAACCCGTGGCTCCGGACGGCCGCCGCGGCCACCGGGGAGGTGCAGAACCAGCCGTTGCGGCCGAACACGGCCCGCAGCGCCCGCCCGTGCGCGTCGGTACCGGTCCAGTCGCCGTCCCGCACCCCGAGGTAGAGGGCCCGGCCGTACCAGGTCGCCAGGAAGGCCGGGTTGATCGCGCCGTCGACCGTGGGCGCCCGTCCGTCCAGGGTCTGCGGCACGAGCACTCCCGGGTCGTCGCCCGGCTTCCGGTGCCCGCCGGTGACCTGTCCGACCCAGCGGCCGACCGAGTACGGGACGATCGCGTTCGGGTCGTGCAGGACCGCGTCCTCCCCCTGGTCCTCGGCGACGCCGGAGGTCACGCACGGGCCCGCGTAGAAGGTGCCCGGATCGCCGTTCACAGCGGCGGCCGCGAAGGCGGTCATCTCGTCGGAGAGGTAGGACGACCGACGGGTGGCGGGGTCCGAGACGTGGACACCGGGTACCACGGGCCTGATCGTCGCGTCCGGAAGACTCGGGTCGATCTCCCGCCAGTTGGTGATGTCGCAGGAGTAGATCCACCGCAGCTCGGCGCTCGTCAGGTTCTTCGGTGCGTTGCCGCCCGCCGGGGCCGCCCAGGTCACCGCGTCCTTCACGAACGGGACGAAGTCGATCCAGGTCGGGTCGCCCTGCTGCGGCGGCCTGCTCAGCCGGGCGAAGTCGACCGTTCCGCTGGTGTTGAACGCCAGGGCGTTGAGGGCGCTCCGGGTGTTGGTCGGCCGGAAGATCTCGGAGGCCCCGGTCTTGGGCGTGATCCTGCTGGATCCCCGGGCGTCCCAGCTGTAGAGCCGGGGCGAGGTGGTGTCCCCGGCCGCCGCGAGCGAGGCGTTGTAGTCCGCCGCGAGCTGGTTGAAGAGCGGTCGGCGGCCGGGGCGCCCACGCCGACCAGGTCGGCGGCGGCCGGCGTCGGCGGGTCGGCGGGGGCGGGGGCGGCCGTGGCAAGGGCGAGCGCGGCGGCCAGTGCGGCGGCGGCGCCGGCCCGGGTGACGAGGCGAGGCATGCGGTGTCCTTCGGGGGTCGGCGGGCGGTACCGGGATCCTCGGCGGTCCGGACCGGCCGCGACAGCCCCGCCGAACCCGGCGGGCGGGCGTCGGCGGGTCGGCACCGGGCGGGCCGCCATCGCTCGCCGGACGTTCTTCCAGCGGTGACGCGCCGCACGTCCGTCATATGCCCGCCGATCACCCCGGACGGCGCAACCATCACATGATCGACTCGTTGGACCATCCACCACGACAGCGGTACGGCTCCCGGGAGGGCCCCTTGGCAGTACGGACGGTGAGCACGGCCGCGCTGCGCCGGGATGTCGCGGCGCGCCCGGTGGCCCTGGCGGAGGCCTCGCTGGTGCGCCACTACCGAAGGCTGGTCCGGCTCGCCTACCTGGCGCTGCCGGCCGACCGCGACCGGCACACCCGGGTGCTCGCCGCCCACTGCGCCGTCCAACGCGCCCTGCCCACCCGCTGGGCCCGCACGGACCGAACCGCCGTCCGACCGTCCGCGCCCGGGCCCTCCGACGCTCCGGAAGGCACGGACGCCCCGGACGACCCGGCCTACGCCGCGCTGCGCCTGCGGGTGCTGCGCGCCGCGCTCCGGCCCCGCCCGGCCGCCCGTCTCCTCACGCCCCGGGTCTGGGGCCTGCGGCTGTTCACCCCGCACGGCGGCGAGGGGGACGCGGAACTCGACCACGCGCTCGCCGCGCTCTCCGCCCCGGCCAGGGCGGCCTTCGCCCTGCGGACGGTCGAGGGGCTGAGCATCGAGCGGGCCGCCGAGGTGCTACGGCAGGCCGGAGTGGCGCACCCGGCGGTGGCGGTGGCCGTGGCCGGGCAGGTGCCGTCCGGTCCGGATCCGCTGCCGCCCGCCTTCGACCCCTGCGCCGTCCGGGTGCAGCCCACCGACCTGCTGCGCCGGCGCCGTACGCTGACGGCCGCGCTCGCGGTCGGCGTGCTCGGCCTCACCACCACCGCGGGCGTGCTGGGCGGTTCGCACCCGGCGGCGCCCGGCCGTCCGACGACGGTGCCGCTCGCGGGCGCCGACCCCGACCCGTCCCACCTGGTCCGGGTCGCCCCCGACGCCTGGCAGCACACCAGCCGGGTCGACTTCACCGCCTGGCCCGCCCGTGGCGAGCGGCGCGAGGACGGCGCGCTGCTCGGCCGCGCCCTGGCCGCCTGGGCCCGGCCCGGCAGCCGGACCCATGCCGAGCCGGGTACGGACGCCGGTCCGCCCGCCGCGCCCGCGCCGCACCTGCTGTTCGCCGGGACGGTGGACGGCACCGGTGTGGTGGTGTTCTCCGACGGCGAGCGGATCGCCCGCTACACCGACAGCCAGAACGGTCAGGGCGGTCGGGACAGCGGAGACCTGGACCTCGCCCGGGCCGACGACGCGGACCCGACCACGGCCGGCGCGGTGGTCCTGCGCCGTCAGGGCGCCACCGTCCGCTACCTGCTGGCGCCCTGGGTGGACTCCGCGGAGACCCGCCGGATCGACCGGCCCGACACCCCCGCCCACCCGTTGGAGCACCCCGACGGCCTCACCTCCCCGGCCCCGGCCGGCGGGCCCGCCGACTGCCAGGGCGCCACCCTGCTCCAGTTGCACTCGTCCCCGGTGGTCGCCGAGAAGGCCGAGAGGTCCGCCTTCCTGCTGGCCGACCTGGGCGGCCTGATCCCCGCACACCTCACCTACGCCCCGCCACCGGAGCGCCCCCAGCCGGACGGCTCACCACCCGACCGAGCCCAGGCCGACCGCACGCAAGCCGACCGCGCCCAGGCCGACCGCGAGCCGCGCGAGGCGACCGCCCAGGACGCGCTGCTGGCCTGGTCCCGGGCCGGCTGCGCCGTTCCGGACGGCACACCGGGCGTCAAACAGCTGAACCTCTGGGCCTTCGCCGTCCAACCGCTGCCGCAGAACGCGGGCTCGGCCTCCTGGGTCTGCCTGCGCGCCGACCGCTGGGACGGTGCGGGCAGTGCGGCCACCGCCGTCGTCCTGCCGGGCGCCCGCGGCGCGCAGCGCACCGGCGGCGGACCGGGCCGGGCCTGCGGCCGGTTCGAGCGGGACGCCGTGGCCTGGACCTGGTGGCGTTCCCCGCACGGGACGGAGTTCGTG
Organism: Kitasatospora sp. SC0581; assembly: GCF_048159585.1. NCBI lineage: Bacteria > Bacillati > Actinomycetota > Actinomycetes > Kitasatosporales > Streptomycetaceae > Kitasatospora > Kitasatospora sp. SC0581. The sequence goes on along the minus strand of NZ_JBLRWA010000004.1, from coordinate 192,463 downwards.
CTCGCGGCGGGCAGCCGCCGGGTCACCCGGCTCACCGTCAAGGGTTCGGGCTGGTCCGCCGACCGGCCCGCGCCGGACCGCACCCTGGCCGTCGAACGCCCCGCCCGCGCGGCCGTCCAGGTGGAGGCGCTGCTCGACAACGGCGCCCGGATCGACCCACCGCACTGAGCCCCGCGCCCCGTCTCTGTTCCACCCCGAGCGCTCCCGTTCAGGCCGCGGCCCGCGGCCGATGGGACAGCTCCCGCTCGTAGTCGGGCAGTTCGACGCTGCTGACCTGCTTGCCCAGCTCCAGCATCTTCTCCAGCGCCCAGCGCCGGTTGAGCAGCGCGTTGCGGAACCGCAGCCCGGTGGCCGTGCGCGGCGCGAGGAACGGACCGGTGCGGTCGCCGCCCTTCTGGCAGCCCTGCGCGTAGCCGCGCAGGAGGTGCTCGTACCGCGCGAAGGCGGCCCGGTGGTCGCCGCGGGCGCGGGCCAGCTCGCCGGCCAGGACGTACGCGGCCACCACCGCCGTCCCGGTGCCCATGCCGCCGATGGTCGCGCCGCAGGCGGCGTCGCCGATCAGGGCGATCCGACCGGTCGACCAGGCGGGCACGTCGGCGCGGCTGATCGAGTCGAAGTACGGCTCGGGGGCGGCGTCCAGGCTCTCCAGCAGCTGCGGCACCCGCCAGCCGAGGCCCGCGAAGGCGGCCCGGACCAGTTCCTTCTGCCGCGCCGGGTCGTGGCGGTCGTAGCGCAGTTCGGGCGAGGCGAAGAGGCAGAACGCACCGGCCCGGCTCGGGTCGCGGTGGTCGGCGCCGACGGACATCAGCCGGCCGGGGACGTTGAGGCCGACCCCGCCGACGGGCAGTCCGAGGTCGTTGGGCAGCTGCCAGGTGGCCGCGTAGTAGCCGAGGTGGCGGACGTAGCGCTGCTCGGGGCCGAAGGCGAGCCGGCGGACGGTGGAGTGCAGTCCGTCGGCGCCGATCACCAGGTCGAACTCGCGCGGCGCCCCGTGCCGGAAGGCGACCCGGACCCCGTCCGGGGTCTCCTCCAGCGCCGTGATCGAGTCGCCGAAGACGTACTCGGCGCGGGCGCTGCTGTGCCGGTGGAGCAGCTGGGCCAGCTCCCCGCGCGGGACCTCCAGGTCGCCGCCGGCGAACTCGGCGGGCAGTTGCAGCAGTTGGCGCCCGTCGGGGCCGACGAAGGTCATCGGACTGCCGCCGGTGCCGAGCGTGCGCAGCTCCTCCAGGACGCCCATCCGCTCCAGCACGGTCAGGTGGGTGCGGCCGCGGAAGTCGACGTCCTGGCCGCCGTCGCGCAGCGCGGGGGCCAGCTCGACCACGGTCACCTCGAAGCCGTACCGGCCCAGCCAGTGGGCGAGCGCGGGGCCGGCGATGCTCGCGCCCGAGATCAGGACCTTGGTGCTCATGGGAATCCACTCCGTCCGAGGATTGTGAAACTGTGTCTGGCGGACACTGTTTGTTGCTGTGTACGGTAGACACAGTTGAGCGGGAAGGGCAACCCCCCAGGTGGCAAGCCCCGAACGGAACCCCCAGAACGGGAGCGAATGATGGCCGAGGCGGCGAACGACACGGTGCGGCTGCTCTGGGGCCCGGCCCCCAAACCCACCCGCGGGCCGAAGCCGGCCCTCAGCCTGGAGCGGATCGCCGCGGCCGGGGTCGAGGTCGCCGACGCGGAGGGGCTCGGCGCGGTCTCCATGCAGAAGGTGGCCGGGCTGCTCGACTTCACCAAGATGTCGCTCTACCGCTACGTCCCCGGCAAGGCCGAACTCGTCGCCCTGATGGTCGAGTCGGCCGTCGACGCGCCCCCGGACGCACCGGAGGGCGCCGACTGGCGGGAGCAACTCACCGCCTGGGCCCACCACTTGGCCGAGTCCTTCGCCAGGCACCCGTGGCTGCTGGACGCCACCGTCGGCGCGCGGGCGCTCGGTCCGAGGGAACTCGCCTGGCTGGAGCGGGTGGTGGCGGCGCTCGACGGCCACGGGCTGACCGGCCCCGAACGGATGGACGCCGCCGTCCTGCTCACCGGGCACGTGCGCGGAATCGCCGCGCAGTCCCGCGCCGCCGGCCCCGCCGACACCCCCGAGGCCGAACTCCTCGCCGCCCTCGGCACCGTGGTCCAGGAGAACGCCGACCGCTTCCCGGCGGTCGCCGCCGCCATGGCCGACCCCGACGGCCGCGACCAGGCGCTGGAGTTCGGCCTGGAGCGCATCCTGGACGGGCTGGCCGCCCTGATCGACCGCCGCACGACCGGCGCCTGACCCGCGGCAGCACCCCGGATCGCCCGGTGGCGAGGAAGCGGAGGCCCGGGAAAACCGCTCGGCCCGCACCCGGCCGCTCGCTAGGATCGCGCCCCATGGCGATGTTCGTGCACCTGACCGCCGCGGCGAACGCGCCGCGGATCCGCCGCGCCGGGATCCGCGCCGACAGCCGGGGCCAGGGCGGCGCACGCGGGGTGTACTGCTTCCCCGTGCTGCCCTCGTACACGCTGACCCACCAGTGGCTGCGCGAGTTGGCCCGGTTCGGCCCCAAGGGCGCACTGGTCGCGGTGCACCTCCGACTGGACGACGGGCAGGAGGTCCTGACCGGGCACTACCGCGACCGCGCCCTGGACGCCCAGCGGCCGGTGCGGGCCGCCGAGGCGGTCCGGCGGATCGGCGCCCTGCCCGACCCGCGCGGCTGGGAGGTCTTCCTGCCGCGCGCGGTGGGCGCCCGCGAGGTGCACCGGGTCCGCGCCGTGCCGCAGGCCACCGGCTGGCGTTACGTCCCGGACGCCCACGGCACCCGGCCCTGCACCTGTTTCGGCTGCCGTATCCGCGGCGAGTACGGCAGCCGCCGGCTGCGCGAGCGCCACCCGCACCCGCTGGACGGCCCGCCGCCGCCCGTCCCGGTGCTGCTGGCCCGGATCGCGGCGGCCGGCGAACCCGGCGACCCGTACGAACTGCGCACCGCCCTGCACTGGTTCGGGCTGCGCCGCCGCGGCCCGGTGGACCTGCTCGCCCGACTGACCGACCACCCGCACCCGGGCGTGCGGACGGACCTGGTCTGGGCCGTCGGCGGCTGGTCGACCCCGGGCGTCGCCGAGCTGCTGGACGGCCTGGCGGACGATCCGGACCCACTGGTCCGCGGGGCCGTCGAGGCGGTCAGGGAGAGCTGAGCCCCGGCCGGCGGCCCGCCCCGGACGGGCAGCAGCACTCCGCCGGCCGGTGCGCCGCCGTCAGGAGACGCGCTTGAGCTGCCAGGAGTTCTTCTCCAGGCTCGGCACCGCCGAGTAGTTGCAGCCGGAGCCGTAGTAGGTGCTGACGATCGTCCAGCCGGCCGGCGGCCAGGTGGAGGCGCAGGCGTTGACCACGGTGCCGACCGGGTAGCCGGTGAGCTGCATGATCTTCTTGGTGTTCGGGGTGAAACCGGAGCCGCAGCCCGCGCTGTTCCACCACTGGACGTCCACGAAGCCGCCCGGCGTCAGCGAGGAGGAGCAGCTGGTGCTGGTGTCACCGGGCGCGGCCTGGGCCGTCCCCATGGTCAGGGTCAGCGCGGCGGCGGTACAGCCCAGGGTCAGGACGGCGGAACGAAGGCGTATCACGGGGCGGCTCCTCTCGGTGACGCGGCGCGTCCGCGTCCCGCCCATTCCTATCCGTGCGGAGCCGATGACGGACAGCGACTTTCCGGCCCGACCTGCGGCGCGTTCTCGCCCATTCCCCGCCGGGAGCGCTCCACCGGCACGCGGCTGACCTGCGCACTCTCCCGTCGACATGCCCGTTCGCCGGATCCGGGTGATCATGGGACGAACCGCGTCATCGGCGATTCGGCGCACCGGGCCGTCGGCCCCGGGAGCGCCCGGAAGGTGGACTGCGATGTTCCAGCTCCTGTGGATTCTGCTCATCGGCTTCGTGCTGGGCGTGCTCGCCAAACTGATCCTGCGTGGACCGCAGTCGATCCCCTGGTGGCTGACCATGCTGCTCGGCGCGGCCGGGGCCTGGCTCGGCAACGCCGTCTCCGGCTGGATCGGCGTCCGCCACACCTCGGGCATCGACTGGATCCGGCACATCCTGCAACTGGCCTTCGCCGTCGCCCTGGTGGCCTTCGTCGCGCCCGCGTGGACGAAGTCCCACCAGAACCGCTGACCGGCCGACCCCCGGCACCCGGACCGGCCGACCCGCCGGCCGACCAGTCGGCCGGGCCGCCCGCTCAGCCCACGTGGACGGCCGGCCGGCGGGACCGGTCCGGTTCGGCCTCGCGCAGCACCTCGCGGGTGACGGGGGCGATCTCGCCCTGTCCGAACAGGAAGAACCGCAGGAACTGGGCGAAGGGGTTGCCCTCGGTCCACTCGAAGTAGATGTGCGGCTGCTGCCCGGTGAGGTCGCGCACCTCGAGCAGCAGCGCGGCCAGCGCGTTGGGCACGCTGGAGCTCTCCAGCGCCAGCACCCGGTAGCGGTCGTGCAGCACCTCGCCGCGGACCGTCAGCACGGCCTCGAAGTCGGACGGGTCGAGCACGGTGACCTCGACGAACACCAGGTCGTCCTCGGCCGGGATGTCGTTGTCCCGCCGGATCTGGTGGATCTTGTCGCGGTACTCGGCGAGGTCCCGGCTGTTCGGCTCGTTGGCGATCAGCCGCAGCGGGCGGTGGGTGTAGTCCCGGACGAACCGGTCCGCGACGTCGTCCAGCACCACGTCGGTGACGCGCAGTTCGAAGGCCCGCTTGAGCCGGGACAGGAACGAGAGCAGCATGATGCCCGCGATGAAGCAGGCGCCGATCTTGACCCCGTCCGGCCGCTCGGCGATGTTCACCGCCGTGGTGTAGAGGAACACCCCCGCGATCACCGCGAAGCCGGTGCGCCAACGGCTCTGCCCGGCCTTGTGGGCGGCGATGGTCACCGCGATGGCGGCGGAGCTGATCAGCACCAGCACGCCGGTGGCGTAGGCGCCACCCTGGGCGTCCACGTTGGCGTCGAAGATCCAGGTGACCAGGAAGGCGATCAGGGTGAGCACGATGACGGTCGGCCGCACCGCGCGGGCCCAGTGCGGGGCCATGCCGTAGCGGGGCAGGTAGCGCGGCATCAGGTTGAGCAGCCCGGCCATCGCGGAGGCCCCGGCGAACCAGAGGATGGCGATCGTGGACAGGTCGTAGACGCTGCCGAAGGTGCTGCCCAGGTACTCGTGGGCGAGGTAGGCGAGCGCCCGCCCGTTGGCCTGGCCGCCGGCCTTGAACTGGTCGGCCGGGATGAGCAGCGTGGTGATGAAGCTGGTGGCGATCAGGAACACGCTCATGATCGCGGCGGCGGTGGTCAGCAGCTTGCGGGCGCCGCGGATCCGGCCGGTGGGCTTCTCCTCGGTGTCGTCCGGGTCGCCCTCGATGTGCGGCATCACGGCGACACCGGTCTCGAAGCCGGACAGGCCGAGCGCCAGCTTCGGGAAGACGATCAGCGCGACGCCGATCATCGCGATCGCGTTGCCGTGCTCCACGGTCAGCGCGTGCGTCCAGTCGCTGAACACGTGCGGGGCCTTGAGCACGTGCCACAGCCCGTTGGCGACCACCACGACGTTCAGCGAGAGGTACACCGCGACCAGCACCACCGCCAGGCCGATCGCCTCGCTGAAGCCCTTGAGGAAGACGGCACCGAGCAGCGCGATCATGATCAGGGTCAGCATGACCTGCTTGCCGGTCAGGGCGCTGTGCAGGTGCGGGTTCTCCACCAGGTGGGCGCTGGCGTCGGCGGCGGACAGGGTGATGGTGATCATGAAGTCGGTGGCCGCGAAGCCCAGCAGGGTGAGCACGAAGAGCTTGCCCTGCCAGAAGGAGAGCAGCCGTTCCAGCATCGCGATCGAGCCCTGGCCGTGCGGGCTCTCCTGGGCGACCCTGCGGTAGACGGGCAGCGCGCCGAGCAGGGTGACGACCACCAGCACGATGGTCGCCAGCGGCGAGACCAGTCCGGCCGCGAGCGCGGCGATGCCGGGCTGGTAGCCGAGCGTGGAGAAGTAGTCCAGGCCGGTCAGGCACATGACCCGCCACCAGCGCTGGCCCTTCTCGTGCGGCGCCTCGGCGTGCGGGCCTGGGTGCTGTTTGGCCAGGTCGGCCAGGCCTTCCAGCATCCACTCCCGGAACCGCCCGCGCCGGGTGACCGGCCCCGCCCCTGCTTCGGCCGACCCCGACGACACCACGGGCACCCCTGTCCACGACTCGGCCGGCCTCGTACGGCTCCGGACCCCCTGTGGCCGCCGGACGGCGGGCCTGGTCAGGCTAGGGGACCGGCCCGCCGGGGCCGGTCAACCGCGCGGGCCGACACGCCCGGGTGCGCCCGTACGGCCCTCCCCGGTGGCGGGCCGTCCCGACGCGGGTGCGGCCGCGCCCGGTCCGGTGTGCCAGGCTGCACGGACCTCGCGGAACACGCGAGGATGTCCGCGCGCACCGACGCACCGGGCCGGCGCCGCACAGCGCGCCACCGGCCGGGCCGGCGCGCCCACGGACCGGGCAGGGACAGGAAAAACGGAGGAAGCGGTGGCGGAGCCGAGTCGGCGGAGGATCCTGGGCCTGGGCCTGATGGCGGCCGCCGTCACTTCCTGCGGCCCCCGTCGCCCGGATGCGGCCCCCGCCGCGCACCCGTCCGCCGGGGCGGCGGGCGCGCCGACCGCCCCGGCGTCCACGCCACCCGGCACCGCCGGCCCGGCCGCCGACGGCCACACCGGCCCGACGAGCGAGCGCTCCCGCCCCGGCAACGCCGACTGGGAGATCACCGACCCCGGCCCGGACGGCGCCATCGAGGGCTTCGCCGACCGGGTCAGCGTCCTGCCAGGCGAACCCTTCGGCCTGCACGTCTCCACCCCCGCCACCGCGTTCACCGTCTCCGCCTACCGGATGGGCTGGTACGACGGCGCCCGCGCCCGGCTGGTCTGGCGCCGCGAGCACGTCCCCGGCGGCAAGCAGGCCGCGCCGCACGTGGACCCGGCGACCCGCACCGTCCTGACCGGCTGGCAGCGCACCCTCACGGTGGACACCGCCGGCTGGCCCGAGGGCGCCTATCTGCTGCGCCTGGACGCCGAGGACGGCTCCGGGCGGCGCTACGTCCCGCTCACCGTCCGCTCGGCGAGCACCGCGGGCCGGACCGTGGTGATGAGCGCCCCGGCGACCTGGCAGGCCTACAACGAGTGGGGCGGCTACAGCCTCTACAACGGCCCGACCGGCGGCCTGGCCACCCGCTCGCTGAAGGTCGTCTTCGACCGGCCGTACGACTACGACCACGGCGCCGGACTGTTCCTGGTCTACGAGGCGCCGCTGGTCGCCCTCGCCGAACGGCTCGGCCTGCCGCTCGCCTACACCACCGGCGTCGACGTGGCCCGCGAACCCGGCCTGCTGACCGGGGCGAGCGCCGTCCTGTCGCTCGGCCACGACGAGTACTGGTCGCCCGAGCAGCGGGCCAACGTGGTCGCCGCCCGCGACGCCGGGACCAACCTGGCGGTCCTGGGCGCCAACTGCTGCTACCGCCGGATCCGGTTCGAGCCGTCCGACCTCGGGCCGGACCGCACGGTGGTCTGCTACAAGGACGCCTGGGCGCAGGACCCGGGCCACCAGGCGGGCGCCCCGGCGACCACCGACTTCCGGACCGGCCCGGGCGCCGACCCGGAGAGCTCGATGCTCGGCGTCATCTACGACGGCTACCCGGTGGACGCCCCGTACGTGGTCACCTCGCCCGGGCACTGGGCGTACGAGGGGACGGGCGTCGCGGCGGGGGCCTCCTTCCCGCACCTGGTCGGGGTGGAGTACGACCGGGTGCACACCGGCTTCCCCACCCCGCGCCCGATCGAGGTGATCGCCCACTCCCCCGTGGTGTGCGACGGCCGGCGCTCCCACTCCGACACCGCCTACTACACCGTGCCGAGCGGGGCCGGGGTGTTCGCCACCGGGACGATGCGCTGGGTCGAGGCGCTGGAGGCCCGCGGCCCCGGCGGCGGCCGGGCCGACCACGGCATCGACTCGCACGCCGGGGACCTGGTCCGCCAGGTCACCGAGAACGTCCTGCGCGCCTTCGCCGCCGGCCCGGCCGGCCGGACCCGCCCGGCCCAGGACAACCTCGACGCCGTCTACGGCACGGCGTAGCCGGCCCGGCTCAGCCCGCGGACGGCGCGGTGAAGGTCTCCGCGGGGCCGAAGTCCGAGAGGCGTTCCCTCGTCACGACCGGCCGGCCGACCACCACCGTCGAGTGTTCGACCCGGACCGTCCGGCCGAGCCGGTCGATCCACAGCTGGACGTCGGCCGCGTCCGTGCCCTGGTTCTGCCGTCCGTCCCCGTACGTCGGGTCCGCGCGGCGCAGCTCGGCCGGGGAGAGCCGGGCGGCCAGGTGGAACACCGGCACGCCCGCCTCGGTCTCCATGCCCTTGCGGGCGGCGGGCCCGGCGTCCAGCAGGACCTTGGCGTAGCCGTCCGTGTCCTGCGCACCGGTCCCGGCGCTCGCCGGGGGCTTCTGGTCCGTCGTCCAGCCGGTCCCGCCGTTCTCCTTGTCCCGCCGGTAGACGGCCTGGTCGACGACCACCTTCTCCTCCCAGGCCAGGACGGAGGACCCGCGGACCATCTTGGTCTCCAGGCGGGATCCCTCGGCCGGGGTGTTGTGGTTCGCCCGGCCGGTGACGGTGAGCACGTCCTTCTCGGCGCCCTCGCCCGTCTCGACGGTCATCTCGGAGGTCGCCGCGTACGACTCCCGGGAGCGGTGGGCGACCGCGACCGCGGGGTCGAAGGCCCCGGTCGGGTCGGCGGGCGCGCCGGTGGCCTCCGCCGGTGCCCCGGTGGCTTCCGGTGGTGCTCCGGTGGTGGCGCCGGCGGGCACACCGCCCGCGGACGTCCCGGCGGCGGGCGGCGGCGCGGCACCGTCGGAGCCGCAGCCGGTGAGCGCGGCCAGCGCGACGACGAGGGCGGTGGTGGGCAGGACAGTGGTGCGACGGATCGTCATGGGAGGTCTCCGGGGCTACTGTTCCGGGCGTTCGCGGCCCGTCACGGTACCGCATCGTGATCGAACGGGCTTCCGACCTCCGGCCGGGGCAGGAGGCGGTCGGAACGCCCGATACACTCGCACGGTCTCATCCGGAGCAGGCACGAGGGAAACAGAACATGGTCGAGGCCTCCCCCAAGGTCGTTGTGGTCGTCCCCACGTACAACGAGCGGGAGAACCTCCCGGTCCTCGCGGGCCTGCTCGCGGAGCTCCCGGTGCCCGACCTGCACCTGCTGGTGGTCGACGACAACTCCCCCGACGGCACCGGCGAGATCGCCGACAAGCTCGCCGCGGACTCCGGCGGCACCGTGGGCGTGCTGCACCGCACCGAGAAGGACGGCCTCGGCCGCGCCTACCTGGCCGGCATGGCCAGGGCCCTGGACGAGGGCGCCGACGTCGTGGTGCAGATGGACGCCGACCTCTCCCACCCGGCCTCGGCGATACCCGCGATGGTCGAGCTGCTGCTCGGCGACGACACCGCCGTGGTGCTGGGCTCCCGCTACGTCCCCGGCGGCTCCACCGCCGAGGAGTGGCCCTGGCACCGCAAGGCGCTCTCGGCCTGGGCGAATTTCTACGTCAACACGATCCTCAGCCTCGGGGTCAGGGACGCCACCGCCGGGTTCAAGGCCTGGCGGGCGGACACCCTCCGCGCCATCGACCTGCCGACGGTGCGGAGCAACGGCTACTCGTTCCAGGTCGAGATGAACTACCGCGTCGTCAAGCAGGGCATGACGATCCGCGAGGTGCCGATCCGCTTCGAAGAGCGGATCGAGGGCGCCTCGAAGATGAGCATGGGCGTGCAGGTCGAGTCCGCGCTGGCGCCCTGGAAGCTGCGCTTCAACCGCGAGGGCTGACGGGGCACCGACGGGACCGGGCGGAACCGGACGGGACCGGGCACGGCAGGACGCCGGCCCAGTGCGGTCGTACGGGTGCCGGACCGCCGCCGGAGCGGTGTGAACGGCCGCCGCGGGGAAAGAAGGGCGACATGGCCCTTCTCCCGGAGACACTCACGGACCTGGTCCGCCGCGGCGCCCGAGAACCGTTCGTGGTCCAGAGCGTCCGGGCCACCGTCGCGGCCACCATCGCCTTCGCGGTGGCGACGCGGCTGAGCAGCGAGCCCGCCCCGCTGACGGCGCCGCTGACCGCGCTGCTGGTCGTCCAGGTCACCGTCTACTCGACGCTCAAGACCAGCATCCGCCGGGTCAACTCGGTGGTGGTCGGGGTGCTGATCGCGATCGGGTTCAGCGCGGTGGTCGGGCTCTCCTGGTGGAGCCTCGGGCTGATCATCCTGGCCTCGCTGGTCGTCGGCCGGTTCGTCCGGGTCGAGGAGTTCGTCCAGGAGGTCGCGATCAGCGCGATGCTGATCCTGGGCGTGACCAAGCTGGCCTCGCAGGCCTGGGACCGGGTGCTGGAGACCCTCATCGGCGCGGCCGTCGGCCTGCTGTTCAACCTGGTGTTCGCGCCGCCGGTCTGGGTGGACACCGCCGGGGAGTCGATCGAGGACCTGGCCCGGCGGGCCCGCCAGTTGCTGCTCGACATCTCCGAGGAGCTGGGCCGCCCCACCCCGGTGGCCCGGGCCGCCGAGCGGCTGCACGAGGCCCGCAGGCTGGACCAGGCGATCGCCGACGTGGACGCGGCGCTGCGCCAGGCCGAGGACAGCCTGCGGTTCAACCCGCGGATCAGCGAGGGGCTGCTGTCCCGGCTGGTGCTGCGCACCGGGCTGGACACCCTGGAGATCTGCGTCGTCGTGATCCGGGTGCTGGCCCGTTCGCTGACCGACCTGGCCAAGCGGCGCGCGCCCGGCGAACGGCTCTTCCCGCCGGACGTCGCGACGGGGCTGGAGGAGCTGCTGGCGCACGTCGGCGGCGCGATGGTGAGCTACGCGGTGCTGGTGACCACCCAGGTGAGCCGCAGCGCCGAGGAGGCGGAGGAGCGGCTGACCGCCGAGCTGGCGGCGGCCTGGGCCTGCCGGGAGAACGTCGCCCAGGTGCTGCTGCGCAAGGTCCAGGAGCACCCGGAGGCCTGGCAGCTGCACGGTTCGATACTGGCCGAGGTGGACCGCATCCTGGACGAGATGGACCTGGAGCACCGCGGCCGACGGCTGATGGAGGAACTGGACCGGGCCTCGGTGGCGAACCGGGAGCGGTTCTCCCGCTATGCCTGGCTGCGCCGCCTGCTGCGGGGCGAACGGGCCCGCGGCGGCCGGACGTCCGCTGCGGCGGACCGCCCGGCGGCGTAGCGGTGGAACACCCGGCGGTTTGGCGGGCGCCGGGGTCTCAGGGCATCAGCCAGGGTTCCTGCGGCAGCGGGTGGCCGGTCTCCAGGTAGGTCTTGAGGTTGGCGAGCACCGCCGACCAGCCCTGTTCGGCGTCCGCCCGGGCGGCCTCGTCGGCGAGGTCCACGTGGGTGACGGTGAGCCGGGTGAGGTCGTGCCAGCCCTGGAGTTCGAAGGTGACCCGGGAGGGGAAGGCGGCGCGCCCCTCCTGCGGCCCGGCCCAGGTGGTGACCAACAGGTGCGGGCGGTCGACCGCCTCGACGGTGCCGATGACGTCGGCGGTCCCGGAGCCGTCGGTCCGCTGGTGCTCCCAGGGCGCGCCGAGCAGCCAGGTGGAGACGTTGCGGTGGCCCCAGTAGAGGCCGGACTCGTCGGCGTTGGTGAGCGCGTGCCAGACCCGCTCGGGGGTGGCCCGCAGGTAGGTGATGCCGCGGTGGCTGAAGGCGGTCACGGGCTCACCCCTTCGCCGCGTCGAGCAGCGGCTGGATCTCGATCTTCTGCATCCGCAGCATGGCCGCGAAGACGCGGTCCGCCGTGGCCCGGTCCTCGCCCGCGACCAGGTCGAGCAGCACCCGGGGGGTGATCTGCCAGGAGAGGCCGTAGCGGTCCTTGAGCCAGCCGCACGGGCCGGGCTGGCCGCCGTCGGCGGTGAGTTCCGCCCAGAGCCGGTCGACCTCCTGCTGGTCGTCGCACGCCACCTGGAGCGAGATCGCCTCGGTGAAGTGGAACGCCGGGCCGCCGTTGAGGCCGACGTACGCGCGGCCGGCGAGCTCGAACTCGACGGTCATCACCGAGCCCGCCGGGCCGGGGCCGGTCTCGCCGTAGCGGGTGGTCCTGAGGACCCGGGAGTTCGGGAACAGCGTGGTGTAGAAGGCGGCGGCCTCTTCGGCCTGGTCGTCGAACCAGAGGGAGGTGGTGATTTTCTGCATGCGCCCGACGGTAACGGCGGGGTCCGTCGGGGCGGCCGAGCCACGGCCGGGGGTCACCGGATCGGCGCCCCCGGCCGTCGCCGGGTCAGTGCACCCAGCCCGCGTAGCGCCGGACGAAGCGCTGACCGGTGTGGGCGGTCACCACGACGTCGTAGCGGCCCTGCTCGTCCAGCGGCCAGGCCAGGTCGGCCTGCTTGCCGGGCTTGACCCAGACGGTCTGCGCGGTGCCCGCGAAGTCGTTGGGCGCGGCGGTGAAGGCCACGTCGGTCATCCCGTCGTTGACCAGCTGAAGGGTGAGCTTGCGGCTGCCGCGCAGGTCGACGGTGACGATCGGCACGCCGATGTCGTTCTGGCCGTCCTGCCCGTCGCGGACCACGGTGCCGGCGAAGCGCCGGACGAAGCCGTCCGGGCCGTGCACGGTGAAGTCGTAGCGGCCGTCGGTGGTGGCGGCGTCCCAGACGTACCGGGCGGTGGCACCGGGGGCGACGGTGTACGGGGTGCCGGCGAAGGGGAGCAGGATGTTCGGGTAGACGGTGTACGGGAAGGCCACCGAGCCGTCGTTGCTCATCGTGCAGGTGACCTTGCCGGTCTTCCGGTCCACCTCGACGTCCGCCCACGGCTGGTACGGCAGCGGGCGGTGCGGGCGCTCGCCGCGCTCCTGGACGGGCATCGCCTGGGCGCCGACCGCCGGCAGCGCGACGCCGGGCAGCCTGGTGCCCGCGTCGGCCCTGGCCATCAGGGCCTTGGTGTCGGGCAGCACCGGGATCGAGAGCTCGGGGGCGGCGAAGTCGAAGCAGCTGGTGAGGTCGCCGCAGACGGCCCGGCGCCAGGCCGAGATGTTGGGCTCGGCCACCCCGGTGACCAGTTCCATGAAGCGCAGCACCGAGGTGTGGTCGAAGACCTGGGAGTTGACCCAGCCGCCGCGCGACCAGGGCGACACGACCCAGAGCGGCACCCGGTTGCCGAGGCCGATCGCCCGTCCCTGGGTGAACTCCTCGGGGGTGCCGGGCTCCGGGGTGGGCGGGACCATGTGGTCGAAGTAGCCGTCGTTCTCGTCGTACATCACCAGGAAGACGGTGTGCCGCCAGACCTCCGGGTTGGACGTCAGCGACCGCAGGGCCTGGTCGACCCAGTGCGCGCCGTAGGCCGGGCCGGCCTCCGGGTGCTCGGAGAACAGGTACGGCGCGACCAGCCAGGAGACGGTCGGCAGGGTGCCGTCCTTGCAGTGGCGGTCGAAGTCGGCGGGGTCGAACTTCGTCATCGCGTTGACGTAACGCGGGTCGTCGTGCGGGAAGTTGTGGAACTGCTTGAAGTAGGAGAGCGCGTTGTCGTCGTAGTCGCCGGTGCGCTCGTCCTTGCTGGGGTTGTGGTAGACGCGCCAGCTGACGCCGGCCGCCTCCAGGCGTTCGGCGTAGGTGGTCCAGTCGGCGACGGGGTTGTCGGTGACCGGGGTGTTGTCGATCCACGGGCCGGTGGTGCCGTCGCGGCCGGGGCCGGACGTGCCGGTCCACAGGTAGAGGCGGTTGGGGTCGGTCGGGCCGGCCAGCGAGGTGAAGTAGGCGTCGCAGACGGTGAACGCGTCGGCCAGGGCGTACTGGTAGGGGATGTCGTCCCGGGTGAAGTAGCCCATGGTGCGCTCGCCCTTGGCGGCGATCCACTTGTTCATCGCGCCGTTGTTGATGGCCTGGTGGCCGGTGGCCCAGTCGTGCGGCAGGCCGCCGGCGTTCTGCGCGTTGTACTTGGCGGTGTCCATCCGGTACGGCAGCATCACGCCGCCGTCGCTGCGCCGGCCGTCGGGCTGGCGGAAGACGTCGGTGCCGTCCGGGAACTGGAGCGCCTGCTTGTCGCCGAAGCCGCGGACGCCGGCCAGGGTGCCGAAGTAGTGGTCGAAGGAACGGTTCTCCTGCATCAGGACGACGACGTGCCTGACGTCCTTGACGGTGCCGGTCAGCGGGGTGCCGGGCTTGGCACCGGCGGCGGGAGCGGGGGCCGGGGCGGCGGCGGCCTGGGTGGCCGTCAGGCCGGACAGGGCGGTGGCGCCGGCGGCCGCGGTGGCGCCGACGAAGGTGCGGCGGGAGAGCTCGGGCATGACGAACTGGCCTCTCGGAGCTGGGAGTCGGGGAGCCTGGGAGCTCAGAGCTGGAAGGTGGCGACCGCGGCGGCGGTGTCGGAGGGCCACTCGTTGGCGGCGGAGCCGGGCTCGGGCTGCGGCCAGCCGACGGCAAGGGTGTGCGCCTCGACCAGCTTCAGCGGGCCCGCGTACTGGACGTAGTCGGTGCGGTCCTGCGGCTCGGGGCGGTCGCCGCGCCGCTTGCGGGTGGGCGACCAGGTCGCACCGGGGGCCTTGACCGGGTCGCGGTTCTCCTCGCGGAAGGTGTCGGTCAGTCCGGCGCCCTGGAGGGCCACGGTGACCGGCCAGGCGAGCGCGCCGACCCCCTGGTGGGCGGCGGCGGTGGCGGCCGTCCAGTCCCGGTGCGAGGGCGAGGAGAGCGCACCGGCCAGCACCACCGGGGTGCGCCGGGCGATGTCCGCGCGGACCGCGGCGGCCAGCGCCTTGGCCTGCCTCAGCCGCAGCGAGCCGTTCTCGGCGGCCTCCACCTCGGCGGCGGTCCGGCCGTCCTGGACGGCGTACGGGCCGTAGCCCGCCTCGTCCAGGTGGGCGGCCCAGAACCGGACGGTGCGGCCGCCGGGCAGCCGCAGGGTGGCCGCGGCGGCGGGCAGTTCGGCGGTCGGCGGGGTGACGTCGGCGAGCGGGTGGCGGCTGAGGATGCCGACGCTGCCCGGGCTCTGGTAGGCGTACCAGCCGAGGGCGTCGGCCAGGGTCCTGGCCCGCTCGCCCGCGGTCTCCTGGAGGGCGAGCACGTCCAGGCCCTGGGCGAGGACCACGCGCAGCTGCTTCTCCAGTGCGTCGGTGTGGGCCGAGCCCGCGTCGTGCAGGTTCCAGCTGGCGGCCTTGAGGCGCGGCGGGGCGGCCGGGTCCGCCACCGGGACGAGGACGGTGACGGTGTCGGTGGCACCCGCGCTGTCCTTGACGCCGACGACCACCGGCTCGGGGTTCCGACCGGGGGTGGCGGGGGCGGTGCCGGTGAGCGTGCCGTCGGCGCCGACCGCGGCCCAGGCCGGGCCGCTCACCTTGCGGTAGGTGGCGGATCCGGCCGGGTTGCCGGCCGGGCGGGACCAGAGGCCGCCGAGCCGGACCGTCACCGCGGCACCCGGGGCGACGGGCGTGGCGGTGAACGCGTCGACGGCGGCGTGCGGGCGGACGACGGCGGGCTTGGGGTGGAAGGTGAACGGCCCGGTGCGGGCCAGGATGCCGTAGCCGTCCTTGGCGAGCAGGTAGGCGGTGTACGGGCCGCCGGTCAGCGCGGAGGTGTCGAGCTGGACGTCGCCCGAGGTGCCAGCGGTGTACTTCCACAGCAGCGAGCCGCCGTTGCCGGGCTGGCGGTCGCCGTCGTAGATGCCGACCCAGTTCTTGGCGTCGGGGGCGTCGGTGCTCCAGTGGAAGGTGAGCCGGTCGCCTTCGGTGGGGTTGGTGGAGGAACTGAACGTCAGGGCGCTGCCTGCGGCCACGGTTGTCCTGTCCGCCGCCCGGGGCCGGACCGCCGGGGGACGGTTCGCCGGGGCCGGGTTCGGCTGGTCACGGAGGCTGGGAGGAGGGGAGCGCACGCAGTTGGCTGTACAACTGCGGGCGGCCCTCATTCACCCGAAGGCCGGCGACCGGCGCGTGAACGACGCATGACGGAGCGTCGGGCGGTACGGGAACTTCGCTGGGCGGGGCCGTCGGCCCGCGGCGCGGGTGTGGTCGCGGGTGCTTCGGCGGGCAGGTTCGCGGATGCTTCCTCCGGTGTTTCCGCCGACATGCCGCGAGGGCCGCGGCGGGAGGATCCGCCGCGGCCCTCGTCGGACCGTACTGTCGAACCGGGTGCCGCCCGGTCAGGCCAGGGCGAGGAAGAGCTTCTCCAGCTCGGCCTCGCTCATCGGCGCGGCGTCCTGGTCGGCGGCGGCCATGCACTGGCGCATGCCGCTCGCGACGATCTTGAACCCCGCCCGGTCGAGCGCGCGCGAGACGGCGGCGAGCTGGGTCACCACGTCCTTGCAGTCCCGGCCCGCCTCGATCATCGCGATCACTCCGGCCAACTGGCCCTGCGCGCGACGCAGCCGGTTCAGGACCGCGCCGACCGCCTCCTCGTCCACCTGCATGTCGGGGCCGCCTTTCACATCGACTGTCGATGGACAAGTGTACCCGGCGGGGTATTCATTCCCGGCTGGCGAAAGCCGTGCCCGGCAGCCCCGGGTACGGCTCGGCTCAGCGGCGGGCCAGGCGGCGCTCTCCGCCCGCGCCGGTCGCGTACGGCAACTCGTAGTGCGCGAACACGGCGGGCTCGTCCTCGGCGGGCAGCACGTCGTCGGTGCCGATCGCCGGGGCCTGCTTGACCTGGTTGCGCGGGTAGGCCACCCGGAGGTAGTCCGGCCCGGCCACCGCCCCGTCCAGCGGGACGAAGACCAGGCGGCGCCGGCCGGCGAAACCGACCGTGACCGTGCCGAAGAACGGCTCGTCGCTGGCCGTCTCGACGTAGACCGACTCAAGCGACCCGATGCGGTGGCCCTTCTCGTCGACCACGGCGTGGCCGCGCCACTCGCGGATGTCCGCCATCGCGATGCCCACGGGCCTGACCTCCCGTCCCCGGCTGTTCCCCCGCCCGGACCTCCATCCTCCGCCGGGAGCGGCAGGGGCGCGCGGCGAGCCCGGGAACCCTCCCCGCCCGACGAAAAGGGACATACGGGGGTGACCCGACCAACCGGTACCCGGGCCGTGACCTGGGCTTTAGGCTGTCCGCCAACAGGGCCGCGAGTGGATCGTCCGTGGCGCCCGGGGCAGAGGAGACGGCAACCGTGGGATACGAGAACATGTGGGAGTCCGGCGGGGCCGGGATCCCGGCCGACCTGCGGCCCGACGTGCCGCACCCGGCCCGGATGTACGACTACTACCTCGGCGGGAAGGACAACTTCCCCTCCGACCGCGCCGCCGCCGAGAAGGCGCTCGCCGCCAACCCGGAGTTCCGCTCCACCGCCCGCGCCAACCGCGGCTTCCTCACCCGCGCGGTGCGGTGCGTCGCCGAACTCGGCATCGACCAGTTCCTCGACATCGGCACCGGCATCCCCACGGCCGGCAACACCCACGAGATCGCCCAGGCGGCCCGACCGGGCGCGCGGACCGTCTACGTGGACAACGACCCGATCGTGCTCAGCCACGCCCGCGCCCTGATGGCCGGCTCGGGCCCCGGCCACACCACCGTCATCCGGGCCGACCTGCGCGAGCCCGCCGCGCTGCTGGACGCCGTCCGGGCGGCGGACCTGCTCGACTTCTCCCGCCCGGTCGGACTCGTCCTCGCCGCCGTCCTCCACTTCCTGCGGGACGAGGACCAGCCCCACCAGGCCCTCGCCGCCCTGCTGGACGCCCTGCCCTCCGGCAGCCACCTGGTCCTCTCGCACGGCACCGCCGACTTCATCCCGGCCGAGATCCGCGACCGGGTCACCGGTGTCTACGACAAGGCCACCGCACCCCTCGTCGGCCGCTCCCGCGAGGAGGTCCGGGCCTTCTTCGACGGCCTCGACCTCCTCGACCCCGGCGTGACCACCGTCCCCCTCTGGCGCCCCGACACCACCCCCGCCCCCGGCGCCGACCGCGTCAGCATGTACGGCGCCGTGGCCCGCAAGCCCTGAGCCCCGGGGCCGGACCGGCCACCGCCGGCCGGGCGGGCCTCAGTTCGGGCGGCCGGGCGGGACCAGGCCGGTCTGGTAGGCGATGGCCACGAGCTGGGCGCGGTCGCGGGCGTCGAGCTTGGACATCGCCCGGTGGACGTGGGTACGGACGGTGAAGGGGCTGACGAACATCCGCTCGGCGATCTCCTCGTTGGTGAGGCCGGTGGCGGCCATCGACATCACCTCGCGCTCGCGGGCGGTGAGGACGGACAGCCGCTCGCTCGTGGAAGCGGCGGAGGCCGGCTCGGGCTGGGCCAGGAACTGGTCGATCACGGCCCGGGTGGCGGCGGGCGAGAGCAGTGCCTCGCCCGCCGCGACGGTGCGGACGGCGGCGAGCAGCTCCTTCGGGTCGGCGCCCTTGCCGAGGAACCCGCCGGCGCCCGCGCGCAGCGCCTGGGCCACGTACTCGTCGATCTCGAAGGTGGTGAGGATGAGCACCCGGGTGCCGGACAGCGCCTCGTCACCGCAGATCTCGGCGGTGGCGCCGAGGCCGTCGGTGCCGGGCATCCGGATGTCCATCAGTACGACGTCGGGCCTGGTGGCCCGGGCGAGTTCGACGGCCTCCCGGCCGTCGGCGGCCTCGCCGACCACCTCCATGTCCTCCTCCGCGTCGATCAGCAGCCGGAAGGCGCCGCGCAGCAGGGCCTGGTCGTCGGCGAGCAGTACCCGGATGGTCATGCGTGGTCCCTCTCCTCTCGGACCGCGCCGTCCGCTCGGGCGGCGCCGTCCTGTCCTTCGGCTGGTGTCGGGCGATCGGCTGGTGCCGGGCGATCGGTGCGGGCGGCGCGCGCGGCCCTGGCGGCCCGGGCGACGTCGGCGGCGGTGAGGGCGCCCACGGACTCGGGGCCGTCGTCGCGGGCGCCGGTGCGCAGCGGCAGTTCGGCGGTGACCAGGAAGCCCCCGTCGGGCCGCCGGTCGGCACTGAGCCGGCCGCCCACCGCCCCGGCCCGCTCGCGCATGCCGATCAGGCCGAAGCCGCCCTCGCTCGGCGGGTGCTGGGGCAGCGGCACCGCGCGGCGGCGGCCGGTCGCGGTCGGGCGGCCGTTGGCGACGCTGACCGCGACCCGGCTGCCGCTGTAGGCGAGGGTGATCTCGGCGTCGGCGCCGTGGGCGTGCTTGGCCACGTTGGTGAGCGACTCCTGGACGATCCGGAAGGCGGTGAGGTCCACGCCGGGCGACAGCGGGCGGGCCTCGCCCTCGACGGAGAGCCGGATCGGCAGACCGGCCCGCTCGAAGGTGTTGATCAGTTCGGGCAGCCGGTCGAGGCCGGGGGCGGGTTCGAGCGGGGCGCGGTCCTCGGCGCGGCGCAGCAGGCCGACGGTGGCGCGCAGTTCCTGGAGGGCCGAGCCGGTGGCGTCGGTGATGTGGCTGAGCACCTCCCGGGCCTGGACGGGGTGGTTGTCCATGAGGTGGACGGCGATGGCCGCCTGGGCGTTGGCGAGGGCTATGTGGTGGGCGACGACGTCGTGGAGGTCGCGGGCGATCCTGATCCGCTCGTCGGCGACCCGCCGACGGGCCTCCTCCTCGCGGGTGCGCTCGGCGCGTTCGGCGCGCTCCTCGATGGCCGCGAGGTGGGCGCGGCGGTTGCGGATGGAGTCGCCGAGGGCGCCGGGCAGCAGGGCCCAGGCGAGCACGCCGAGCCGTTCGCTGATCGGCCCGCCGGGGCCGAGCAGCAGGGTGATCCCGGTGAGCAGGACGGCGGTGACGACCGAGGCGCGCAGCGCGGTGGCACGGTCGGTGCGGATGGCGAGGAAGTAGAGGGCGAGCAGCAGCGGCGTGGCCACGGTCGGGGTGAGCCGGGGGCTGACCATGGCGAGCGCCATAGTGCAGAGCAGCGTGACGGCGACCACCGCGCGCGGGTGGCGGCGGTGGGCGAGCACGGTGACGGCGGAGAACAGCGCGATGGCGAAGGTGGGCGCGGCGAACGGGGTGAAGTGGCCGCCGTTCTGGTCGATGGTGGCACCGAGGCCGGTGACCGTGATCACGCCCGCGCCGCCTGCCGCGTCGAGCAACCGGGGATGGTCGCGGCGTAGGCGCTGCCAGATGTCGCTCATGCTCGTGCTCTCCGGTCGGGGGACGCTGGTCGCGCCCGCGCCCGGGCATCGCCAGTTCGTGCCGCGCCGCTCCCGGTGGGAGCGGCGGGCGGGGTCGGGGGCTCCGGACGTACGGCGGTCCCCGACAGCAACGGTAACGGTTGGGGTTCGAACCGCTGTCCGAGCCGTACGGGATCGGTCCGAGGGGGGTCGGGCCGTACGGGGTCGGGCCGCGCGGGGTCGGGCCGAGGGACGGTGCCCGGCCCGGGCCCGCGCGGTGGCGGGGCCGGGCCGGGCGGCAGCGCCCTAGACGGTGACGGACTCCCGGGCCGGGGCCGGCTCCGGGGCGGCGGTCACGAGCTTGCTGCCCTCGACGTCCACGTCCGGTATCAGGCGGTCGAGCCAGCGCGGCAGCCACCAGGCGCGGCGGCCGAGCAGGGCGAGGACGGCCGGGACGATGGTCATCCGGACGATGAAGGCGTCGAAGGCGACGGCCGCGGCGAGGCCCAGGCCCATCATCTTGATCATCGGCTCGCTCATCCCGATGAAGCCCGCGAAGACGGCGATCATGATGAACGCGGCGGCGGTGACCACCCGGGCGTTGTGCCGGAATCCGGTGACGACCGCCTCACCGGGCTCCTCGCCGTGGACGAAGCCCTCGCGGATGCGGGTGACCAGGAACACCTCGTAGTCCATGGCGAGGCCGAAGACCACGCCGATCATGAAGATCGGCATCATGCTCATCACCGGGCCGGTCTGCTCCACGCCGATCAGGTTGGCCAGCCAGCCCCACTGGAAGACCGCGACCACGGCGCCGAGCGCGGCGACCACCGACAGCAGGAAGCCGAGCGCCGCCTTCAGCGGGACGAGGAGCGAGCGGAAGACGATCATCAGCAGGATGACGGCGAGGCCGACGACCACGGCGAGGTAGGGCACCAGCGCGTCGGACATCTTCTGCGACACGTCGATGTTCATCGCCGTGGTGCCGCTGACCAGGACCG
This sequence comes from Kitasatospora sp. SC0581, assembly GCF_048159585.1. NCBI lineage: Bacteria > Bacillati > Actinomycetota > Actinomycetes > Kitasatosporales > Streptomycetaceae > Kitasatospora > Kitasatospora sp. SC0581. Next base: position 171,485 of record NZ_JBLRWA010000004.1, on the reverse strand, counting down.
TCGCCCCGGTGGCCGTCTTCAGGCCGGCCGCGTCGTGGCGGATGGCGTGCACGATGTCCTTGGTCTCGGCCTCGCTCGGGCCGGTCGCCGGGACGGCGTTGAGCAGGGCCGTGTCGCCCGCCTGGTTGAACATCGGCGGCGTCACCGCGATGACCCCGGGCAGGCCCGAGACCTTCTTGGCGACCTCGTCGGCGGCGGCCTTCGGGTCGGCGACGCCCTTGGCGTCCACCATGACCGTCAGCGGGCCGTTGAAGCCGGGGCCGAAGCCCTCGGAGAGCAGGTCGTACGCGCGGCGCTGGGTGGTGGAGGTGGGCTTGGACTCGTCCCCCGGCAGGCCGAGCCGCAGGTCGAGCGCCGGGGCGGCGAGCACCCCGAGGCCGATCACGCCGCCGAGCAGCACCGCGAGCGGGCGGCGCAGGATGAAGCGGGCCCAGCGGGCACCGCCGTTCTCCTTCGCGCCCGGGGCCGCCGCACCGCGGGCCTTGCGGGCCTTGCGCGGCAGCACCTTGCGGCCGAGGAAGCCGAGCAGCGCGGGCACCAGGGTGAGCGCGACCAGCACGGCTATGACGACCGTCCCGGCGGCGGCCATGCCCATCTTGGCCAGGATCGGGATGCCGACCACGGAGAGGCCGGCGAGCGCGATCACCACGGTGAGGCCCGCGAAGACCACCGCGGACCCGGCCGTGCCGACCGCCCGGCCCGCCGCCTCCTGGGGCGTCCGGCCCTCGGCGAGCTCGGCGCGGTAGCGGGAGACGATGAACACCGCGTAGTCGATGCCGACCGCGAGGCCGAGCATCATCGCGAGCGTGCCGGTGGTGGTGGAGAGCCCGAGCGTGCTGCCGAGCGCGGTGATCAGCGCCATGCCGAGGCCGACGCCAATGACGGCGGTGAGCAGCGGCAGGCCGGCCGCGAGCAGCGAGCCGAAGGTGATCACCAGGACGACGGCGGACAGCGCCATGCCGATCGCCTCGCTGCTGCCGCCCGCGTCGGGCTTGGCCATCAGCGCGGTGCCGCCGATCTCGACCTTGAGGCCGGCGTCCCGCCCGTGCTGGGCGGCCTGCTCGAGGGTGTCGGTGGCGGTCTTGGAGACCTCGCCGGCCTTGGCGGAGTAGCTCACCGTGGCGTAGGCGGTGGTGCCGTCCGCGGAGACGGCGCCCTTCATCTTGAACGGGTCCACCGCGCTGGTGACCTGCTCGGAGCCGGCGAGCTCGCCGACCGTGCGCTCGACGGCCTGCTGGTTCGGCGCGGCGGTGATCTTCTGGCCGGAGGGGGCGACGAACACCAGGCGTGCCGAGGCCCCGTCGGCGTGGCCGCCGGGGAAGCGCTCGTTCATCAGGTCGAAGGCCTTCTGCGCCTCCGTGCCGGGCATCGCGAAGCCGTCGTCGGGTGCGGCGGGCGCCTTGGCCGCGAGGACTCCGACGGCCGCCAGCACGGCGACCCAGAGGAAGGTCACCAGCCGGCGCCGGACGAAGGTCCATCGGCCCAGACGGTAGAGGAACGTGGCCACGGGAGAGCGGACTCCTTCGGATGCGGTTCTCGGGATCGGGAGGTGCCGCGGCCGGCCGGACGTCCTGGTGGACGCGGTCCGCCGCAGCATGACCAATCCTTGATCGCCGACCCCTACTCCGTCGTCGTCCCTGCGCAGGCCGTTTGCGTACTGCGGACGCAGTAGTGCCCTCCCCCGTACGGAGGAGCGCGCGTCCTACCCCGGAAGCAGCCCCTGGACCTGCGGCGGAAGCAGATCCGGTCACCCGTGCGGTCCGCGGCGGCGGGCCGCGGGCCGGTGGGCGAAGTAGCGTGATGTGCCTGACCCGTCCGCTGACGTGCGGTTCGGGAGGATCCGACCCGATTGGTGCTGCTTTCGCAGCCCGCCGCCGGAGGTGCCCCATGGGCGTTCCAGCCGCCCGCATCGTGTTCGACGAGAGCGACCGTGCGGCCGTCGCCGAAGCGGTGACCGAGATGCTCACCACCGGCGCGCTGACCCTCGGTCCGTGGACCGAGCGCTTCGAGCAGGCCTTCGCCACCGAGCACGGCGCCTCGCACGCCGTCGCGGTGAGCAGCGGCACGGCGGCGCTGGAGGTGATCCTGCGCGGCATCGACGTCCGGGGCCGCGACGTGGTCGTCCCCGCCGTCACCTTCTACGCGACCGCCGGCGCGGTGGTGCACGCGGGCGGGCGTCCGGTCTTCGCCGACGTCGACCCGGCCACCCTCGCGCTCTCCCCCGAGACCCTGGAGGCGGCGCTCACTCCGGACACCGCCGCCGTCGTCCTGGTGCACATCGGCGGGCTGGTCGGCCCGCAGGTCACCGCGGTGCGGGCGCTGTGCGACCGGCGCGGTATCCCGCTGGTCGAGGACGCCGCGCACGCCCACGGCAGCAGCTTCGACGGGCGCGCCGCCGGGACCTTCGGCCTGGCCGGGGCCTTCTCCTTCTACCCGACCAAGGTCACCACCAGCGGCGAGGGCGGGATGATCCTCACCGAGTCGCCGGAGCTGCGCGACGAGGCCCGGATCTACCGCGACCAGGGCAAGGGCTCCTTCACCACCAACCACCACGTGAAGCTCGGCTACTCCTGGCGGATGAGCGAGCCGCACGCCGCGATCGGCTCGGTGCACCTGCGCCGGCTGAAGGAGTTCATCGAGACCCGCCGGGCCGTCGCCCGCCGCTACGACGCGGCGCTGGCCGGGCTGGACGGCCTCGACCCGGTGCTCGAACCGCCCGGCTGCCGGGGCAACTACTACAAGTACCTGGCGCTGCTGCCGTCCGGGGTGGACCGCGCGGAGTTCAAGCGGGCGGTGGCCGAGGAGCACGGGGTGCGGCTGTCCGGCGAGGTCTACGACCTGCCGCTGCACCTCCAGCCGGTGCTCGCCCCCTACCGGCGCGGGCCGCTGCCGGTGGCCGAGGACGTCTGCGCCCGGCAGGTCTGCCTGCCGGTGCACTCCGACATGACCGAGGACGAGACGGAGCAGGTGGTCGACGCCGTCTCCGCGGTGTACCGGCGCCTGGCCGGGTAGCCGGAGCGAAGGGAGCAGGATCGTGCGGATAGCCGTCACCGGAGGCTGCGGGTTCATCGGTTCACACGTCGTGGACCACCTGATCGCGGCCGGCCACGACGTCCTCGCGGTGGACACCACCGACAAGTACCTCAACCCGGACGCCGAGCACGCGCGGCTCGACATCCTCGACCTCGGGGCCCTCACCGCGGCGCTGGCCGGCAGCGAGGTGGTCTACCACCTGGCCGCCATGGCCGACGTCGAGCAGGTCTCCGCCGACCCCGTCCGCGCGGTGCGGACCAACATCGACGGCACCGAGGCCGTCCTGGAGGCCGCCCGGCGCAGCGGCCTGAGCCGGACCGTGCTGGCGAGCACCGTCTGGGTCTACGGAGCCGCCCTCACCGACGGGCAGATCGACGGCGGCGAACAGGAGCTGGACGAGCACGTGCCGATCGAGCTGGAGCACAGCGGCCATCTGTACGTCGCCACCAAGCTCGCCGCCGAGATGCTGGTGCACAGCTACCGCGAGCTCTACGGGCAGCACTTCACCATCCTGCGCTACGGCATCCCGTACGGCCCCCGGATGCGGGACGAGCTGGTCGTCGCCCGGTTCGTCCAAGCCGCGCTGACCGGCCGGCCGATCACCATCGCCGGGGACGGCCGGCAGAGCCGCAACTTCGTCTACGTCGAGGACCTCGCCGACGCCCACGTCCGGGCCCTCTCCCCCGCCGCCGAGGACCAGACCTTCGCGCTGGAGGGCTCGGCGGCCGTCTCGGTGCGGGACATCGCCGACACCGTGGACGCCCTGCTGGGGCCCGTCACCATCGAGCACATCGACGGGCGGAAGGCCGACTACGCGGGGCGGCGGATCTCCTCGGCACAGGCGAAGCGGCTGCTGGGCTGGTCGCCGAGCACCAACTTCACCGCCGGCGTGCGGCAGTACGCGGACTGGTACCGGGCCGCCGTCGGCTCGGCCGCCGGCGCCTGACGGGGGCCGCCCGATGCCGCACGCCCTGCTGGTCTCCGGCTCGCTCGGGCAGGGCCACGACGTGATGGCGCAGGCCTGCGCGGACACCCTGCGGGAACGCGGCTGGACCACCGGCACGGTCGACGCCATGGCCCTGCTCGGGCAGCGCTCCGGCGCGGCCGGGGAGGCGGTGTTCCGCCGACTGCTCGACCTGCCCGGGGTGTACGACGCCTTCCACTTCTCGGCGCTGCGGCCGGGCGCCCGGCTCGCCCTGCTCGCCGACGCGGCGGCCCGCGCCCGGCTGGTCCCGGCGCTGCGGGAGCTGATCGCGGCGCAGCGGCCGCAGCTGGTGGTCTCGGTGTTCGCCACCGCGACCTCGGCGGTCAACCGGCTGCTGCGGCAGGCACCGGAGCGGGAGTTCCGGCACTTCGTGTTCTGCACCGACGTGACGCCGCACCGGCTCTGGGTGCAGGAGGGGACGGACCTGTTCCTGGTCACCTCGGAGGTCGCGGCGTGCGCGGTGCGGCGGTACCGGCCGGACGCCGACGTCGCCGTCGTGCCGGCGCCGCTGCGGCAGCCGTTCTACCGGCCGCCGGAACGGGCCGCGGCGCGCGACGAGTTGGGCGTGCCGGCGGGCGCCGCCTGCGTGCTGCTGATGTCGGGCTCCTGGGGGCTCGGCCCGCTCGCCCGCACCGCCGCCTCGCTGGCCGCCGCCGGGCCGCACGTGCTCGCGGTGGCCGGGCGCAACCGGGAACTGGAGCGCCGGCTGCGGACCGCCGCGCGCCGGGAGCCCCGGCTGCACCCCTTCGGCTACACCGACCGCGTCCCCGCGCTGATGGCCGCCGCCGACCTGGTGGTCACCAGCTCGGGCGACACCTGCAGCGAGGCCCGGGCGCTGGGCCGGCGGCTGCTGCTCCTCGACGTGGTGCAGGGGCACGGGCGCGACAACCTCCAGCACGAGCTGGAGCTCGGCCACGCCGACGTCGCCACCGCCCGCCCGGCCGAGGTGGTCCGCAACGCCCTGGCCGCCCTCGGCCGCCCCGAGCCCCCACCGTCCGCCGGCGCCACACCGGAGGCCTGGCAGGCCGGGTTCGGGGCGGCGCTGCGACGGGTGGGGCTGGGCTAGCCGCGCGGGGGACGTGGTGCGGCACGCGGGTGGTGGCCGGTGCGTCCGTCACCCCGGACGGTTCCCCGCGCCCGACGGCACCCGGTGGTCGCGGAGGGGGCCGAGGGTGAGGCGGTGGGTGCGGCAGTGGGCGGCGATCAGTGGGAGGGCGGCGAGGGTGGCGCGCCAGGAGCCGGGGGCGGAGGTGCAGTCGGAGTCGTGCAGCAGGAGGGTGGCGCCGCCGGTGAGGCCGGGGCGGGCGGTCGCGTAGACGGACTCGCCGGTGGCCTCCGCCGTCCAGTCGCGGCCCCAGGCCGTCCACAGCACGCTGCGCAGGCCGAGCCGGCGGGCGGCCAGGGCCGGGCCGGCGGTCAGGACGCCGTACGGCGGGCGGTACCAGCGCGGGCGGGCGCCGCAGAGTTCGGTCACGGCCTCGCTGGCGCGGCGCAGTTCGCGCAGGTCGCGGGCGGGGGCCGGGTACCACTGCTGCCGGTGGTGCCAGCCGTGGACGGCCACCTCGTGGCCGCGCAGGACCAGCTCGCGGCCGAGCCCGGGGGCGCGCTCCAGCATCGCGCCGAGCAGGAAGAAGGTGGCGCGGGCGCCGAGTTCGTCCAGCGCGTCGAGGACGTACGGGGTGCTGGCCGGATCGGGGCCGTCGTCGAAGGTCAGGGCGACGTGGCCGGGCGCGGTGCCGTGGCCGGCGGTGCGGCGGGCCAGGGTGCGGCGCAGTGGCGGCAGGCGGACGGCGGCCGGGGCGAGGTGCAGGAACTCCGCGCCGGCGGCGAGGGCAGTGGCGGCGACGGCGGCGGTGCCCGTCCGGTGCACGGCGGCGCTCACTCGAAGCGGGCGGCCATCCGGCGGAACACGCCCGGTGCCACCCCGTGGAGGCGGGACGGGAAGCCGAGCCAGTGCGGGACGTAGAGGCGGTCGCGTTCGGTGGTGATGGTCGCCACCACCGCGTCCGCGACCCGGTCCGCCGGGACCAGCCTCGGCCAGTCGCGCTCGTACGGGGTGCCGCGCCGCTCGAAGAACGGGGTGTCCACCGCGCCGGGGAGCACCAGGCGCACCCCGACGCCCGTGCCGCGCAGCTCGTACCAGAGGCTCTCGGCGAACATCGTCAGTGCGCCCTTGGTGGCCGCGTAGCCGGACTCCTCCCGCGAGCCGACCTGGCCGACGATCGAGCCGAGCAGCACGATCCGGCCGCGGCGGCGCTCCAGCATGCCGGGCAGCAGCAGCCGGACCAGGCGCAGCGGGGCGGCGAGGTTGACCTCGATCATCCGGTCCAGGGTGTCGGAGGGCGTCTGCGCGTACGGGCCGCGCCAGCCCAGGCCGGCGCTCGCGACCAGGGCGTCCACCCGGCCGGCGTCGGCCAGGGCGGCCTCGGCGAGGCGGGCCGGGCCGTCCGGCTTGCTCAGGTCCTCGGGCAGGGCGCGGCCGCCGGTGCGGTCGGCGAGTTCGTCGAGGCGGGCGCGGTCGGTGCCGGAGAGCAGGGTGAGCCAGCCGGCGTCGGCCAGGCGGGTGGCGGTGGCGCGGCCGATCCCGGAGGAGGCGCCGGTGATCAGCGCGACGGGGCGGCCGGCCGGGTCCGGCGGGGGCTTCAGGGCCTTCCGGTCGGCGGGAGCCGCGAGGTCGGTGACCTCCTTCGGGTCCGACCGCCGGGGTCGGGAGTGGGGCTCCTCCGCCATCGGGCACCTGCCGCTCTGTGACCGCCTAGCCGTCCGTTTTGTCCGGCAAGTCACCTTCGCACGGCGGAGCCGTCCGGGCTACCGGGGCGGTACGGCGGGCTCCGCCTCGGCGTCCCGGTGCGGGGCGGTCGGCTCCGCGGGCCCGCCCTCGGGCTCGCCGAAGCGGGAGAGCACGAAGGTGCCGCCCACCGACACCGCGAAGCCCGTCAGCGCGCACCACTCGAACCCGGGGCGCGCGGCGTCCCCGAGCACCGTGACGCCGACCAGCGCCGGGCCGAAGGTCTCGGTCACCGTCCCGGCGGCGGTCGCGGCCGTCACCGTGCCGCGCTGCAGGGCCAGGGCGTAGGCGAGGTAGCCGCCGAGGCCGCCGACGGCGAGGGCGTAGGCGGCCGGGTCGGTGAGCACGGCGACCGGGCCGGAAACGTCCAGTACCCGTACGGCCAGGCTGGTCACGCCGAAGCCGGCCCCGGCCAGCAGCCCCAGGCCGGCCGCGGCCGCGTTGCCCTCCCGCCGCACCAGGACCAGGGTGGCGAGCAGCAGGACGGCGGTGGTGGCGAGCAGCGCCCAGTGGAAGGCGGGCGCGGCGTGGTCACGGCCCTCCCGGCCGGAGCCGAGCGCCAGCAGGGTCAGGCCGACGACCACGGCGAGGATGCCCGCGAGGTCGCCGCGGCGCAGCCGCGCGCCCAGCAGCCAGACGGCCGCCAGGGCGGTGACGGCCAGGCTGGCGTTGGTGACGGCCTGGACGAGGAAGAGCGGGAGGGTGCGCAGGGCGACGATGCTCAGCGCGAAGCCGACGATGTCCAGCAGGGTGCCGAGGAGGAACTGCCAGGACCGCGCCAGCGCGGCGAGCAGGCCCGCCCGGACCCGGTCGGCGCGCGGGGCCGACCGCGCCCCGCGCGCCTGGAAGACCGCCCCGAAGCCGAAGCAGACGGTCGCGACCAAGGCGGTGGTGAGTCCCAGCAGCATGCCTCTCCCAGCCTCCCGGGGCAGCGTCGATCCACCACCAGTCTGGGCCCGGGGGGACGGGGCCGCACAGGTGGAGCGGGTGGGACGGGAGCGGGAGCGGGGTCGGACGGAATCGGCTGGGCCCGCCGGGTGGACCCGGGCGGCGCGCGGTTTGCCGACGGACGGTGTCGCGTCATCCCTGATCCATGATTCAGCACGCCATGCCGCTCGCCGCATCCGGTCTGAAGATCGACTGGGCCAGGATGCCGACCTACAACACGATCATGTCGGTGGCCGCCGGCGCCGGACTCCTGCTGGTGGTCGCCCTGGGGCGCCGACTCCTCGTCCAGGGGCGCAGCACCACGCTCGAGGGCTGGGCGCTGGCGTTCGGGGCCCTCGGGTTCACGCTCGTCACCACCGGCCTGCACATGACCCTGACCTGGCCCCTGGCCGGGCAGGGGTTCCCGTTCGACAACGTCATCTTCGGCGAACCCGCCCTGGCGTTCGGCGTCTTCCTGCTGACCGCCTCCTTCTACCTCTGGAAGCGCGGCAGCGAGCTCCTCGCCGCGGACGGCGTCGACCGGACGGTCCGGGTGGCCGCGCCGATCTCGGTGTTCGTCTTCGGCATGGGGCTGGCCTGCTTCGGCATCGCCGCCGCGGGCTGGAAGTACACGCTCTTCGCCGCCCCGCCGGAGGAGCCGATCTCCGGGGAGTTCTCGGACTGGCCGTGGCTGGAGGCGAGCTTCATGTCCGGGCTGTACGTCCTGGTCGGCATCGGGGCACTGCTCTTCCCCTTCGCGCTGCGGGACCCCCGGCGGTGGATGAGCCCGGTGATCGGCGTCGTGTGGGGGCTGGCCGGCCTCGCCTTCCTGGCGTTCGGCGGGCTGAACTACTTCACCCACATCGGGCTCATCGTCAACACCATGTGACCGGCCGCGGGTGTGGCCGGGGCGCCCCCGTCACGGCCGGACGGCCACCCCCGCGTACAGCGAGACCTCCTCGGCGGCGACGAGCGCCTCGTCGGGGGACGGCCGCCACTGCGCGATGGGGACGAGCCCCGGCTCCAGGAGGGTCCAGCCGTCGAAGAAGCGGGCGATCCGCAGCCGGGTGCGGGCCTGGGCCGCGGTGCCGGCCGCCTCGTAGATCCGGGTCAGTGTGGCGATGTCCTCGGGTGCGAACTCGGGGCTGACGTGGGTGATCACCAGGGCGCTGCCCGGGACGAGGGCGGACTTGAGGTGCTCGACCAGCTCGTCCGCGCCGTGGGTGTCGGGGACGAAGTGGAGCAGGGCGTTGAGGGAGAGCGCGACCGGGCGGGACAGGTCGAGGGTCTCCCGCAGTCCGGGGGCGGCGAGCAGCCGGGCCGGGTCGGTGGCGTCGGCCTCGACGTAGGCGGTGCGGCCCTCGGGGGTGCCGGTGAGCAGGGCCTGGGCGTGCGAGAGCACGATCGGGTCGTTGTCGGCGTAGACCACCCGGGCGTCCGGCCGGACGCCCTGGGCGACCTCGTGCAGGTTGGGCGAGGTGGGGATGCCGGTGCCGATGTCGAGGAACTGGTCGAAGCCGAGCTCGGCGAGGGCACGGGTCGAGCGCTGCATGAAGGAGCGGTTGACGCGGGCGGCGGCGCGCAGCCAGGGCGCGACGGCGAGGGCGTGCCCGGCGGCCTCGCGGTCGGCGGCGAAGTTGGTGAACCCGCCGAGGAAGTAGTCGTACATCCGCGCCGAGTGCGGAACGTTGAGCCGCAGGTCCACCCCGTCGTAGAGACCCATCCGTGTTCTCCCCCCGATGCCGTGCCCGATCGATCCTCCCCGCCCACGATAGGCGCGGCCCCTCGTGTTCCGAACAGCTTCCGGGCATTCCAACCAACCGCTGGTTCCCATGAGATGACAATCTGTATTCGGATTGCAGCCTGGAGTGACAGGCCTGATGGAATGAGGATGGGCGCAGACAGCCCGACCCTCGGGTGGCCCGGTGCGCAGCCGGCGGCCACGGAAAGCAGGCCCGATGACGATCGACAGGGGCGCCCCGACGCGCAGGCACCGGGGCGGAACGGCCGTGGCGTACCTCCGCGGGACGGCGGCGGAGCCGACGGCCGACACCGACCCCGGACTCCGCTCCGACCCCGAACTTCGCCTGGGCCTCCCCTACGTGGCCTTCTGCGAGACCCACGAACCCGCCTGGCGCGCCCTGGCCCTGACCCGGATAGGCAGCCAGTCCGACGCGGAGCTGGTGGTCTCGGCGGTGAAGGCCGACCTGGCCCGCTGCTGGTCGCAGGTGCTCCGGTTCGAGGAACCGGCCGCGTACGCCTGGCGGTTGGCCAATCGGCACGTCGCGGACTGGGTGGCCTCCGAGGAGCCGGTCGAGGTGGAGGCGGTCACCTTCGCGGCGGTGATCGGCGCCTTCAAGCAGGTGGCGAAGGGGCTGCTGCACAGCGAGGCGGACGAGGTGCGGCTGTACGCGGCGATCCTCGAACTGCCGGACCGGCAGCGGGACGTGGTGATCCTGCGGTACCTGCTCGGCCTGCATGTCAAGGTGATCGCGGCGTACCTGGGGCGGCCGGTGGCGACGGTGCACTCCAACCTCCGGCACGCCCGGGAGAGGCTGGCCCGCCGGCTCGGGGTGGGCGAACTCCCGGACGGCGGCGGGGAGCTGTGACGGCGGCACCGGAGGACCGGGCCCCGGACGGACCGGGCCGGGCCGACGGCGGGCGCACGGTGTTCCGCGTCCCGCGGCCCGAACGCGCCCATGCGGAGCGGATCGCCGCCGTGCGCCGGGCGCGCCTCACGGCCGCGCCCGCGCACCTGCCCTCGGAGCACGAGCAGGCGGCGTTCGAACTCGGCCTGGTGGTGGCCCTGGTGCTGGGCGCGCCGGACGCCTCGCGCGGACTCGACCTGCTGGTGAACGCGCGCCGGATCCAGCCGGAGGGGGCCGAGGTGTTCGGCGCGCTGCTGTACGCGACCGGCAAGGAGGAGGGCGCCGAGTTCTGGTGGCGCTTCGCGGCCGGCTCGGGCAGCGGGACGGCCGCGTACTGCCTGCACCTGCACCACCTGATGCTCGGCGAGACCGACGACGCCGACTACTGGCGGGCCTGGTCGGACCAGCTGGCCACGGCCGAACGGCCGCCCGGGCCGAGGGCGTTGATGATGAACCGGCCGCTGCTGCCGGACGACGTGCGGCGCGACATCCTCGCCCGGGTGCACCACGGGCTGGCCCCGCAGCTGCCGCCCGCCCTGGTCGCGGTGATCGACCGGCTGCCGGTGCAGGACGGCGGCGAGGAGGAGGTGCCGAGCCCCTGGGGGCTCACCTCGGGGGCGACCTCCGCCTGTTCCTGGGAGGACCTTCCGTGGGAGCCGGTGGATGATCACGACGACCCGTGGGGGTGAGCGCCGTTGGGGCCGCCGTGATCATCCCTTCAGGTGAGCACGGACAGCCGGGCGGCGACGGCCGGGTCGCGCCCGCTGCCCGCCTCGGTCCGCTCCCCCGCCGGGAGGTCCTGCCGCACGACGTAGTGGTGCGGCGCCATCGCGGTGTCGCGTCCGGGTAGGGCGGCGACCACCGCACGGTGGGCCTCGACCGGGCCGAACGAGGGGTCAACGGTCGCCAGTTCCACCACCAACTTCCCCTCCTCCTCGGAGAGTCGGTGCTCCCCGAGGGCGGTCCGCAGCAGTTCGCGGACGGCCGCGAGGTCGATCCAGGCGCCGTCGACCAGCCGCCATTCGCCGCCCCTTTCACCCCCCGGCGGGCCGAGCACGGCGGGCAGGTCGGACAGCAGCACCGGCCCCTCGGCGGCGGCCGCGAGCAGGGCCGGCAGGGCCCGGGCGAAGCCCTCGGTCTCCTCGGGGTCGAGCACCTGGGGGCAGGCGATCAGGGCGAAGTCGAGGCTGCCGGTGATCCGCAGGATGGTGAACATCAGCCGGACCGGCAGCGGCGGGGCGGGCAGGACGGTGAGTTCGGGGTCGACGGCCGGGGGCGGCTGGGCGTCGGCAACGGCGGCCGGGATGGTGAGGCTCAGGTCGTTGACGACCACCTGGCGGGAGAACCGGGCCCCGCGCAGGTGGGCGGCGTCGTCCACCAGCTGCCAGACCTGCTGGGCGTCCAGGATGCTGTGCCAGTAGGCGCTCAGCGAGGCGGACTTGGCGCGGCCGATCAGCTGGTCGAGGTCGGCCGCGCCGGTGTCGAGCAGGATCAGCGCGTCCTGCGCGAGGGTGCCCACGTGGTCGATCAGGGCGGCGCGCTGGCGGTTGGCGGAGAGCGCCGAGAGCACCAGCTCGCGGCTGCCGGACCGGTGGGCGACCAGCGCGGCGAAGGCGGCGAGCAGGACGACCGACGGGCTGGCGCCGGTGCGCCGGCAGACGGCGGCGAGGTGGTCCGCGGCGGTGCGCGAGCGGACCAGCAGGGCGCTGTGGTCGCCGGGCGGGCCGGTGATCCGCGCGTCGGCGAAGACGACCTGCGGGCCGGCGGTCAGGACCCGGGCCCAGTGCCGCAGCGCGGCCGCGACCCTGCGGCGGCCCTGGGCGCTCTGCTCCGCGACGGCGACCTCCAGCGGGGTCGGAGCGGTGACCGGCGGCAGCTCCTTCCCGGCGGCGAGGGCGTGCCAGTCCTGGATCAGCACCGCGGTGGCGGCGCCGTCGGCACCCGCGTGGCAGACCACGGCGACCAGCCGCAGCAGCCGCTCGCCCGCGGCGAGCATGGTGAACCGGACCCGCGGCGGAGCATCGAGGGACACCGGGACGGCGACATCCGCCCGGCCCAACTCGGCGGCCAGCACGTCCAGTTCGACCTCGCTCCGACCGCCGGCCTCGACCACCGTGACGGCGAACCGGCCGTTCCGGTGCACCACCTGGCGGTCCGGGAAGCCGTCCGGGTCGGGGCCCGCGGGGAAGGAAGTCCGCAGCGACTCGTGGCGTTCGACCAGCAGGCGCAGGGCGACCAGCCCGGCGGGGACCGAGACTCCGTCGGGCACCGGCCAGACGGAGTCCTTGTTGATCCCCTCGGGCGGGTCGCGCCGGATGCAGAGGACCATGTTGCCCTGGCCCCGGGTGAGCGGGCCGGAGCCGCCGCCCTCGGCGGCGTACCGGACGGTGATCCGCCTGGGGGTCGCTGTCGTGCCGCGCGGTGTCGCGCCGAGTGACGTCGGATCGTTCGGTGGGGCGTCCTGCGGTGTCACGTCGTACGCGCCTTTCGGCTCGCCGGGGAGGGCCGGGGAGGGTTCGGCAGGGGGTGTGACGGGACGCTACCAGCGCCCTCGCGAACTGGTCCAGACCAAACCTCGACGGGCCCGATCCATCGTCAATTTTCTTTCCACACACGGCAGTTGACATGTATCGGCGATTCCCCGAGGGCCGCCACGGCAGCCCGGAACGGCTCCGCCACGGGAACGTCGCAGAGCCGGGACGGGCCGGTGCCGAGCCCGCCCGGGTCGGCCACCAGTACCGGCGAGGGGCCGCCCACGGGCACGCCGAAGGACCGCGCGAGCCGCCCGCCGTACGCCTTGACGCAGGCCTCCCGGCGGCACCACAGGGTGGTGAACCGCGCCGCCCGCTCGGCCGGTTCGACGGGCTCGGCGACGAACCGCGCCTCCTCGGACGGGAACCAGCGGGCGGCCATCCGCTCGGCCGTCCGGGGGTCGTGGAGCCGCTCGACGTCGACGCCGACCGCCCGCCCCTCGGCGAGGGCCAGCGCCGCGAACGCCCCCGAGGCCGACCAGCTGACCCGCAGCCCACCGGCCGCCGCGGGCTCGGGCTCGGGCTTGCCGTGCGGGCCATACCGCCAGACCAGTGCGGCCGGGGGCACGCCGAGCCGGGCGGCGACCAGCCGCCGGACGGTGCCGCGCACCACGGTGAAGCGCTCGCCCGCCCCTGGGTCCATCCGCGCCGCCCGGGCGCGTTCGTCCGGGTCGAGCAACGGCCACAACTCGGCGGCCGGTACAGCTGGTTGACGCGTATCGATCAGCCAGAGGTCGATCGCCGTCACGGCAGGGCCAGCGTGCTGAGCACGCCGAGCCGGCGGTCGTACCCGGCCAGCAGCGCGGGCCGGCCGTCCGCCCGCCAGCGCGGGAGGTGGTCGGCCAGCTCCGCCCAGAGTCCGGTGAACGGCTGGGCCGGCGGGGGCTCCCCGGCGCCGAAGCCGGGGCCGAGCAGGAGCGCCGCCTCCGGCCCGAGCTTCTCGGCCTCGGCCCGGACCGCCTCCGCCGGGGAGGCCTCGCCCCGGGTCTGCCGGACGGCCAGACCGCCGCCGGGGGCCTCCTCGCAGACCAGCACCACCACCGCGTGCCGCTCCGGCAACGGCACCGGCCCGGACGGTTCGTAGTGCAGCGCGCTCTGTTCGGCGAGCACCACCACGGCCCGGCGGCAGGTGCCGGTGCGCTGGTGGGCGGCGGCCAGCCGCAGCGCGGTGAAGGCCGCCGCGCCGCCCTGGTCGCAGACCGCGAAGGAGAGCGGGCTCCCCGGGACGGACCGGCTGAGCGCCAGCGAGGACGGTGCGCCGGGCCGGACGTCCGGGGTGTCGAAGGCCAGGATCAGCAGGTCCGCCGGCTCGTCCTCGGCCAGCGCCTCGCGCAGCGGTCCGGCGGCCAGCTCCTCGTAGGAGTGGCCGACGCCCTCGCCGAGCAGGTCCTCGCGCAGCGGCAGGCCGTAGGGGCGGACGAGGTCGGAGACGAAGACCCGCAGGTCCGGGTCGAGCGAGGTCTCCGAGCGGCCGTCGGAGCGGCGGGCGAGCACCCGGGTGATCCGCAGGCCGGTGGGACCGGGGGCCACCCGGTCAGTCCTCGGGGATGACGTGCCCGGCGACGTAGTCGGCCAGCCTGGTGACCGACCGCAGGTCGTCCTCGGTGATCTGCTCGACGTCCACCTGGATGTCGAGCGACTCCTCCAGCTCCAGGATCAGCTCGATGGTGCCGGCCGAGGTGAGGCCGAGGTCGTCGAAGAGGCAGGCGTCCTGCGGGATCTCGGGCAGTTCGCGCTTGAGGACGCGCGGCAGGAGCTCGCCGATGCCGTGCAGGATGCGCTCGCGCAGTTCGGGGTCGGTGGTCTGGACCGCGGCTTCTGACATGGGTGTCCCGTCCCGTCGTACGTGGGATGTGTGCTCCGGGGCTTGCAGGCGCCCCGGGGCTCTGGGGTGGCGTGGGAAATGCGGTGTGGGAAATACGGCGTCGCTGTGCGGACGACGGCCGCCGGAGGAGTCGGCGGGCCGTCAGTACCGCATGGCCATCGCGGAGAACGTGGCTCCGACACCGGCGGCGGCGATCAGGTAGTGGTCGCCGCGGCGGAGCAGCCCCCGCGTGGTGGCGGTGTGGAGATTGATGAGGCCGTCTGAGGCGAAACTGTGCCCGACCGACCGCACGTTGTCCAGCACGACTTTCTCGACCGGATAGCCGATCCGGCGCGCGATCATCCGCCAGGACGCCTGGTTGACGTTGTGCGGCAGGATCGCGGCCAGGTCGGAGAGGTCCAGACCGGCCTGGTCCAGGGCGGCCTCGATCGCCTCCACCATCACGTTCGGGTACTCGCGCTGGTAGCGGGCGAGCAGGTCCGGGTCCTCGGCCAGCCGGCCGTCGAACTCCGGGCGCTGGCGCACCGCGAAGGAGAGCATCCGGTGGCGCTCGCCGTCGGCGCTGACCAGGCAGGCGGCCGCGCCCTCGGCGAAGATGCCGGTCTCGGGCACCACCTGGGCGTCCCTGGTGAAGGTCTTCTCGCCGGTCAGCACCAGTGCGAGCGCCGCCGGGTCGGGTTCGGCCGCGAGCAGCCGGCCGGCCAGGTCGATGGCCAGCAGGCCCACCGCGCAGGCGTGGTGGGTCACCGTGAAGGCGTCGGCGTGCGCCAGGCCACGGGTTTCGAGCAGGTCGTGCAGCGGGTTGAGCGGATGGGGCACCGCCACCGGCATGCTGCGGGCATGGATCACGAAGCGGACGTCGCGTTCGCGTCCGCGCAGCTCCGGCAGGTTGTCCAGGGCGGCTTCGAGCAGGTCGGGCAGCGTCCCGGTCGGGTCCAGACGTAGCTGGTCCAGGCCGTGGAAGCGGCGGAAGAGACGGAGTTGACGTGGGGTCAGGCCGATGCGCTCGCCCACCGCCTCGATGGGAACGGCGTGTGGGGGGAGGTGGACGGCCACTGCCTCCAGTGCGGTCACCCGGGCTAGTATTCCGACGCCCGCCGGGTCGCACAAGTGATCCCGGGCCCCTCCACCGTCGCCGCCGCTCCCCGGAAGCCGCCAACTGCGCTCCGATGCGGCCGCGTTCACCCCCGTGCCGTCGAGCAGGTGGGAGATCTCTCATGCCGAACCCTGAACCCCTCCACCCCGACGCCCCGTTGGACCCGGAGCTGGTGGCCCTGCTGGTCGAGGCGGCCGGCGCGCCGCCCGACTGGGCGCGCCACGTCACCCCGGACGCCCGACTGGACGGCGACCTGCTGCTGGACGAGAACGAACTCGCCGACCTGTCGCTACGGCTGCGCGAGCGCTTCGGTCCGCGGGCCGACCTGGCCGCGCTGCGCGCCGGGCTGGACCTGGCCGCCCTGGAGGCCCTGACCGTCGCCGACCTGCGGCGACTGCTCCCCGAGGAGGACGCGCGATGACCCGGTTCCTGCTGGTGATGCCGCCGTTGACCGGCCACGTCAACCCGGCCGCGGGCATCGCCGCCGAGCTGACCGCACGCGGCCACCAGGTCGCCTGGACCGGCACCGAGTCCGTGCTGCGCCCACTGCTCGGCCCGCACGCCGAGGTGCTCGGCACCGGCACCCGGGCGTTCCGGGCCCAGGGCGGGCACGGGCTGGCCGCGCTGCGCACGCTCTGGGAGGGCTTCATCGTCCCGTACGCGCGGTTCACCGCGAAGCCGCTGGACGCGATCGTGCGGGAGTGGCGGCCGGACGTCCTGCTGGTCGACCAGCACACCCCGGCGGGCGCGCTGGTCGCGCACCGGCACGGGCTGCCGTGGGCGTCCTTCGCGCCGGGGGCGATGGAACTGGGGTGCCCCTACCGGGCGTTGCCGCAGGTCGAGGCCTGGATGGCCGGGCTGCTGCGCGGGCTGTGGGAGCGCGCCGCGCTGCCTCCGGAGGAGTACCTGGACCCGCGCTTCTCCCCCGCCCTGGTGCTGGCGACCACCGGTCCGGCGCTGACCGGTTCGGCCCCGCCGCCGGAGCACGCGCTGGTCGGGCCGGTGCTGTCGGTACGGCCGCACGACCCGGACTTCCCGTGGGAGCGGCTGCTGCCCGGCCGGCGGCGGGTGCTGGTCACCATGGGCACGCTGGCCGGCGAGCTGGGCGCGGACTTCCTGGCCCGGTCCGTCCGGGCGCTGGAGCTGTGCGGCGACGACGTGCAGCCGGTGTTCGCCGCGCCGCGCGGGCTGCTGCCCGAACTCCCGCCCCGGGCCGTGGCGGTGGACCGGGCGCCGGTGCTGGAGCTGATGGCGCGCGGCGAGCTGGACGCGGTGCTCTGCCACGGCGGGATGAACACCGTGGGCGAGGCGCTGGCGCACGGCCTGCCGCTGGTCACCGCGCCGATCCGGCACGACCAGCCGGTCGTGGCCGGCCAGGTGGCGGCGGCCGGCGCGGGGCTGCGGGTGCCGTTCGCGCGCGTCGCGCCGGAACGGCTGGCGGGCGCGCTGCGGGCCGTACTCGACTCCACGGAGTACCGGCGGCGGGCGGTTCAGGTCGGCGCGGAACTGCTGGCCGGGGGCGGTGCGGTGGTCGCGGCGGACCGGCTGGAGGCGCTCGGCCGAACGGGCCCGGGCCGGCGCCCTGTAGCAGACCGGGAGACCGCACGTCCATTGGTCTAGGCCATTGTTTCCGGGGCGGGGTTCGCCCTAGGGTGTCGCAGCGGCACCGCCCTCCGCAGGTGCCGGGCCCCGCCTTCCCAGGTGCCGTGGCAGCCCATCCCCGCACGGGAGTTCCCGTTGATCGAGACCACGGGACTGCGCAAGTCCTACCGCAAGAAGACCTCCCGCCGCGGCGGCGACGACACCACCGTCGACGCCGTCCGCGGCATCGACCTGTCGGTCGCCGCCGGCGAGATCTACGGCTTCCTCGGCCCCAACGGCGCCGGGAAGACCACCACCCTGCGCATGCTGGCCACCCTGATCCGCCCCGACGGCGGACAGGCCGTCATCGCCGGGGCCGACCTGTTCACCGACCCCGCCGGGGTCCGCCGCCGGATCGGCTACGTCGCCCAGGGCGGCGGCACCACCGACAACGTCAGCGCCCGCGAGGAACTGGTGCTCCAGGCCCGGATGTACGGCGCGGCCAAGGCACAGGCCGGCCAGGCCGCCGCGGACGCGCTCAAGGCCTTCGACCTGACCGGGTTCGGAGACCGCCCGTGCGCCACCTACTCCGGCGGCCAGCGCCGCCGGGTGGACATCGCGCTCGGGGTGATCCACCAGCCGCGGGTGCTGTTCCTGGACGAGCCCACGGTCGGGCTGGACCCGGCCAGCCGGGCGTACGTCTGGGAGGAGATCCGCCGGCTGCGCACCGAGGGCATGACGGTGGTCGTCACCACCCACTACCTGGACGAGGCCGACGCGCTCTGCGACCGGGTCGCCATCGTCGACCACGGCCAGGTGGTGGCCGAGGGCACCCCCGAGGCGCTCAAGCGCGAGATCTCCGGCGACGTCGTCCTGGTCGGGCTGGACGCCGCGGAGGCCGCCTTCGAGCGCGCGGCCGCGGTGCTGCGCCCGCAGCCGTACCTGCACCGGCTGGAGCAGAACGGCGACGAGGGGCTGCGGCTGTACCTGGAGGACGGCGCCGCCGCCATCCCCCAGCTGCTGCGCGCGCTGGACGCGGCGGGCCTGACGCCCGGCACCGTGCAGCTCCAACGGCCCAGCCTGGACGACGTGTTCCTGGCCCGCACCGGGCGCTCGTTGCAGCAGTCCTGACCCCGCACCGGGCGCCCGCCGCGGCAGTCCCGCCCCCGCACCACCCGGACCCGCACCACCCGGCCCCGCACACCTCCCTGGGGAGACCGTGAAGCTCGCCCGCGACACCTGGCTGGTCTTCCAGCGCCAGCTGCTGCTCATGATCCGCACCCCGATCTGGATCGCCGTCGGCATCATCCAGCCCGTGTTCTACCTCCTGCTGTTCGCCCCGCTGCTGAAGAAGGTGCTCGCCTCGGAAGGCGCGCGCAGCTACGCCGACGTCTACCAGGTTTACGTACCGGGCCTGTTGGCGGTGCTGTGCATCTTCGGCGGGCTGTACACCGGCTTCAGCCTGCTCGGCGAGCTCAGGTCCGGCATCATCGAGCGCTCGCGGGTGACCCCGGTGAGCCGGCTGGCGCTGCTGCTCGGGCGGGCGATGCGGGAGATGGTGGCGCTGCTGGTGCAGGCCGTCCTGATCACCCTGATCGCCCTGCCGTTCGGGCTGCGGGTGAGCCCGCTGAACCTGCTGCTCGCCTACCTGCTGCTGGGCCTGCTGGCGCTGATGACCTCGGCGATCTCCTTCGGCATCGCGCTGATGGTGCCGACCGACGCGGCGATGTCGCCGGTGGTCAACACCATCGCGCAGCCGATCGCGCTGCTGTCCGGGGTGCTGCTGCCGCTCACCCTGGCGCCGGAGTGGCAGCAGCAGGCGGCCAGGTGGAACCCCTTCTACTGGGCGGTGGAGGGCATGCGCGCGCTGTTCTCCGGGCACGCCGGGGACGACGTGGTCTGGCAGGGGCTGCTGGTGGTCGCGGTGATGACCGTCCTGGCGGTGTACTGGTCGGCCCGGCTGTTCTCCACCCGGGTGCGCTGACGGACGGCACGGAGGGGCCCGGCTCGCGATGAGCCGGGCCCCTCCGTCGTCCCCGTCGCGACCTCAGGCGGTCAGGAAGGCCGCCAGCTTCGCCACGCCGTCGATGATCTGCGCCTGCGTCAGCGAGCTGACGGACAGCCGCAGCCGGTGCTCGCCGCCGCCCGCCGGGTAGAACGGCGCCATCGGCGTCCAGAGCACCCCGTGGTCGCGCGCGCAGCGCTCCATGGCCGCCTCGTCGGCGACGAACGGCACCGTCAGCACGGCGAAGAAGCCGCCGTCCGGCCGGGTCCAGGAGATGCCCAGCCGGCGCCGCACGGAGGCCGGGAAATGCCGGTCCAGCTCCCGCAGCAGGGTGTCCATGCCCGCCGCGTAGTGGGCCGTGGCAGGGGCGTTGGCGGCCCGCAGGCGGCAGTCGTGGGTCAGCAGCATGCCGCCGATGACGGCCTGGCTGAGCGCGGGCGTGTTGACCGTCGTCATGCTCTTCAGCTTGGCCAGCTCGTCCGCGAGCAGGCTGCGCCGCCCGTCGGGGCCGGCCACCTCCTGGTCGGCGACCACGTAGCCGAGGCGGGCCCCGGGGAAGCAGGTCTTGGCGAACGAGCCCAGGTAGACGACCTGGCGGCGGCGGTCCAGCGCCTTGAGGGTGGGCCGCTGCCCCGGGGTGCGGGAGAAGAAGCCGTACGGGTTGTCCTCGACGACGAGCACGCCCTCCTCGGCCGCGGCCTCCAGCAGCCCGGTGCGGGCCGCGACCGGCATGCTGGTGCCGGAGGGGTTGGCGAAGTCCGGGACGACGTAGAGGGCGCGCGGACGGCGCCCCTCGGCCCGCACCGCGCGGGCGGCGGCGCGGACCGCCGCCGGGTCGGGGCCGCCGTCCGGGCCCTCGGGGACGGGGCGGACGGTCAGGTCGAGCAGCCGGGCGGCGCCGGTGACGCCGACGTAGCAGGGCGAGCTCACCAGCAGGACGTCGTCCGGGCCGGCGCACAGGGCGCGCAGCGTCAGCAGCATGCCCTCCTGGGCGCCGACGGTGACCACCACGGCCCCGGGGTCGACGGTCAGGCCCTCGTCGTTGGCCAGCGCGCGGGCGACCAGGTCGTTGATGAGGCCCTTGGTCGGGCCGTACTGGAACAGCGCGGTGCGCACCGCGTCCCGGCCGAGGCCGCGGTCGGCCAGGTGGGCGAGGTAGGTCTCCAGGTAGGCCGGGACGTCCTCGGGCTCGAAGAAGCCCTCGTAGGGGCGGCCGGGGGCGAAGGAGACGGCGTCCGGGTAGCGGGTGGTGACCTCGTTGAGGAAGGTCATCGCGTCCAGCAGCGGATCGGCCAGGGAGGCGTGCAGGTCGTCCAGTCGGAGGTCCGCCGCGGCGCCTCCCGGAGCGGGCGGAACCGTCACCGCAGCGCCTCCCGGAGACACCCGGCCGCGAAGGCCTGGGCCTCGGCGGCGTCGTCCAGGGTGCCGGTCATGGCGAAGAAGCCGTGCGGCATGCCCGGGTAGCGGCGCAGCTCGACCGGGACCCCTGCGGCGCGCAGCGCCTCGGCGTACTGCTCGCCCTCGTCCCGCAGCGGGTCGTACTCGGCGGTCAGCACGGTCGCGGGCGGCAGGCCGGCCAGGGTGGCGGCGCGCAGCGGGGAGGCGTACGGGCTGGCGCCGTCGCCCTGGTCGGCCAGGTAGTGCCCCCAGTACCAGTCCACCGAGCGGCGGTTGAACAGTGCCGGGTCGTCGTGGTCGCGCAGCGACGGGGTGTCGGCGCCGTGGTCGGTGTTGGGGTAGACCAGCAGCTGGTGGCGCAGGGCGGGGCCGCCCTCGGCGCGCAGCAGGAGGGTGAGCGCGGCGGCGAGGTTGCCGCCGGCGCTGTCGCCGGCGACCGCGATCCGGTCCGGGTCGACGCCGAACTCCTCGGCCCGTTCGACGAGTTGCAGCAGTGCGGCGCGGCTGTCGTGGAGCGCCGCGGGGAAGGGGTGCTCGGGGGCGAGCCGGTAGCCGACGGAGGCGGTGACGCAGCCGACGGCGTTGGTGAGCCGGCGGCAGATCGCGTCGCTGGTGTCGGGCGAGCCGAGCGTCCAGCCGCCGCCGAACAGGTAGAGCAGGGCGGGCAGTCGGCGGCCGGGCGGCTCGGGGCGGTAGAGCCTCAGGGCGAGTTCGCCGCCGGGGCCGGGGACGCGGTGCTCCTCGACGGCGGCGACCGGCTCGGGCGTGCCGGCCGCCGCGCGGATGTCCGCGAGGTCGGCGGCACGGGCCTCGGCGAGGGTGAGGGTGTAGAGCGGCGGGGTCCCGCTGCTCGCGCGCCGGGCGCGCAGCGCCTCGGCCTGGGGGTGCAGGGGCATGGGCGGATCCGTTCGGTGCGCGGGGCTCGGCGGCGGGTTCAGCAGTCTGCCTCGACGTACACGGTCTCGTCGGTGCGGAAGGCCGTGTCGAGGTCGGCGACGTCCGGACGGGCGCCCTGCCGGTAGGCGCATGGACGGATGCCGTCGGGGTCGAAGCCGGCCCGGGTGAGGACGTGCCGCAGCTCGTCCAGGTCGTAGATCCACTGGTGCCCGAAGTACCGGAAGATCTGGTTCACCAGGAAGGCGGGGCGCTCGGGCATCGGCGGGCCGAAGCCGAGGGTGGTCAGCCGGCGCCGGTGCTTGCCGAGGAAGCCGTCGCCGGTGGCGTAGCCGACCAGGTAGCGGGCGAGGTCGGGGGTGGTCAGGCGCAGGACGCCGCCGGGGCGCAGCACCCGGCGGGCCTCGCGCAGCCAGCCGACGGCGACCGGCATGGTGACGTGCTCGATCAGGTGCTCGGCGTACACCCAGTCGACGCTGGCGTCGGCGAAGGGCAGCGGTTCGGCGATGTCGAGCTGCGTGAACCAGCGGTCGCCGTCGACCCGGTAGAGGGTGCCGGGCGCGGTGGCGGCGTCGGGGCCGCGCAGGGTGGCGAGGTCGGTGCCGAGGCCCTCCGGGTGGGCGGTCCGGAAGGCGGCGAACTCGATTCCGGTGATGCCGAGTTCGCGCAGGCCCTGGTGGTCGCGCGGCAGCCCGCCGGGGTGCGCTTCGAGCGTGTCGCAGGTGGCGACCTGCTCGCTGAAGGCGTCCAGCCGGGGAGCCAGCCCGTCCGGGTCGTCCCAGTCCCAGCCCGGGAATCGTTCGTTCTGCTCGGTCATGTGTCGGACCTCCATGGGGGAGAACGCGGTTCGGGTACGGCGCGGTTCAACGGCAGTGCGGTTCAACGGCCGCGTGGTTCAACTGCCGCGTGGTTCAACGACTGCACGGTTCAACAGCCGCGCGGTTCAACAGCCGTGCGGGACTCGGGCCCGGCCGGCCGCGCGGGGGTACGGGTTCAACGGCCGCGCGGGGGGCCAGGGTTCAGCCGACCGGGCAGGGCCAGGGCGCGAGGACCGTACGGTCCAGGTCGGCGAGCCGGGGGCGGCCCAACAGGGCCATGGTGTGCTCCAGTTCCTCGCGCAACAGGTCGAGCACCCGGTGCACCCCGGCCTCGCCGTCGGTCGCCAGGCCCCAGAGCGCGGGGCGGCCGACCAGCACGGCGCGGGCGCCGAGGGCGAGGGCGATCACGAGGTCGGTGCCGCTGCGCACGCCGCCGTCGAAGAGCACCGGCAGTTCGGCGGGAACGGCGTCGACCACCTCGGGGAGGGCGGCCAGGGCCGGCATCGCACCGTCGAGTTGGCGGCCGCCGTGGTTGGAGACCAGGACGGCGTCGACGCCGTGCTCGACGGCCAGCCGGGCGTCCTCGGCGGTGAGGATCCCCTTGAGGACCAGCGGCAGCCGGGTGCGTTCGCGCAGCCAGGCCAGGTCGGTCCAGCTCAGTGCGGGGTCGAACTGTTCGCGGGCGTGCTCGGCGATGCCCGAACGTCCGGCGGTGGCGCGGTGGCTGGCGGCCGTCAGGGCCTGGTCCAGGTTGACCGCGCGGACGGCCGACGGGACGGCGAAGCCGTTGCGCAGGTCGCGCAGCCGGCGGCCGATCCTGGGGGCGTCCACGGTCAGCACGAGCGCGCCGTAGCCGGCCGCCTCGGCGCGTTCCACCAGGGCGGCGAGGACGGCGCGTTCGCGCAGCCAGTACAGCTGGAGCCAGAGCGGGCCGATGGCGGCCGCGGCGATCTCCTCCAGCGTCCGACTGGCGAACATCCCGGCGACCAGCAGGGCGCCGGCCCGGCCGGCGGCGCGCGCGGTGGCGGTCTCCCCCTCCGGGTCGACCAGCCGGTGGTAGGCCATCGGGGCGATGCCGAGCGGGAGGCGCAACGGTGCGCCGAGCAGGGTCAGCGCGGGGTCGCAGGCGGAGACGTCGACCAGGGTGCGCGGGCGCAGCGCATGGCGTCCGAACATCTCCCGATTGGCCGTCAGGGTGCGTTCGGCGCCGCTTCCACCTTCGATGAAATCCCAGATTTCCGGTGGGAGTTGGGCGTGCGCCGCACGCTCGATCCCGGCCAGCGTGAGAAGTCCCACGGGCATTCCTCGTTCCAGGACGGCCACACGCGGGCCGGTCCTGCTTCGGCAGCGTAGGAGCAACGACCACATTGGTATAGACCTTGATTTGACCAAACGTCTGTGCCAAGGTCTGGCCACGGAATTGGCCGTTCGGATTTGTTAACGGCGTTCATGTCAAAATCCCCTCACTTGTGTGGAGCCGCGTTGACCGGCTTTCTCCCCTCCGTACTTCCGCCTGCCCTCCTGCCGCACTCCGACGCCCCGGACTCCTGGGTCGACCGGCTGCTGCTGGCCGGACCCGGCGGCGAGGAGTGCCTGCGCCTCGGCGCACCGCTCGACCGGGACGCCCTGCGCGCCCTGGTCGAGGAGCAGTCCGAACGGCTGTCGGCCGCCGGGCTCGGACCCGGCGGGACGGCGGCGCTGCGGCTGCCGCCCTCGGTGGCGTTCGTCGCGGTGCTGCTGGCGTGCTGGCGCCTCGGCGCCCAAGTCGCCCTGCTCGACCACCGGTTGACCGACCACGAGATCGACGCGGCGGTGGCCCGGCTGGCCCCGCAGGTGCTGGTAGGCTCCGCCCATCGGTCGGCGGCGGCCCTGCGCGGCTTCTCCGAAGTCGAGCCGGTGGCCGTCCCGCTGGCGGACGGGCACCCGGCCCGCACCGGACACGCGTTGATCCAGCTCAGCTCCGGATCCACCGGTCCGGCCAAGGTCATCGCCCGCACCGCGGCCGATCTGCTGCGCGAACTCGACTGCTATCGAAGGCTGGTGGAGTTCCCCGACGAGGGCGAACGGGTCGTCCTGCTCTCCTCGGTGGTGCACGTGCTCGGCCTGGTCGGCGGGCTGCTCAACAGCCTGCACGCCCGGGTCGCGCTCACCGTGCCGGAGCGGATGACGGCGGCGGGCATCCTCGCCGAGGTCGCCGCGAGCGACCGGCCGACCACCGTGATCGGGGTGCCGTTCCACGCCGAACTGCTGGCGGGGGCGGTCGCTCCCCCGCCGCTGCCCCGGCTGCGGCGGATGGTCGTGGCGGGCGAACTCGTCCGCCCGGGACTGCCCGCGCTGTTCACCGAGCGGTACGGCGTCCCGCTCGGCACCATGTACGGCATGACCGAGACCGGGGTGATCGCCACCGACCTCTCCGGTACGCTCCACCCTGCCAAGCGGCCCGTGCACGGCATGCGACTGCGCCTGGTGAAGGGCGAGTTGCAGATCGGCACGGAGTCCTCCCCGTACCCCGGACTGGACGATCCGACCCGCTGGTCCGACGGCTGGCTGCACACCCGGGACGCGGCCGAGCTGGCCGCCGACGGCCCGGTCACCGTGCTCGGCCGACTGGACTCCCAGGTCTCGATCGGCGGCCTGAAGGTCGACCTCACCGAGGTCGAGCAGACGCTCACCGCGCTGCCCGGGGTCCGCGAGGCCGTGGTGGTCTTCGACGGCGGCGCGATCGAGGCCTACCTGGCCACCGAACCCGGGACCGACCTCTCCTCCGTCCAGGACGGGCTGGCCCGCCGCCTGGCCGCCTACAAGCGGCCGCGCCGGCTCGCCCGACTGGACCGCCTCCCCCGCACCGCCACCGGAAAGCTGCTGCGCGACCCGGCCGCCCTGCGCGCGACCGCGACCGCCGGCTGACCGCGCCCACCGGCGCGCGGGCCGCACCCGGCCGCGCCCCGACCCCTTCGCACCACCACCCCGACAAGGAGCCCACCATGCAGGACCGCATCCGCGCCTTCGTCCTGGCGGCACTCGCCGAGATGCAGTACGACGTCTCCGAGGTCACCGGGGACACCGACCTCGGCCCGGCCGGGCTGGACCTCGAATCGCTCGCCCTGGCCGACCTGTCGGTGCAGGTCGAGGACGAGTTCGGGATCAAGTTCGACCTGGACGAGATGGAGACCACCGCACTGATGACGCTGGACGAGTTCACCGGCGACGTCGCCCGCCGGGTCGACGCCCTCGCCGCCACCTCCGGCAGCGCCGCGTGACCGGCTCCCCGCTCCCCGACGCCCTGCCGGACCGGGCCGAGGTCCTGACCATGCTGGCGGCGTTCGGGCAGCGCGCCGTCGGCACCGTGCCCGAAGACCTCGGATCGCTCGAACTCACCTGGCTCGTCGCCGAGTTCGAGCAGCGGTACGGACTCCAGCTGGACCTGGACGACGAC
Organism: Kitasatospora sp. SC0581; assembly: GCF_048159585.1. Lineage (NCBI taxonomy): Bacteria > Bacillati > Actinomycetota > Actinomycetes > Kitasatosporales > Streptomycetaceae > Kitasatospora > Kitasatospora sp. SC0581. The sequence goes on along the minus strand of NZ_JBLRWA010000004.1, from coordinate 145,520 downwards.
CGCTTCGGCGCGGTGCGCACCGTCGACGACGCCACCGGGCTGCTGCGCGAGGCCGTCCTCGCCGACCGCGCGGGCGCCCGGCCGTGATCCCCGGGGGCACGGGCTCCGGCCCACCAGGCCGGGCGGCCGACCGCCCGGTGGTCACCGGTGTCGGGGTGCTCAGCGCCGCCGGGCGCGGGCTCGCCGTACTCACCGAGGCCGCCACCCACGGCAAGGCCCTGTCCGGCCCGGTCACCCGCTTCGACGTGAGCGCCCGCCGCACCACCCGGGCCGCGCTGTTCCCCGACACCGTGCCCCTGGCCTGCACCTTCCCCCTGGCCAGGGCCGTGCTCGACGCGATCGGCCAGGCCTGCGGGCAGGCCGGGCTGACCGCCGCCGAGGGCGCCGGCCTGCCCGTCCTGCTCGCCCTGCACAGCGACGAGCGCACCCGGGCGACCGCCGACGCGGTGGCCGCCGGGGTCCGTTCCGGGTGGGGCGCGCCGGGTGTCACCCGGGTGTACAACGGCGCCTGCGTGGCCGCCTCGACCGCCGTCGCCGACGCGGCCGCCCTGGTCGCCGCCGGGCGGCACGAGCGGGTCCTGGTCGCGGCCGGACACCTGGTCGGACCGGGCGTCTTCGCGGTCTTCGACGCCGGACGGGCACTGGCCCGGGACGGCGAGGCCCGCCCGTTCAGCGCCGGCCGCACCGGCACCCTGCTCGCCGACGCGGCCGCCGCCGTCCTGGTCGAGTCCGCCCCGGCCGCCGAACGGCGCGGCGCGCCCGCGCTCGCCCGGCTGGCCGGCTGGGGCCGGGCCGGGGACGCCCACCACGTCTGTCGCCCGGAACCGGAGGGCGACGGGACGGCCCGGGCGATCGGTGCCGCGCTCACCCGCGCGGGCGTCGATCCGGCCGAGGTCGGCTACGTCAACGCCAACGGCACCGGCTCGACCCTCGCCGACCGGGCCGAGGCCCGCGCCCTGCGGCGGGTGTTCGGCCCGCACACCGACCGTCTGCCGGTCAGCTCCAGCAAGTCCGTGCACGGGCACGCCCTGGAGGCCTCCGCACTGCTCGAACTCGCCGTCACCATCGGCGCGTTGGGCACCGGCCTGCTCCCGGTCAACGCCGGCTGGCTCGGCCCCGACCCGGACCTCGCGCTGGACCTCGTCCTGGACGGCCCGCACGCCGCCAGGCCGCCGTACGCCCTCAGCCTCAACTCCGCCTTCGGCGGCGCCAACACCGCCCTCCTGCTGGCCCCGGGATGACCGCCACCGCCATGACCACCGCCGAGAACACCCCTGCCGACCACACCCACGGACTGCGGATCCTCGCCGAGGCCCGCCGCCCCGCACCCGGCCTGGACGGGCCGCCGCCACCGCTGCCCGGCTTCGCCGCCTCCGCCTTCAACCCGCTGGTCGCCGACACCGCCGAACGCTGCCTGCGCGCCCACCACGGCGAACCGCCCGCCCCCGGACGGACCGCCCTGCTGCTCGCCAGCGCGAGCGGCGACCTCGACACCGCGCGGGCCATCGAGCGCAGCGCCGAACCCGGACAGCGGACCGGCCCGCTGCTGTTCTTCCAGTCCAACCCCAACGCCGTCCTCGGGCACGTCTCCGCGCGCTGGGGCCTGACCGGCCCGATCGTGGCGATCTGCCCGGCCGAGGCCGAACCCGGCGTGGTCCCGGCCGAGGCGTTCGAGCTCGCCGCGCTGCTGCTCCAGGACGGCGACGCCGATCTGGTGCTGGCCGTGGCCGTCGAGCAGACGCCCGACGGGGACCGGGCCGCGGCCGTCCTGCTCGCCCCTCCGGCGGCGGGAAACCGGCCGGACTGACCCCTCCGAACCGTCCGACCGGACCGAACCGCCGCCCGGACTGAACCCCGCGACCGCCCCCGGCCGTAGGAACCATCGAGGCCCGGCGCCTGACGCAGCCGCACCCGGCACACCAGCGCCCCCGCCCGTCTCCGCCTCGCTCCAGGCACCCGCCGCCCGAGCGACCGACCGCACGCAGCCCGCCACTCGCCGCACGCCATTCGTCGCACGCCGCCCGAGCAGCCGACCGCACCCGCCGCACCCGCGCGGCCGACCGACCCTGCCACCCGATCAGCCGCCCGGGCCGTCCACCGGCCCCGAGGGAGGGATCCACCCCCGTGACCATCCGCAGCCTCCGCACCCAGCTCGCGGACGACCCCGACGTGGGCGCCGGCAACGTCCTGACCGCCCGGATCGCGCTCGGGCTCGACCTGGACGTACCGCTGCTCAGCTTCGACACCCCGGTGGACGACCACCCCGCCTGGCAGCCGTTCACCCTGCGCGAGCTGGACCGCGCCGTCCGGGCCCGCGCCGCCGCGCTGCACGGCCTGGGCATCACCCGGCGCGACCCGGTGGTGGTGTACGCGAGCGACGCCGCCGACCACGTGCTCGCCTTCCTCGCCCTGGCCCGGCTCGGCGCCGTCCCCGCGCTGCTCAACCCCAACCTGGACGGCGAACGGGCCGCCCGCTACATCGCCCGCCTCGGCGCGGCCGGCGTCCTCGCCGACCCCGCCCACCTGGCCGCACTGGCCGGCCACGACCCGGGCGCGCCGCTGCTGCCCGAGATCGCCACCCTCGGCGCCGGCGACCCGGACGCCGCCCCGGAGCCGTACCGGCACTGGTCCGGCGACCCGGTGGCGATCACCCACTCCTCCGGCACCACCGGCATGCCCAAGGCCGTCGTCCACTCCCACGCGAGCCTGTACGCCGCAATCCGCCACCGGCTGCGGCTGCCCCGCCCGCAGGGCCAGGACCGGATGCTCAGCGCGCTGCCCGCCCCGCACGCCGCCACCCTGATCGCGCTCAACCTCGCGCTCAGCTCGCACACCGAACTCGCCGTGCTCTCCCGGCAGTCCGGCGACGGCGTGCTGGAGGCCGTCGAGCGGTGGCGGCCCACCGGGGTGATCGGCTTCGCCGCCACCTGGGCCGACCTCGCCCGGCACGACCTCGCCACCCGCGACCTGACCTCCGTGGCGCTCTGGTGGAACACCGGCGACTGCGCCCACGAGGTGCACATCCGCCGCCTGATCGCCACCGGCAGCCGGGAGACCGTCACCCGGGCCGGCCGCACCCGGCTGCCCGGCTCGCTGTTCGTGGACGGCCTCGGCTCCACCGAGATGGGGCACTCGCACTTCTTCATCACCCACGGCCCCGGCACCGAGCGCTACGGCCGCTGCGTCGGCCGCCCGCACGCCTTCGTCGACTGCGAGGTGGTCGGCCCGGACGGCGAGCCGCTCGGGCCCGGCGAGGTCGGTGAACTCGCCACCGCCTCACCCACCCTGGCGCTCGGCTACTGGAACGACTCGGCCACCACCTTCCGCACCCGGCTGCGCGGCCGCTTCCTCACCGGGGACCTGATGTACCGGGACGAGGAGGGCTACTACTACCACGTGGACCGGGCCGTCGACTCGGTCGAACTCGGCGACGGCAGGCGGCTGTTCACCGCGATGTCGGAGGAGCGGGTGCTGGCCGCCTGCCCGGACGTGCTGGACTGCACGGTGGTCGCGGTCCGGGACGGCGAGCGCGTCGTCACCGACGTGCTGCTGCTCCTCGCCGCGGACGCCGACCCGGCCGCGGACCGCACCGGGGCGGTCGTCGCCGCCCTGGACGAGGCCGCCGCCGCGACCGTCCGCAAGGTGCTGGTGGTCTCCCCCGACGACATTCCGCTCGGCCCGACCGGCAAGGTCCGCAAGGTCCTGCTGCGGGAGACCCACCTCGCGGCGGTGGGCGCATGAGCGAGCGGAGTGTGCGAGCAGGCGAGCGGGGCGGGCGCACGACCCCGCGCCCCGGCGCCGTCGTCACCGGCATCGGCCTGGTCTCCCCGCTCGGCCGCAAGCCCGCCGAGGTGTTCGAGGCGCTCACCGCCGGCCGCTCCGGCCTGCGCGCCGTCCCCGAGGGCCACGCCGCGCACGGCTGGCTGCCCGCCGCCGGGCTCGCCCCCGCCGTGGACGGCCGGGAGGTGCTGCCGCCGACCGAGACCCGCTGCGTGGACCGTTTCGTGCTGCTCGCCCTGGCCGCCGCCGACGACGCGCTCGCCGACGCCGGGCTGGCCGTCGGCCGGGACGCCGACCCGCACCGCACCGCCGTGGTGCTGGCCACCGGCGGCGGAGGACTGGAGACCTTCGAGCAGCAGTCGCACCGCCGGCTGGAGCGCGGCCGCCCCGGTGTCAGCCCGTACCTGCTGCCCGGCATGCTCTCCAACATGGCCGCCGCCCGGATCGCCATCAAGCACGGCATCCGGGGCTACAGCTCCGCCGTGGTGACGGCCTGCGCGGCCGGCGCCCAGGCGATCGCCGAGGGGCTGCGGCTGATCCGGGCCGGGGACGCCGATGTGGTGGTGTGCGGCGGCACCGAGTCCTCGCTGCACCCGACCATCGCCGCCGCCTTCACCAACGCCCGGGCTCTGGCGCAGGGTTGGGACGACCCCGAGCAGGCCAGCCGGCCCTTCGACGCCCGCCGCAACGGCTTCGTGCTCGGCGAGGGCAGCGCCGTCCTGGTCCTGGAGCGGGCCGAGCACGCCGAGGCGCGCGGCGCCGCCGGCTACGCGGACGTCCTCGGCTGGGGCGCCTCCACCGACGCCCACCACCCGACCATGCCCCGCCCGGACGGCACCGGCGCCGCCGACGCGATGCGCGCCGCGCTCGCCAACGCGGGCCTGGCCCCGGGTGACATCGACTACGTGAACGCCCACGGCACCGGTACCAAGCTCGGCGACGTGGCCGAGACCGCCGCGCTGCGCGCCGTCTTCGGCGCCGAGCCGCCCGCGGTCAGCTCCACCAAGGGCGCCACCGGCCATCTGCTGGGCGCCGCGGGCGCGTTGGAGGCGGCGGTGACCGCCCTGGCGATGGCCCGGGGGACGCTGCCGCCCACCCTCAACCTGACCGACCCCGACCCGGCCTGCGACCTGGACCACGTCCGGGGCGCCGCCCGGACCGTCCCGGTGCGCGCCGCGCTGAGCAACGCCTTCGCCTTCGGCGGCCACAACCTCAGCCTGATCCTCGGCCCGGCCTCCACCCGGACCGCCCGCTAGCGGTACCGCCGACCGCGGTCGCCCGCCGCGCACCGCCGCGCGGCGCCGGCGCGCCCCGATCCTCGATCCACCATCCCTCCCGGGGGGAGATCCCGTTGTCCATCCAGACCATCACCCACGTCGAGTTCCACTGCGCGGACGCCGACAAGACCGCGGCCGGACTCAGCGCCGACCTCGGCTTCACCGCCGACGCCCCGGCCACCGCCCCGGACGGCTCCCGCACCATCGGGCTGCGCCAGGGCACCATCCGGCTGCGGCTGACCTCCGCCGCCGACCCGGAGCACCCGGTGGCCGAGTACGTCACCCGGCACGGGGACGGCGTCGCCGTCCTCGCCCTCGGCTGCGCCGATCCGGCGGCCGCACTGGAGCGGGCCGAGCGGCACGGCGCCCGGGTGCTCGACCGGGCCGGCGCCCTGATCGAGGGCTTCGGCGACACCGCGCTGCGCCTGGTCCCGCTGCCGGACGCCGAGGCCACCCCGGAGCCCCGCCTGCTGGACGGCCTCGACCACGTCGCGATCTGCCTGCCGGCCGGCACGCTCGCGGGGGCCGTACGGTTCTGCGAGGACGCGCTGGACTTCCGCACGATCTTCGAGGAGTACATCGAGGTCGGCGAGCAGGCGATGGACTCCAAGGTGGTGCAGAGCGCCTCCGGCGGCGTCACCTTCACCCTGATCGAGCCCGACACCGCCCGCCGCCCCGGCCAGATCGACGAGTTCCTCGCCGCCCACGGCGGGGCCGGCGTCCAGCACCTCGCCTTCAGCACCCGCGACATCGCCGGCGCCGTCCGGACCGCCCGGGAGCGCGGCGTGGAGTTCCTGACCACGCCGGACGCCTACTTCGACGCCCTGGCCGACCGCTTCGGCGAGACGGCCATCCCGGTGGCGACCCTGCGCGACCTGCACGTCCTGGTCGACCAGGACCACGGCGGCCAGCTGTTCCAGATCTTCGCCCGCTCGACCCACCCCCGGCGCACCTATTTCCTCGAACTGATCGAACGGCAGGGAGCGGGCACCTTCGGCACCGCGAACATCAAGGCCCTCTACGAGGCCGTCGAACGGCACGGCCCCGCCGCCGAGGACCGGCCCGCCCCCGCACAGCCGAAGCAGGCCCGCGCGCTGGCCGCCGCCCCCGGGTTCCGGCTCACCGAGGCCGAGCGCGCCCTGCTGCCCACCCCCGACGAGGTGGCGCACTACCGCGAGCACGGCTGGTACCTCTCCCGCAGGCTCTTCAGCGACGAGGAGCTGGACACCCTCCAGGCCGCCACCGAGGCGTACTACGCCGGCCACCGGGACCGCGAACTGCCCGTCCGGCCACCCCGGTTGGCCTCCTGGCGGCCCGAGGACGGGCCGGTCCAGCGGCACAACGACTACGTGCACTACGAGAGCGACGCGATCGGCGCGATCCTGCGCAAGCCGCTGGTCGGCGCGGTGGCCGCGCTGCTCGCCGGCACCGAGGAGATCCGGGTCTTCCAGTCGACGCTCATCTACAAGCCCCCGGTGCCCGAGGAGCCCAGCAACCGGGTGCCGTGGCACTTCGACAAGCACTACTGGCAGACCTGTAGCTCCGAGGAGATGCTCACCGCCTTCATCCCGTTCCACGACTGCCTCGAGGAGAACGGCACCATCACCATGGTCGACGGCAGCCACCGCTGGCGGGAGCTGCCCTCCGGCGAGGACTCCACCCGGCACTTCGCCGACCGCGACGGCTCCGAGCTGGAGTCCATCCTGGCCGCCAACGCCGCCCACAACGGGCAGCGGGTGCGCAAGGTCCCGATGCTGATCCCGCGCGGCCACCTGTCCTTCCACCACTGCCGCACCTACCACGGCAGCGGCCCCAACCTCGCCTCCTTCCCGCGCCGGGCGGTCTCGCTGCACCTCCAGGACGGCGCCAACGAGTACCGCCGGCACGACCGGCCGGACGGCGAGCCGGTGGTGTACAACCACGACGTGCTGGTGGGCCGGACGGACGACGGCCGGCCGGACTACGCCGACCCGCGGTTCTGCCCGACGGTCTGGCGGGGACGGCCGTGACCGCTCCCGCGCACCCGGCCGGCGAGGGCGCCGCACTGCCCGGTGGCCCCGCCCCGCTGGACACCCCCGCCGAGCGCTATCGGATGCTGCGGCTGATCCGCGGCTTCGAGGAACTGGCGCTCGGCCTGGTGAAGTCCGGCGCGATCCCCGGCGGCATCCACCCGTACATCGGGCAGGAGGCCGTCGCGGTCGGCGTCTGCTCGGCGCTCGGCCCGGGCGACCGGCTCGCCAGCACCCACCGCGGCCACGGCCACGTGCTCGCCCGGGGCACCGCGCCGCACCGGCTGCTCGCCGAGCTCCTGGGGCGGGTCGGCGGTTCGAACGGCGGCCGGGGCGGCTCCATGCACGCCGCCGACTTCTCGCTGGGCATCCTCGGCGCCAACGGCATGGTCGGCGCCGGTGCCCCGATCGCGGTCGGCGCGGCCTGGGCGGCTGTCAATCCCGGACGGACGACGGCCGAAGGGCCGGGGACCGACGGCCCGGAGGTCGGCCGGACCCCGGTCGCGGTGGCCTTCTTCGGCGACGGCGCGCTCAACCAGGGCGTCCTGCTGGAGTCGCTCAACCTCGCCGCGATGTGGCGCCTGCCGGTGCTGTTCGTCTGCGAGGACAACGGCTACGCCACCACCCTGCCCGCCGCCACCGCCGTCGCGGGCAGCGCCACCGGCCGGGCCGCCGCCTTCGGCATCCCCGCCGAGGAGGTGGACGGCATGGACACCGAGGCCGTCCGCACCGCCGCGCTGCGCGCCGTCGAGCGGGCCCGCCGCGGCCGCGGCCCGGGCTTCCTGGCCTGCCGCACCTACCGCTACGAGGGCCACCACACCATGGAGCGCCGGATGAAGCTGCGCTACCGCTCCCCCGAGGAGGTCGACGCCTGGCGCGAGCGCGACCCGCTCCCCCGGGCCGCCGCCCTGCTCGACCCGGCGACGGTCGCCGAGCTGGACCGCTCGGTGGCCGAACAGCTCGCCGCCGCCGAGGAGTTCGCGCTCGCCTCGGAGCACCCGGACCCGGCGGGCGCACTGGACCACCTGTACGCCGACGGGCTGCGGCCCCGGGCGGGGGCGACGCCGTGACCAGGCTCTCGTACACCAAGGCGCTCAACCGGGCGCTGGCCGACGAACTCGCCGCCGATCCGGCGGTCTGCGTCTTCGGCGAGGACATCGGCGCCGGTCTGGCCGGGCCGACCCTCGGCCTGCTGGACCGCTTCGGGCCGGGCCGGATCGTCGACACCCCGCTGTCCGAGCAGGCCTTCACCTCGATGGCGGTCGGCGCCGCGCTGGCCGGCCGGCGCCCGGTGCTGGAGTTCCAGATCCCGTCGCTGCTGTTCCTGGTCTTCGAGCAACTCGTCAACCAGGCCCACAAGTTCTCGCTGATGACCGGCGGCCAGGCCACCGTCCCGCTGACCTGCCTGGTGCCCGGCTCGGGCTCCCGGGACGGCTGGGCCGGGCAGCACTCCGACCACCCGTACAGCCTGTTCGCGCACGCCGGGGTGAAGACCGTGGTGCCCGCCACCCCGACCGACGCCTACGGGCTGCTGCGCTCGGCGATCCGCGACCCGGACCCGGTCGTGGTGTTCGCGCCCGCCGCCGCGATGCCGGTGCGCGAGACCGTCACCTGGGACCTCGTCCCCGTCCCGCTCGGCCGGGCCCGGATCCACCGGCCGGGCAGCGACGTCACCGTGGTCGCCCTCGGGCACCTGGTGCACGACGCCCTCGCGGTGGCCGAGGAGCTGGCGCCGGAGGTCTCGGTGGAGGTCCTCGACCCGCGCACGGTGTACCCCTTCGACTGGCAGGCGCTCGCCGACTCGCTGGAGCGCACCGGCCGCCTGGTCGTCCTGGACGACTCCAACCGCAGCTGCGGCTTCGGTGCCGAGGTGCTGGCCACCGCCGCCGAGGAGATGCGCCTGGTCGCCCCGCCCCGACGGATCACCCGCCCGGACGGCGCCGTGCTGCCCTTCGCTCCCGCCCTCGACCGCGCCGTCCAACCCGGCCGCGAGCAGCTGCGGCACGCGCTGGACCTCGTGCTGAAGCACCGCTGACCGACCGCGCCCCGACGCGGCGCAGCCCTCGCGCACCTCGCGCACCCCGAACACGTCGATCGCCCAACAGCCCGACCAAGGAGCCCCGTTGTCCACGAACCGCTACCACTGGGACCGCTCGCACCCCGGCCTGACCAGCCTCCAGCAGGCCATCGACCCGCTGCGCCGCGAGGTGGTCGAGCACTCGGTGTACCGCTCGCTCACCGGCATCGAGCGGGTCCGCACCTTCCTCGGCAGCCACGTCTTCGCCGTCTGGGACTTCATGTCGCTGCTCAAGAGCCTCCAGCGCGACCTCACCTGCGTGGACGTGCCGTGGGTCCCGAACGGCCCGACCGCCAGCCGCCGGCTGATCAACGAGATCGTGCTGGTCGAGGAGAGCGACGAGCTCGGCGAGGGCTACACCAGCCACTTCGAGCTGTACGTCGAGGGCATGCGGCAGGCCGGTGCCGACCCGCGCCCGATCGAGGAGTTCCTGGCCCTGCTGGGCTCCGGCACCGCCGTACCGGACGCCCTGAAGAACGCCGGAGTGCCGCAGCCCGCCCTGGACTTCACCTCCACCACCTGGTCGATCGTGGAGAACGCGCCGGTGCACTGCCGGGCCGCCGCCTTCGCCTTCGGCCGCGAGGACCTGATCCCGGACATGTTCACCCAGGTCATCCGGATCGACGACCCCGAGGGCGCGCTCACCGTCTTCAAGGACTACCTGGCCCGTCACATCGAGGTCGACGGCGAGCAGCACACCCCGATGGCGATGCAGATGCTGATCGACCTGTGCGGCGACGACCAGGACAAGTGGGACTCCTGCGCCGAGACGGTCCGCACCGCGCTGCGCGCCCGGCTCCAGCTGTGGACCGCGATCGAGCGGTCCTTCTGAGGCCTGCCGGAGGACGTCCGCGGCCACTGTGGAAGGGCGCCCATGGGGAACCGACATCCCCCGTGGGCGCCCTTCCGCCGCCGGGGCCTGCCTTCGCACCCGCACCGGCGGGGCGGCTCAGAGCACCTTGGGCAGCACCCCGGCCGAGGCGGGCGGCCGGTCCCCGGCCCTGCGGAACCGGTGCAGCGCCGCCCGGCCCTCCGCCCCGCGCACCCGGGCGGCGAGCCGGGCCGGCAGCACCACGGTGGCCAGCCGGCCCTCGCCCCGGAACCCCTCGACCGTCCAACAGACCCAGGGAATCGGATAGTTGGCCGCAGGACTGAACAGCACGGGCCGCTTCCCCTGGAAGCTCACCGCATAGGCGCCGAAGCCGCTCCAGTTGGAGAAGCTGAACCGGCGCGCCGCCGGGTCGAAGCCCAGCGGCACGCAGTCGCGCAGCCGCGAGCGGCCGAGGGTGGCCAGGAACCACAGGTTGGCGCGGAGGTTGAGGTGCGCGGTCGGGAACTCCTCGACCGCCGTACGCAGTGCGCCCGCGAGCACCGCCGGTCCTTCCTCGGGCCGGTGCGGCAGATGGACCTCGCTGAGGAGGTTGCCGAGCAGCGCGGGCGACAGGCCCAGCCAGCGGCGCGCGTTGACCGGCACGGTCAGCATCCGCTCGGCGTCGTCCCCGTCCAACTCCCGCAGGGTGCTGAGGAGGTGGGCGCAGAGCACGTCCCCGGAGGAGAGCCGGCGCCCGGCCGCCAGTCCGAACTCCTCGCGCATCCGGGCCAGTTCGGCGTCGGTGAAGGCGATCTGGACGATCCGGTTGGCGCGCGGCCCGACCGCCACCTCCCGGGCCAGCAGCTCCGCCTCCGCCGCCGAGGGCAGCCGGAAGCCGGGTCGGCCGCAGTCCTCGTCCGGGAGCACCTCGGCCAGCAACTCGTCCTGGTCGTCGACGAGTTCGGCCTTCGGCAGCGGTTCGCCCTCGACCGCCGCGGACCAGGTCCGCAGCAGCAGCATGAAGCTGTGCAGGTCGCCGATCGCATGGTGCCAGGAGCAGCCGAGCACCGTGCCGCCGTCGGCCGTGCGGGTGAGGCGCACGGTGAGCAGCGGGACGCCGCCGTCGCGGGCGGCGGGGGCGTCCAGCGGGGCGACCAGTTCGGCGCCGGCCGCCGTCGCCCGGCCCATCGCCTCAGCGAGCGTGCCCTCCACGGTGTAGACCTCGAACGGCACACCGGTGTCGTCGCAGACCGCCTCCAGGACGCCCTCGACGGTGCGCAGCCTTCCGGCGAAGACCGGCACCCGCTCCAGCGCCCGGGCCAGGCCGACGGCGAGCCGGTCGTCGTCCAGCGGGTGCTCGAAGCAGAGCACGACCGAGACGGCGAGGTCGGCGAGCATGGTGTCCATCAGCCCGCAGCGCAGCACCCGGCCGGTGGCGTGCCCGGCCCGGACGGTCCGGGATCTTCGCAACTGCGGCCAGATGCTCATGGGTTCCGTTCCGAAGCACTCGACGACTCCCGGTGACGCGCGGGCGCGTTCCGGCGGCGCGCGATCCGCGGGCACGCCGAACGATAGTGGCGCGCGGAGGCAGTGGTCCAGTCCAATCCCGCACTCCGGCAGGGCTCTTCGGCCGGTGCGGCGACAGCGACGGCGATAGAATGCGCAGCATGGGAGAGCGCCCCGGCGCACCCTCCGCGCCGCCCCTCGTCCTGGTCACCGGCACCGCGTCGCGGGTGATCGACCCGACCCGGGCCTACCACCTCGGCCGCGACCCGACCAGCGAGATCGTCCTGGACGACCCCCGGGTGTCCTGGCACCACGCGATCCTGCGCGCCACCGGAGGGCACTGGCTGCTGGAGGACGTCGACAGCACCAACGGCACGTACGACGAGGGCCGGCGGGTCAGCCGCGAGGAGGTCGGCCCGGGCACCCGGCTGCGCTTCGGCGACCCGGCCGACGGCCCGTCCGCGGCCTTCGCCGGCCTTCCGATACCCACCGCGCACAAGCGGCCGTCGCTGGTCGCCCCGCACCTCTCCGGCACCTTCCGCCGCCCGAGCGCCGTCCACCGGCTGCTCGGCCGCACCGTCCGGATCGGCCGCTCGCGCGACAACGACCTGGTCCTGGACAACCTGGTGGTCTCCCGGTACCACGCCGAGCTGCGCGCGCTGCCCGACGGCGGCCACGAGATCGTCGACCTGGACAGCCACAACGGCACCTACCTCAACGGCCGCCCCGTCCAGCGCGCCCCGGTCGGCCCGGCGGACATCGTCGGCATCGGCCACTCCGCGCTCTGCCTGGCCGACGGCCGGCTGGTCGAGTACACCGACACCGGCGAGGTCTCCCTGGACGTCCGGCACCTGGTGGTCCGGGTCGGCCCCGACCACCGGGTGCTGCTGGACGACGTCGGCTTCCCGCTCGCCGAGAAGGCGCTGCTCGCGGTGGCCGGGCCGAGCGGCGCGGGCAAGTCCACCCTGCTCAACGCGCTCACCGGGCTGCGCCCCGCCGACCAGGGCACGGTGCTGTACGACGGGCGCGACCTCTACCGCGACTACGCCGAGCTGCGCCGCCGGATCGGCCTGGTGCCGCAGGACGACATCCTGCACACCCAGCTCACCGTCCACCGCGCCCTGTCCTACGCCGCCGAGCTGCGCTTCCCCGGCGACACCGACCCGCACGAGCGGGAGGCCCGGGTCCGCGAGGTGATCCACGAACTGGGCCTGGACGGCCGCGCCGACCAGGTGATCGCCAGCCTCTCCGGCGGCCAGCGCAAACGGGTCAGCGTCGCGCTGGAGCTGCTCACCAAGCCGTCCCTGCTCTTCCTCGACGAGCCGACCTCCGGGCTGGACCCGGGCATGGAGCGCTCGGTGATGCGGATGCTGCGCGGGCTCGCCGACGACGGCCGGACGGTGGTCGTGGTGACGCACAGCGTGCTGAGCCTGAGCGTCTGCGACCGGCTGCTGGTGCTGGCCCCGGGCGGGCGGACGGCGTACTACGGGCCGCCCGGCGAGGCGCTGGGCTTCTTCGGCTACGAGGAGTGGCCGGAGGCCTTCGAGGCCTTCGAGGACGAGGACCACGACAGCTGGCAGCAGCGGTTCCGCGGCTCCCCGCAGTACGCGCGCTACGTGGCGGCCGAGGGCGGGCCGACGCCGTCGCCCCGTCCGCACCCCCATCCGCACCCGACCCCGCACGGGCCCGCCGCGTCGGCCATGCCCGCCCCTCCCGCCGCTCCCGCCGCTCCCGTGATCGACTGGGACAAGCCGCAGGGCTGGTTCTCCCAACTGGGCACCCTGGTACGCCGGTACACCGCGGTGCTGGCCGCCGACCGGCTCTTCCTCACCATCATGGTGGTGCTGCCCTTCGTGATCGGCCTGATGTGCCGGGCGATGGCCGGCTCCCGGCTCTCCCCCGACAACGCCGTCAACTGCCTGCTCACGCTCTGCATCGGCGGGCTGCTCACCGGCGCCGCCAACTCGGTGCGCGAACTGGTCAAGGAGCGCGCGATCTACCGGCGGGAGCGGGTGGTCGGGCTGTCCAGATCGGCCTACCTGGTCTCCAAGGTGGTGGTGCTCGGCACCGTCACGGTGGCCCAGGCCGCGGTGCTGACCGTGGTCGGCCTGGCCGGGGTGGACCTCTCCTTCGCGGTGCCGACCGGGGTGGTGATGCCGCAGCTGCCCGAACTGATCCTCGCGGTCGCGCTGCTCGCCTTCTCGGCGATGATGCTCGGCCTGGTGGTCTCGGCGCTGGTGGGCAAGGAGGAGGCCACCATGCCGCTGCTGGTGCTCCTCTCGGTGGTGCAGATCGTCTTCAGCGGCCTGATGCTCAAGCTGCACGGCGTCCCGGGGCTGGAGCAGTTCGCCTGGCTGGTCCCGTCGCGCTGGGGCCTGTCGGCGATGGCGCGCACCGTCGAGCTGCACGGCATCTTCCCGAACGCGATCACCGCCGACCCGATGTTCCGGCACCAGCGCACCGGCTGGCTGGTGGGCATCGCGCTGCTGCCCGCGCTCTCGCTGCTGTACGGCCTGGTGGTGCTGGCCCTGCTGCGGCGGCACGAGCCGAGCATCATGCGGCGCTAGCGGAAGGGCGACCGCCGCATGGACGAGTTCGCGTTCCGCCCCACCCACGTCGCCCCGCCGGACGGGATGGCCTCCTGGGCGGCACCCGACCCGGCCCGGCCCGACGCCCGGCTCGACGCGCTGCTGCCGCTGCAACTGCTCGACCGCCGGGGCGACTGGGCGCGGATCCTCTGCTCCAACGGCTGGACCGCCTGGGTGGACGGCCGCCTGCTGGTCGCGCTGCCGCAGCCACCGCCCGCCGCCGGCGGCCCGCCCGCGCGGACCGCCGACCCGCGACCGGCGCTCGCCGAGGCCGGGGGCGCACTCGACCGCTACCGCGCCCTGCTGGAGGACCTCGCCGGTGGCGCCCTCGACCTGGGGGCCTTCCGGGAGCGCACCCGGGGCCTGCGGATCGGCCTGGTGGTGGACGGCGAGGCGGTCTGGCTGTTCGACCCGGTGCACGACCGCTGGTGCTACGGCGACGGGCTCCAGCTCCAGACGTACGCGGCCACCGACCGGCCCAGCCCCTCGCCCGCGCCCTCGCCCGCGCACGGCCCGTCCGCGGAGGGCCCGTCCGCCCCCACCCGGACCGGTGAGCCGTGACCTCCGCCGAGCGCGACGGCGTCGAGCGGCCGTCCGCCGCACGCGAGGCCGCCAAGCGGGATGTCCCCGAGCGCGACGCCGCCAAGCGGGACGCCACCGAGCGGGACGCCACCGGTCTGCCCGCCGGGCTGGTCGGGCGGCGGGTCGCCGGCTACCGGCTGGAGAACGAGATCGGGCGCGGCGGCATGGCCGTGGTCTACCGGGCCAAGGACCTGCGGCTCGGCCGGACCGTCGCGGTCAAGCTGCTCGCCCCCGAGCTGGCCCGCAACGAGGTGTTCCGGCAGCGGTTCATGCACGAGTCGGAGGCCGCCGCCGCGATCGACCACCCGCACATCATCCCGGTGTTCGAAGCGGGCGAGCAGGACGGCATCCTGTACCTCGCGATGCGCTACGTGGAGGGCGGCGACCTGCGCGCCCTGATCAACCGCTCCGGCCCGTTCCCGGTCGGGCGGGCCGTCCGGTTCGCCCTCCAGATCGCCTCGGCACTGGACGCCGCGCACGACCACGGCCTGGTGCACCGGGACGTCAAGCCGGGCAACGTCCTGGTCGCCGCCGGGACGGACAGCGAGCACCCCGAGCACCTGTACCTGGCGGACTTCGGCCTGACCAAGAAGTCCCTCTCGCTCAGCGGGCTGACCACCGTCGGCCAGATCGTCGGCACGCTCGACTACGCGGCGCCCGAGCAGATCTCCGGCAGGCCGCTGGACGGGCGCTGCGACCAGTACGGCCTCGGCTGCGTGGTCTTCGAGATGCTCGCGGGCGCCCCGCCGTTCCGCCGGGAGAGCGACCTCGCGCTGCTCTGGGCGCACCTCAACGACCCTCCGCCCGCACTGCGCGACCACCGGCCCGACCTGCCGGCCGCCGTCGGGGCGGTGGTCGCCCGGGCGCTGGCCAAGACGCCCGGGGAGCGGTACCCGAACTGCCTGGACTTCGTCGCCGAGCTGCGCGCGGCGAGCACCGCCGCCGCGCCGGAACCGTGGCGCGCCGACGGGCCGCCCACCCGGGTCGTCCCGGCGCTCGCCCCTGACCCGCGCTCGGTGCCCGGGCCGCCCGCCTGGGCCGCACCGGTCGTCCACCCGCCGCCGTCGCCGCCCGCAGGGAGCCGTCCGTCATGAACGCCGTGAGCCAGGTCTTCGCCGTGGTCGCCGCGGCGATCCACCTGATCGTCTGGCCGCTGGAGAGCTTCCTGTACGGGCACCCGCGGGTGCGCCGCGTGCTGACCGGCAGCACGGCGGACGCCCCGGAGGTCCGGCTGTGGCGCGTCAACGTGGGCTTCTACAACCTCTTCCTGGCCCTCGGCCTGGTC
Organism: Kitasatospora sp. SC0581; assembly: GCF_048159585.1. Taxonomy (NCBI): domain Bacteria; kingdom Bacillati; phylum Actinomycetota; class Actinomycetes; order Kitasatosporales; family Streptomycetaceae; genus Kitasatospora; species Kitasatospora sp. SC0581. Next base: position 129,605 of record NZ_JBLRWA010000004.1, on the reverse strand, counting down.
GCCGGCCTGGTCCTGCTGCACACCGGACACCCGGGGGCCGGGCGGGCGGTGGTGCTCTACGTCGCCGCGTTCATGGTCGCGGGCGGGATCACCCTGTTCACCTCGGAGCCGAAGCTGTGGCGCGGTGCACTCGGCCAGGCCGTCCCGGCGGCGATCATCCTTCTGACGGAGGCTTTCTGACGTTTCATCACCATCTCTTCAGGCGTGCGGCTAAACTCCGCCTACCCCGCGACGGTCGCGGCGGCTGGGGGTGGCAGCAGTGGCGAAGATCCCGATCACCGACCGGTACGTCGTCGGCCTCGGCTGTCGGGTGAGCGTCCAGCAGGGCCTCACCTCGACGAAGGTCAGCTGGAGCGTCGCACACCTGCCGGAGGGCGGCTCGCCCCGGCCCACCGGCGGCAACAAGGAGATCGGCGTCATCTGCCCGCGCTGCCGGCGTTCCTTCTCCGTCCGGGTGGAGACCGCCACCAGGGCGCGGGTCAAGCGGCTGGTCCACCGGACGGTGGGCTGGCTGCTGGTGCTCTCGCTGCTGGCCCTCGTCCCGATGCTGGTCCAGCTGGGCGGCCGGACCGTCGAGGAGGGCGACGACCAGGCCGTCGACAACATCGGTCTGCTCTTCACGCTGGCCGCCGCGGGCGTGGTCGTCGGACCGTCGCTGCTGCTCAGTGCGGGCATCCACGACGGCATCGGGAAACTCCGGCTCATCCGGGCCGACGGCCGCAAGACCATGTGGGTGCGGGGCCACCGGCTGTTCTGAGCCGGGCCACGCCCCCCGCACCTGTCACTCGGCGTCCGCCGGTACCTCGCCGCGGTGCCGCACCCGGGTGGCGAGCAGGGCGCCGAGCGCGCCGGTCAGCAGCCCCCAGCCCGCCGCGAGCGGCACCGCCGTCCAGAGCACCGGGCGCAGGGTGAGGCTCCCGCCGCCCAGCCCGGCCAGCGGGTTGCCGCCGCCGAGCACGGCGCCCAGCAGGTCGCCCAGGCCGCCCTGGCCGAGGCCGACACCGAGCACGGAGAGCCCGTAGTCGGCGTCCACCCGGGTCCACAGACCCACCAGCAGCACGGTGACGGCGGTGGCGAGCGCGAACCGGACGGCGTGCCGCCAGAGCCGGACGGTGCGCGGCGCGCGGCGGGCCGCCAGGAAGGCGGCGGCGAGCAACAGGACGGCGGCCAACGGCAGCAGCCACCAGCTGCGGGCGTCCTGCTCCGCGAGGGCGCCGAGGTCGATGGTCGCCGGCCCGCCCCCGGGGGTGCGCAGCACCGCGCTGAGCGGCTTGGGGACGGGCAGGCCGAGCCCGCCGACCAGCCGCCCGTGCCACGTGGCGCCGAGCCCGATGCCGAAGGCCAGCCAGACCAGGTCGGGCAGCGCGAGCAGCACCACGGCCAGGGTCTGCCGGGGGTTCCCGTGCACGACCGCGGTCAGCACCCCGGCCACCGCACCGATCGCCAGGTACGCCAGCAGGACCAGCCAGAGCGCGAACGCGGGCGGGCGGACGGCGAGTTGGTAGCGCACCAGGGCGGGCGGCAGCGGGGCCCGCCGGGACACCGCGAAGGTGACCGCGAACACCACCAGCAGCCAGGCCAGCCCGATGCCCACGGTGGTCGGGCCGTCCGCGCGGAAGCCGAGCTCCGGGGTCAGCCCGAGCGCGCCGCCGATCGACTGGGCCAGGTCGCCGCCGAGCGGGACGACGAAGCTGTGCCGGGCGCCGAGGGTGAGCAGCACCAGGGCGAGCACCCAGAGCAGCACCGTCCGGCCGATCCGCCCGAGCAGCTCACCGCCGCCCGCGACCGCGCGGAAGCGCAGCTGGCGCAGGAACACCTCGGCCATCGCGACCGCGCCGACCACCGAGACGCTCAGCGGCATCGCGCTGATCCCGGCCCCGACCGCCGCGAAGTCCCCGGCGCCGCCGTCGAGTTCGACAGTGCCGCCGACGGCGAGCGCGAGCGTCGCGGCCAGCACGGCGGGGAAGCCGCCATCCGGGAGGTCGTCGGCGCCGGCCAGCCAGAGACCGAGCGCGGCCACCGCCGCCATCGCGACCAGCCCGGCCAGCACCACGGCGAGCGCGTCCAGCCAGCCGCGTACGGCGCCGGGCGGGCCCGCGGCCCGGGTGGTGGGCTGCTGCATGCCGCCTCCTCGTCGCTCGCGGGGTGCACAGGGGTCCGGCCCGGGCGCGGCGCGATCGATCTCCGATCTACGCCCGTTCTACGCCCGTTCTACGTCCGGTCGACTCCCGGCCGGGTTCCGGCCGGGTTCCGGCCGGGTTTCCAGGGTGGCCGACGGTCGGCGGGCACGCTCGGCGACGCCCCGGCACCTGCTGTTGCGGCGAACGGGGCAACGGGGGAGAAAGGGAAGCCACTGGCAGGAGCCTCCCGAGCCGGCCCCGGTCGGCCGACCGCCTGCGAAACGGAGCCTCGATGACCTCCCAACCGCCTCCGTCCGGCCTGCCCGGCAGGCCCGGTGAACCTCCGCACGGTCCGCCGTCCGGTCCCCCGTCCGGGCCGTTGGCCGGTCGACCGTCCGGCGGCGGTACGGCCGGTCCGCCGTCCACGCCCCCTCCGCCCTCGGGCCCGTCCGGGGCCGCCGGGGCGGGTGGCGCCGGGAGTGCGAGTGGTCCCGGCGGTGCGAGCGGGCCGGGCGGGCCGTCCGGACCGGGCGGCACGGGCGGGCCCGGCGGGCCGTCGTCCGGCGGGCCCGGACGCGGGGCGCGCACGCCGTGGTGGCGCTCCGGGAAGGGGCTGGCGCTGGCGGCGGGCACGGTGGCGGTGGCCGTGGTGGCCACCGTGCTGATCGTCAACAACCAGGGCGGCAACCACCCGGCCGTGCCGACCGCGAACGAGGTCGCCCTGCAGGCCCCGGCCGATCCCGGGCCGGACCCGTTCACCCCGTCGGTGGAGACCCAGGGGGTGAGCGCCCCCGCACCCGGCTCCGCCGTCCCGACCCCCGCCCCGACCGTCACCCCGACGGCGCAGCACCCGGGCGGCGCCTCGTCCCGGAGCGGTTCGCCAACCGCGCTCCACAGCGTCGAGGGCAGCTCGGCCGGGCTGTACGCCGGGTCGATGGGCAAGCCGAGCTGCGACACCGAGCGCCTGGTCGGGATGCTCTCGACCGGGGACACCGGGCGCGCCTGGGCCTCCGCCGCCAGCATCGCGCAGGCCGACGTCCCCGGCTACCTGCGCTCGCTGACCTCCGCCTACCTGCGGGTGGACACCCGGGTGACCAACCACACCTACAAGAGCGGCGCGGTGGTCGAGTACCAGTCCGCACTGGAGGCGGGCACCGCCGTCCTGGTGGACGCCCAGGGCGTGCCCCGGGTGCGCTGCTCCTGCGGCAACCCGCTGAAGCCGCCGGCGCTGGTGAGCAACGCGAGGTACACCGGGAAGGCCTGGGCGGGCTTCCAGCCGTCCACGCTGATCATCGTGGTGCCGGCAGCCCGACCGGTGACCGAGATCATCCTGGTGAACGTCGAGACCGGCGGGTGGTTCTCCCGGATGACCGGGCGGGTCGAGGTCGTGGACCGACCGGCCGAACCGCCGAAGGGGCCCCTGGTGCCCGGCATCCCGCCGCCGGGCCCGTGGACGCCGTCCACACCCTCGGCCACCTCCTCGACCTCCCCCGGCACGACCTCGCCCGGCACGCCGACGAGTTCGGGTGCCACCCCCTCGGGCTCCACAGGCGCCGGAGTCACCTCCTCGGGCCCGACGACCCCCGGAGCCACGTCCCCGACCAGCTCGGGTCAGCCGCCGGGGACGGCCACGACGACCAGCACCCCGCCCCCGTCCACGGTGACCACCGGCACACCGACGCAGACCCAGACACAGACGCCGACACCGGTCACCAGGACGCCCTCCCCCGCGACGACGACCACCGCCGCCACGACGGCAACCGGGACCACGGCGACGACCACCACCGCCCAGGCGCCGACCGCGACCTGCGCGAGCACCGCGCCGTCCACCCTGCCGCCCTGCCCGACCGCGAGTGCCGCCACGCCGAGCTGACCCGGCGCACGCCCCACTCCGCCCCGCTGCCATCGACCCTCACCCGGCCGGTGGCAGCGGCACATCTCAGGGCACGGACCTCAGGGCAGCAGCACCTTCGCGTCCTCGGGCCCGAGCACCCGGCCGTCCGCCGAGCGCACCTCGACCGGCGCGACGGGCGCACCGGACTCGCGGTCCACCAGACGCGCCCGGGGCTCGCCCTCCTCGAAGAACCACTGGTCGCCCCACTGCCGCAGCGCCGTGATCACCGGGAACAGCGCACGGCCCTTCTCGGTGAGCACGTACTCCTGGTACGGGCTGCCGTCGGCGGCCGGCGCGAGCTCGAACACGCCGTTGGCGACCAGGCCGGCCAGGCGGGAGGACAGGATGTTCTTGGCCAGGCCGAGGTTCTTCTGGAACTGCCCGAAGCGGCGCAGTCCGTCGAAGGCGTCACGGACGATCAGCAGCGTCCAGCCGTCGCCGACGACGTCGAGCGGACGGGCGACCGGGCAGGCCGATTCCTCGTGCGTGGTGCGTTTCGGCACTTCTCCCACCTCTCAGCTCTCACCGGTCGGCGCCCAGCGTACCGATCAGAGCATGGTTGCTTATTAAAACCAGGGTATGCCATGGTGTCGCGGTAGCACTTTGAAACCACCATGCCCCTTCGAGGGAGTCCCGCCCATGACCTCACCCACCCGCGCATCCGCCGAGGACCCGACCGCCGCCGACCCGACCGCCGACGCCCTGGCCAAAGCCCCGGCCGACACCCCCACCGGGGCTCCGCCGCGCGGCCTGTCACCGGCCGTCGCCTGGCTGCTCTCCGTCGCCTGCGGCCTCGCCGTGGCCAACGTCTACTACTCGCAGCCACTGCTCGACCTGATCGCCCGGGACTACGGCATCGCCCCGGCGACCATCGGCCTGGTCGGCACCCTCACCCAGACGGGCTACGCCCTCGGCCTGCTCCTGCTCGTGCCGCTCGGCGACCACGTCAACCGCCGCACCCTGATCACCTCCCAGCTCGGCCTGTCCGTCCTCGCCCTCCTCGCCGTCGCACTCGCCCCCTCCGCTCCGCTGCTGCTCCTCGCGATGGCCGCCGTCGGCGTCCTCGCCGTCGTCGCCCAGGTGGTCGTCGCCTACTCCGCCCAACTCGCCGCCCCGGGCGACCAGGGGCGGGTGGTCGGCACCGTGACCAGCGGCATCGTGGTCGGCATCCTGCTCGCCCGCACCGTCGCCGGGACCATCGGCGACCTGGCCGGCTGGCGCGCCGTCTACGTCGTCTCCGCCGTCGCCACCGCCGCCATGGCCCTCGCCGTCGCGGCCGCCGTCCCGTCCGAGCGGCACCGGGCGGCCGAGCGGATCGGCTACCCGCGGCTGGTCGGCTCGGTGTTCACGCTCTTCGCCCAGGAGCGCGTGCTCCGGGTCCGGGCCGTCCTCGCGCTGCTCGGCTTCACCTCCGTCACCGTGCTGCTCACCCCGATGGTGCTCCCGCTCGCCGCGCCTCCCTTCAACCTCAGCCACACCCAGATCGGGCTCTTCGGCCTGGCCGGCGCCGCCGGAGCGCTCGGCGCCGGGTACGCCGGCCGCCAGGCCGACCGCGGCCGGGCCGAACGCACCGCCGGCATCGGCCTGCTGGCCATGCTGGTCGGCTGGCTCCCGGCCGCGCTGCTGCCGCACTCGGTCTGGTGGCTGGTGCTCGCCATGGTGGTGATCGACTACGGCCTGCAGTCCGTCCACGTCGCCAACCAGCACCTCCTCTACCAGGTCCGCCCGGAGGCGCAGAGCCGCCTGACCGCCGGCTACATGCTGCTCTACTCCGCCGGGTGCGGCGCGGGCGCGATCCTGTCCACCGTCGTCTACGACCACGGCGGCTGGACGGCCGTCTGCCTGCTCGGCGCCGCCACCAGCCTCACCGCGCTCGGCTACTGGTGGACGGCGGCCCGCCGCTGACGGCCGATCGGCCATCGGCCCCGCCGCCTACGCGTCCGCCACCGGCGCCTCCGCCGACGACGCCGCGGCGAGGACCTCCCGCAGCGTCCGTATGCCCTCGCGCCAGGCCGCCGCCTCCCCCGACTCGTCCCACAGCTCCGCGAGCTCCGACTCCTCCGCGACCACCCGGTCGAGCGCCGCCACCGCGAGCGGGCGCAGCTCGGCGGAGAGCGGCGGGACCGGCTCCTTGGGCCCGTAGGCGCTGGTCACCGCCGCCCCGCCCGGGCACTGCGCCGCCACCAGCGCGGCGGAGGCGACCGCCTCCACCGCCTCGTCCGAGTCCAGGAACTCCTCCGCCCGGACGGCGTACAGCAGCGCCGACCGGAGCAGCGCCTCCCGCTCGCCCGGCGCCGCGTCGTCCAGTCCGCCGCAGAAGTCCGCCGCCGAGTCGTTGTCGAAGTGCCCGATGTCCCAGGTGCCCATGCCGATCCCCTCACGCCGTTCGTGTTCGTGTGCGACGGATGCTTGCACACGGCACTGACAATCGGCCGGGCCGAGGGATATTCGCTGGTCAGGGCCGACCGCGGTGGGGCAGAGTGCCCCCATGACCACGATTCAGGGGCTGGACCGGGACGGGTACATCGCACGGGAGGGCTCGCTCGACCGCGTGCCGCCGGCGTTCGCGCCGGTGGTCGCCGCGGCCCGGGAGCGGATCGCCGCGGCCTTCGCCCCCGACCGGCTGCACAGCGCCTACCTCTACGGCAGCCTCCCGCGCGGCACCGCCACCCCCGGCGTCTCCGACCTCGACCTGCTGCTCGCCCTGCGCCACGAACCCACCGCCGCGGACCGGGCGGAGGCCGACGCCCTCGAAGCCGCGCTCGACGGGGAGTTCGCGCAGGTGAACGGGGTCGGCGTGGTGCTGGCCGGCACGGACACCCTGCTGAGCGAGCTCGAACGCCACGACCTCGGCTGGTTCGTCGCCTGCCTCTGCACCCCGCTGCTCGGCGAGGACCTCGCCGCCCGGCTCCCCCGCTACCGCCCCACCTCGCTGCTCGCCCGGGAGACCAACGGCGACCTGGCCCTGGTCCTCCCGCTCTGGCACGAGCGCCTGGCCGCCGCCACCACGGAGGCCGAACTGCGCGGCCTCACCCGCGCCGTCTCCCGCCGCCTCGTCCGCACCTGCCTCACCCTGGTCATGCCCCGCTGGGGCGGCTGGACCAGCGACCTCGCCGCCTCCGCCGAGATATTCGCCGGCTACTACCCCGAGCGCGCCGCCCAAGCGCGCCTGGCCACCGCCCTCGCCCGCGGCCGCACCCCCGACCGGGCCGCCCTCACCGTGCTCGTCGACGACCTGGGCCCCTGGCTCGCCGCCGAGTACGCCGCCGTCCACGGCGTGAAGGCACCGCGCCCGTGACGGCAGCACGCCCGTGACGGAACCGCACCCGGACGGCCGGCCCTACGACCCGGACCACCGGTGCGTCCCGCTCCCGCCGGCCCACGGCATGCTCGTCCCGGACGTCGTCGGCGGGCGGATCGAGTACGTCGAGGTCCTCGACCCGGCAGCCGCTCCGGGACACCAGCCCCGGCCGGGGCTGAACTCCCCGCCGCCGCAGGGGCTTCAGTCCACGCACGGGATCCCGCCCGCCTTCACCGCCGGCCCCTGCATCGGCAGCCCCGCCGCCGAGTCGGCGGAGGTCTCACCCGGCGCGGCCGACGGCACGGCCGTCGGGCTCGGGGTGCGGGAGACGGCGAGGGTGAGCAGGACGCGTCCCGCGGGGATCCCCGACGAGAAGACCGCGTTCACCCCGTAGCGGGCGGCGAGGCGCTGCGCCTCGGCCTTGGCCCCGGCTCCGTACCCGACCGCGGTGGCCCGGGTCCTGGCCGGGGCGTCGCCGATCCGGCCCGTCTGGTAGCCGAGTTCGGCCAGCGCCCGGGACTCGTTGGCCGCCGCCCCAGCCCCCGCGACCGCGTTGATGTCGACCACCGCCTTGGGCGTCGCGCTCGGCGCCGGGGTCGCGGAGGGCGACGGGGCCGGGTCGCCCGGCGCGTCCCCGGACGGCGCGACGGGCACGACGGCGGGGACGGCCGGCGCCGGCTCGTGCTTGAAGAGCTGCCGGACGATCTTCCTGATCAGGTCCGGGTTGACGGTGTTGACCTCCTGCCCGCCGACCGTCTTGAAGCCGCTGATCGGCAGGGTGTTGAACTCCACGTTGCCGCCGGTCAGGTTGGGCGCCTGCTGGGCGAAGTCGAGGATGTTCCACTCGTTGTCGATGACCACGTCCTTCTTCACCACCGCGAACAGCTTCTGCATCTGCCCGAGGTCGTTCAGAATGCCCTGCTGCTTGAGCCGGTACTCGACGGAGGAGAGGAACGCCTGCTGCCGGTGGGTGCGGTCGAGGTCGCCGTTGGTGAGGTGGTGGCGCTGGCGGACGAAGGAGAGCGCCTGCGCGGCGTCGAGGGAGCTGATCCCGGCCGGGAGCTTGAGGCCGGTGCCGCCGCCCTCATGAGTGGCGGTCCGGGCGATGATCGGGTCGTCCACGGGGTGGTTGAGGCAGACCTGGACCGGCTCGACCGCCTTGGCGATGTCGTAGAAGCCGATCAGGTTCACCTCCGCGAAGTGGTCGATCGGGACGTCCAGGAAGCTCTGCACGGTCCGGATGGTGGCCGAGCGGCCGGCCTCGCGGCTCTGCCGTTCCAGCGCCGCCTTGGAGAGCCCCTTGCCCGCCAGCTTCTGCTCGGCGGCCTCCTTGGCGATGCCGTACGCCTCCTTGATCTTGTGCATCTTCCCGTCCGCGCCGACGGTCTGCACGTAGTCGTCGCGCGGGACGGAGAGCGCGGTGACCTTGCCGCCGTTGGCCGGGATGTGCAGCACGATCAGGGCGTTGGTGTTGTACCCGCCGATCTCGCTGGAGCCGGCGTGCAGTTCGTCCTCCACGAACTGCCGGGGCAGGTCGTTGCCGTCCATGTCCTTGCGGCTGTCCAGGCCGATCAGCAGCAGGTTGACGGACTTGTCGAGGTGCGGCGGGGCGTTCTTCCTGGCCTCGCTCAGCGCGGTGGACTTGATCATGCCGTCGTCCAGGCTGCGGTACTCGTACCAGGTGAAGCCACTGGCGCCGAGCACCGCGACCGAGACGGTGCAGGCCAGGGTGCGCCCGGCGACGGTCAGCGGGGCGGCGGCGCGGCGCGGGTCGTAGCCGCGCCGGCCGCGCAGACCGCGCTGCCCGTGTTGGCCGCGGCCGCCGGTACGGCTGTTGCCGCGCTCAGCCACGGCGGCCCCTTCCGGCCGGGACAGCCGTCCTGCCGGTCCGCCGGCGCTCCGGCACCGCCCGGCGGCGGGCCGCCGTGACACGGACCGCGACCACGACGAGCGCCACCGCCACGGCCGCGGCCATCACCGGGAACGCCCCGACCACCCAGCGCAGTGCGCCGGTGCCGAGGTTCCTCCCCTGGTACTTCCCGGGGTGCGCCAGGTACTCGACGCCCGAGGCGGTGAGCAGCACCACGACCGGAGCGGCCGTCACCACCCACCACCGGCCGGTGCGGCTGCAGAGCAGCGCCGCGGCCGCCGTCCCGAGCACCGAGCCCACCGCGAACAGGAGGCCGACGCCCGGCCCGTCGAGTTCGTCCGCGACCGCTCCGAGCAGCGGCAGCCCGACCGCCGAGAACGCGGCCGCCGTCCCGCCGCGCCGGCGCGCCTGCTGCCTGCGGCGGGCCGCCCCGGGGCGCGGCGACCGGACCTGCCGGGGCGCCGCGGTGTCCGCGCGCCTCCCGGGGGCGCCTGCGGCTCCCGCACCGGCCGGCCAGGAGCGCTGGGCGGGCAGGGCGCGGTCCTCGGTGCGGGGCCCCGCGTCCTGGTACGGCGTTCTCGCCCGCTGACCGGCCATGCGCACTTCCCTCGATCGTTGCGGCTGCGGCGGCGCGATCGCACCACCGCGCGTGCCGGGACGCCGTCGGTCCTGCCGGGGCCCTGGCGGCGCCCTGGTGACGTCCTGGTGGGGACCAAGCCTCTACATTGCTGTAGAGGTTGGGCTGGAGCATACAAAACCCATTTCAGCAAAGTCATCCGCTGCCACCCGGCAGCGACCGACCGCCTGGTGGACCGTCGTTAGGATGGTCATGATCCCCGCCACGTCGGCACACCATCAGGAACGCATCAGAGGAGCAGAGCGTCACCATGTTTGAGAGTCTGAAGAACCTCGCGGGCAAGGCCACCGACCTCGCCCGTGACCACGGCGACGTGATCGGGCAGGGCCTGGACAAGGTCGGCGACGCGATCGACGACCGCACGGACGGCAAGTACAGCGGGCAGATCGACACCGGCGTCGAGAAGGCGAAGGACTTCCTGCGCAACCTCGACGGCGACCAGAAGCCCGCCGAGTAACCTGCCGCAGGACACGATCGGCCGCACGACGGTCGAACGACCGCACGGGCGAACGGGGAGGGGCGGCAGCGGTGAGCGAGGAGAAGAAGGGGCCGGGCTGGGGGCAGTGGCTGGTGCTCACCGTCGCGGTCGTGGTCGGGCTGGGCCTCCTGCGCGGCAACGACCACGACGGCGCGGCCTCCGCCGACCCCTCCCCGACCGCCGCCGCCCCGTCCGTCCCCGGGTCCGGCGGCGCGCCGTCGGCCGGCGGCTCCGCGAAGCCCTCGAAGCCCTCGGGCCGCTACGACCCGGCCGACTACGCGGAGCCGGTCCGCCGGTACGCCACCGAGGCCGGGGTCAACCCGCAGCTGCTGATGGCGATCCTCTACAACGAGTCGTACAAGCCGCACGACCCCGAACTCGAACGGGCCTGGCAGCGCGGCAAACCGGACGCCTCCTTCGGCATCGCCAACATGCACCGGGCCGCCTTCGACGACACCAAGCCCGGCCGCCCCTTCGCCTCCCGGCAGTGGGAGGAGCTCCCGGACGACCGGGACCTGGCCGTCCAGGCGGCCGCCTGGCACCTGCACGACCTCGCCGCCCAACTGCCCGCGCGCCCGGGCGTGTCGCTCAGCCGGGACGAACTGGTCGCCCTCGGCTACAACGCGGGCGCGGGCAACATGCTGGCCTTCGCCCGGGGCGTCAAGATCGGCTCCCAGGCGCAGTCCTACCTCGACCGCCTGCGGGACAACTGGTCGAAGTCCGGCGAGGCCGTGAAGTAGCGCCTCCGGGCGGTCAGCTGACGGCGATCCGGGCGGACCAGACCCTCCGCCAGGCCAGCGCGTCGGCGACCCCCTCGGCGATGCCGCGCCGCGGCTGCCAGCCGAGCAGGTCCCGCGCGGTGTCCACGACGGCGTAGCAGCCGATCACGTCCCCGGGCCGCGGCCCGGCCTCCCGCACCTCGAGACTGGCGCCGACGGCCTGTTCGAAGGCGGCGATCAGCTCCCGCACGGTGGTCCCGTCGCCGGTGCCGACGTTGATCACCCGGTAGCGGTCCGCCACGCCCGGCGCGATCACCTCGTCGAACCGGAGCAGCGCCGCGACGTGCGCCTCGGCGAGGTCCTGGACATGGACGTAGTCGCGGATGCCGGAGCCGTCGCGGGTCGCCCAGTCGGTGCCGGTCACGGTGAACGGGGTGCCGGTGGTGTGCGCCTCGATCAGCTTGCCGAGGGCGTGGGTGGGCCGGAGGTCCTGGAGGCCGGTGCGCAGCTGCGGGTCGGCGCCGATCGGGTTGAAGTAGCGCAGGGCGATGACGCGTTGGCGCTCGGCACCCTCGCCCCGGGTCCAGTCCTGGAGGACCTGCTCCATCATCTGCTTGGTGCGCGCGTACGGGCTGCCGGCGTCGACCGGGCTGCTCTCGTCGACCCGGGCGTCGGCGGTGGGGGCGTAGATCGAGGCGGAGCTGCTGAAGACGACCCGGGTGCAGCCGTGGCGCTGGAGGGCGTCCAGGAGTTCGACCGTCTTGGCGACGTTCTCCCGGTAGTAGTACAGCGGCTTGGCCACGGACTCCGGTACGACGATCTTCGCGGCGCAGTGCACGGTGGCGTCGATGTCGGGGTGCTCGGCGAAGATCCGGTCGAGCAGGGCCGCGTCGGCGATGTCGCCCCGGTAGAAGAGCCGGTCCGCGACGAACTCGGTCCGCCCCCGGGAGAGGTCGTCCAGCACGACCGGGGTGATCCCCCGGTCGAGCAGGGCGGAGGCGACGGTGCTGCCGATGAATCCCGCGCCGCCGGTGATCAGGACCTTCTTCATGCGCGAGCGCTCCCTTGCGGTCGTCCGGGCGCCCGGTGGCGCCCGGTGACCGGAAGGGACGTCGGTTCGCACCCGGCCGGTTCCACGACGGGGCCGCTCCCCCGGCGACGGCCGGCCGTCGCCGGGCGGCTCAGCCGCGGTGGCGGCGCAGCCAGAGGCCGGTGGCGACCAGGACGACGGCCGCGCAGGCGGTGCCGATGGCCGCCCAGGCGGTGGCGTCGGAGGTGGTCGCGTGGACGCGGCCGGGCGCGGCCTCCCGGGCGGAGACGGGGGCCGCGGTGGTCCCCGTCCCGGCGGTGGTCTCCCGGAGCGGGGCGGGGGTCACCTCGGCGGAGCGTGGCGAGCCGTCCCCCGGCTGGGCCTCGGCGAGCGGCGGGCCCCCCGTCCCCGCGGGCACCGGGTCGGTGACCACCGCGGTGTCGATGTCGAGCTCGCCCTCGCCGTGCCCGGGGGCGGGGGAAGAGCAGTCCACCGTCACCCGCCAGTGCCCGACGGGCAGGATCTCCCGGGTGGTGTACGTCCCGGGACGGCCGGGGGCGGTGACCAGGCGCCAGGGGCCGACGGCGCGCCCGTCGGTGGCCGTCGCGGAGAGCGTGCCGGCGAACTCCCCGGTCACCGGGTCGTGGTCGTTCTCCCAGGTGGCGACGGTGCTGACGCGACCGTTCTGCTGGCCGGTGACGTCCAGGTGGACGCTCTCGCCGTGGGCGGCGGCGGGTGCGGCGGCGGCGAGCAGGGCCGCCGCGGCGAGGGCGAGGGCGCTGAGGTGGGGGCGGGTTCGCATACGGGAGGGTCCTCGGGGCGGTGTGGGGGCAGGGACGCTGGGAACGGCCGGCGCCGGGAACGGCCCGCCACTGGGTGGGCGGCGGCCGGTCCCGGCGCGACGGACCTTCGGGCCTGCGGGTCTTGGGGTCCGCGGGCGTCGGCGGCTCGGGTCGGAGGGTGCGGCCGGCGTACGGGCCGACCGGTTTTACGGGCTCACAGGAACAGCCTTACCCCGTTCGGCACACGAGGACTTCAGCAACGAACAGTTCTGGTAAGAGAGGCCGCCGTTCGACTGCGGAGACTCCGGCCGCCACCCGCGTCGAGGGTGAACCCGCCTCCGTCAGCGGCGAGTTGACACGTCCGCGCGGCCGCTTCGGGGTGCGGCAGCCGGGTGGTGCGCCGAACCGGGGCCGCCGTGCCGCCAAGCACGGCGCGGCGGCCCGGGTCGGCGGAATTCGGCGTGATCTGACTGATGGCCGCCTCGGGAGCCGGTCCTCCCCGGGGGCGGGGGCGGGGCCGGGGGCGGGGTCGCGGCGGCCAGGGCGCCCTGCGGGTGGGCCGGCGGCGCCGGCGCGGCCCGCTGCTCCGGTGTCCCATCGCGTTCCTCTCCTCGCGCGACGGCCCGTGCCCCTGCGACGGAGGGGCTCGGGCCTTCCGACACTCCGGAGAGCGGGAGGGGCGAGCGGGAATAACAGAAACCTCTTGCGAAAATCCCCGGGCCGTTCGATCGAGTGGCGGCCGGGGACGCCGAACCGGCCCTGGGCGCAAGGCGCAACCGCGCAGGGCGGAGCCGGGGAGCGGGCAGGGGGGCGGAGCCGGGGAGCGCGAGCAGGGGGGCGGGCGCTCCCCGGCAGGAGGTGGTGGCGGCCACCCGGCCGGAGTCCCGGGGCGTGCGACTCCGTCGGCCGTGACGGAATGCTAGACCCGTCGGCAGGTGCTGACCAGTGCTCTGACCAGCGGATTTTCCGCCCCGGACATGCCATTGCCAGCCAGGCTGCGACGCACCGTCAGATCCGACGTACCGTCACATCGCCGGACGGTCAGGCCGCGGCCTTCACCGGCTCCGCACCGAAGGCCGCCGCACCCGCCCAGGGCCGTACCGCCGCCGTCGCGCCGGTGCCGCAGCCCCCGTGCAGCCGGGCCAGCCCGGCCGCCAGGACGACCCGGTCCCCGCCGAGCCAGAGCCGCAGGGCCGCCGAGAGCGCGGCGCTGGCCGGCCCGGCCGCGGGGCCGCCGGTCCGCACCAGCCGCTCGCCGAGCAGCGGCAGCAGGTCCGCGACCGCCGCGGGCAGCCAGAGCGTGAGCGCGAACGGCGCCGGTCTGGCCAGAACGCGTAGCAGCGGCAGGACGCAGGCGTCGTCGTGCAGCGCGGGGATGACCTCCAGCAACCCGTCCACCGCCACGTCGGAGACGTCGCCGCCGTGCCCGCGCGCGAGGTCGCGCAGCAGCGCGCGCTCGGCGGCGGTGATCCGGACGGTCAGCATGACCTCGTCGCAGTCCATGGTCCCGGCCCCTGTCGTGGAGAGTTGGTGGTGTGGTCGTCGGGTCGTGGTGTCAGTCCTGTGCCGACAGGGTTCCTGCCCCGATCCGGCCCTCCGATACCGGCGCTATCAGGCCGTAGTGGCCGTCGAAGCGGCGGTAGAGCACCCGGGCCCGGTGGTCGCCGGGGTCGGTCCAGCCGACGAACGGGCGGCCGGTGAGCCAGAGCCGGCGGGCCGCCTCGGCGAGGTCGAGCGGGGGCATCGCGCTGGTGCCCGCGGCGCACAGTTCCACCGTGCCGCCCGGCGTGCAGCGGTGCACCAGGCCGTCCCGTCCGGTCGCGGCGTCCGCGAAGAGGTGGAACCGCCGGTCGAGGGCGAGCAGTTCGAGCACGGCCTGTTCGGGGCCGCGGCGGGCGAGCACGACCGCCTTGTGCCGGGCGATCCGCCGCTGGGCGAGCGGACGGTCGGCGAACTGCGGGCGGTAGGCGCTCTCGTACGCGACGGCGAAGCCGATGTCGCCCTGCTCGCGCAGCCGGACGGCCCGGCCGGCCAGTGTGCCGAGCACCAGGTCGACGGACTCCCGCGCGGTGCCGGTGGCCAGCTGCACCCGGACCGGACCGACGCCCGCCAGCTCGACGTCCGCCTGGGCCAGCGCGGGCCGGGTCACCGAGCGGTTTCGCGAGCGGGTCAGCCGCAGTCGCAGCGCGTGGGTGTCGGGGCCGAGCGCCGCGGCGGTGGCCAGTGCCCGGGCCCGGGCGTACTCGGCCTCCTCGCGGGGCAGCTCACCGCGGATCTCCACCCGGACGTCGAGGGCCGGCCGGTGGCGCAGACGGGTCATCAGGTTCCTCCTTCTTCGCATCCATGCTGTCCCTCGTACGCCCGTGCGGCGAGGGTCCAAAGACCCTGCCCCGCGGGCGAGCCGCCGACCGCCCGGAGGGCCGCATCGGCGCAGGTCAACACCGGGTTTCGAGCACGCACGAAAGGGTCGATCCACTCGGCCGTTGGAGTGATCCCCGCACATTCGGCGCAACGCTCGGGAAACCGGCGCGTTTGTTCAACGTGCGCCCTCCCGCCGGGGGCGCGCGCGGGGCCCGCGCTGGGCGGACCCCCGGCTCCCGGCCGGCCCGCCGCTGCCACCCGGCATCGCCCGCACCGGCCCCTCTGGTGAGAGGTAGTGTCATGTCCCTGCTGACCGAGACGCGGAAGCTGATCGTCCCCCCGAGAACCGCACCCGGCCCGTCCCCGCTGGCCCGCGCCGCCGTCCCGCCGCTGGCCCCCGGCGCCCTGCCCGGCCTGGGGCACGCCGGTGCCCTGCTGCGCGACCCGCTCCGCTTCCTCGGTTCGCTCTCCCGCCACGGCGGGGTGGTCCGCATCCGCCTCGGCCCGCGCACCGTCTGCGTGGTCACCGACGCCCGGCTGGTCCACACCCTGCTCGTCGCGCTGGCCCACGACTGCCCGCGCGGCGCCGTCCAGGACACCCTCAAGACGGCCTTCGGCGACGGCCTGCTGATGTCCGAGGGCCAGGCCCACCGGGACCGCCGCCGGATCATCCAGCCGGCCTTCGGCCCGGACCGGATGGGCGAGTACCTGGCCGTGATGCAGCAGGTCACCGAGGAGCGGGCCGGACGCTGGCGCCCCGGGCAGGTCCTCGACGTGGCCAAGGAGATGAACCACCTGGCGCTGGAGATCGTCACCCGCACGCTGTTCGACGCCCGGCTCAGCGAGGACGCCACCGTCGCCTTCCACCGGGCGCTGCCGGACCTGGTGAAGGGCCAGATCGTCCAGTCCCTCTACCCGAGCCCGGCGCTCGCCCGGCTGCCGCTGCCCGTCAACCGGCGCTTCGACGACGCCGTCCGGGTGCTCAACCGGGTGGTCGACCAGGCCGTCAACGGCCGCGCCGCGGGCGCCGAGGAGGGCCGCCGCACCCTGCCCGCCCTGCTGCGCGCCGCGACCGACCCGGCCAGCGGGTGCCCGCTCACCGAGGCCGACGTGCGGTCCGAGGCGATCGCCATGTTCGGCGCGGGCACCGAGACCGTCTCCACCACGCTCACCTGGCTGCTGGACGAGCTGCTGCGCCACCCCGAGGTGGAGGCCCGGATCCTCGCCGAGCTGGACGAGCACCTGCCCGCGGGCACCGTCCCCACCCTCGAGGCGCTGGCCCGGCTCACGTACACCCGCAGCGTCACCCAGGAGGTGGTGCGGCTGCACGCGCCGAACGCCTTCCTGATGCGCACCGCCCGGGTTCCGGTCGATCTGGGCCCGTACCGCGTCCCGGCCGGCACCGAACTGCTGTACAGCCTCACCGCGCTGCACCGCGACCCGCTGCGCTACCCCGAGCCCCTGAGCTTCCGGCCCGAGCGCTGGCAGGACGCCGGCGGCACCGGACGGCCGTCCTTCCTGCCGTTCGGTGCGGGCAAGCACAAGTGCATCGGCGAGGCCTTCGCCTGGGCGGAGCTGACCGTCGCGGCCGCGGCGATCCTGCGGCGCTGGCGGCCGGTGGCGGTGCCGGGTGCCCGGGCCCGCGAGGTGGTGTGGACGACGGTCCAGGCGCACGGCCTGCGGGTGCGGCTCGCGCCGCGCGGCGCGCGCTCCCCACGCAGGAGCTCCACCGCGGCCTCCCGCGAGGGTGATACCGGCTCCTCACCGGGGGACACAGTGCCCTCCTCCCCCGGTGAGCCGCCGTCCGGCCGGTGCCCGTTCACCGGCGCCAGCCGTGCGACCGCCCCCGCCGACCCGGCCGCCCCGGCGGACCTCCGGTCGCGTGCCGACCTGCTCCTCTCCGCCGACCGGCACGCCGACTGGGCGGTCCGCCGCGGCCTGCTCACCCCGGCGGAGCTGCCCCGCTACCGGGGGTACGCGCTGCACGAGCTGATCGGCTACGCCTATCCCCGCGCCCGGGGCACCGAACTCGACCTCCTGGTGGACATGCTGGGCTGGTTCACCATCCTGGACGACCGGTTCGACGGCCCGCCCGGCCGCCACCCCGTCCAGGCCCGCGCCGTGGTCGACCCGCTGATCGCGGTCCTCGACGGCGCCCGCGGCGGGAGCCCTTCCGAAAGTCGACTACTGCTCTCCTGGAGGGAGTTGTGGGAGCGCCAGACCGCCTCGATGTCCCCCGAGTGGCGCGCCCGGGCGGCCCGGGAATGGCGGGCCTGCCTGGCCACCTTCCCCGCCGAGGCCGACCACCGCGCCAACGGCACCGTGCCCGCCCTCGGCCTCGACCTGACGGACACCATGTGGCTGCGCCGGCACGGCAGTTGCCTCTACCCGTTCATGAACATAATGGAACGGGTCCACGGCACCGACGCCCCGGCCGCGCTGCACGCGGAACCCGCGCTGCACCAGCTGCGCGCCAACACCGCCGACGCCGCCACGCTGATCAACGACCTCTACTCGCTGAAGCGCGAGGAGCGGCAGGGCGGGACGGCGTTCAACACCGTGCTCACCCTCGAGCGGGCCCACGGCTGCACCCGCGACCGGGCGGTCCACGCGGTGCGCACCCGGGTGGCGCAGCTGCAGCAGGAGAGCGAGGAGCTGCGCCGCGACCTGCTGCGCCGCCACCCGGCCGGGCGCTGGTACCTGGACGGCACCCGGGAGCTGGTCGCCGGCGTGCAGGCCTGGACCAGCACCAGCCACCGCTACCGCGTGCGGGACCGGGAGGCGCGCCAGTGAGCGGCCCGGTCCGGGAGCGCTACTTCCGGCCGCCGAGCGCGAACAGCAGCAGCACGAAACCGGCGAACAGGTGGGTGGCGAAGATGTAGATGCCCGCGCGGATCAGCATCGCCTTGCGGCGCCGCTTCTCCTCGCTCGTACCGTCCCCGCCCGTACCGCTCCCGCTGGTACTGCCCTCGCTCACGCTGTCGTCGCTCGTGCTGGCGCTCATGGTGGTGCTTCTCCTCGGATCGGGCGGACGGGCCGGGCGCGGCTCAGCGGGGCCGACCGCCGGGGGCGCGCAGCTCGGTGAGCAGCGCGCCCTGGTCGGTGATCAGCTCGGTCAGGATCCGGCGGGCCGCGCGCAGCAGTTCGGCGACGTCCGGGGTGCTGAGCGCGTACACCACGGTGTTGCCCTCACGGGTCGCCGTGACCAGCTGGGTGCGGCGCAGCACCGCGAGCTGCTGGGAGAGGTTGGACGGCTCGACCTCGATCTCCGCCAGCAGCTCGCGCACCGGCCGGGGGCCGTCCTGGAGCAGTTCCAGGACCCGGATCCGTACGGGGTGGCCGAGGGTGCGGAAGAACTCCGCCTTGGCCTGGTACAGCGGCACCGGCATCGTCCGCGCTCTCCCTCGGGTCCGGCTGGATGGTCGTCCGGCCGGGCGGGGATCTCCGCCGCGGCCGGTAGGCATCATCGCGACAGATGAAGATTTCTTCAAGTCGTCACCGCGCGTCGCCGGGGTGCGCCGGAATCCGGAAGGCCCCGACCGGGCGCTCCGCCGGGCGGTCGCGATCGGGTCGGGGCATGCGAAAGCCGAGCCCGGGATGCTGCCAACTCCCGGGCTCGGCAGTCATGGTGATGAGCCGTCAGCAGACTACAGGCACATCGACCGTGGCCGGGACCTGCCCGCTCCAGAAGCCCTCGACGTCGAAGGAGACGTGCACGGTGGACCCGCACGGCACCGTGCTGGAGATGCCGTCGACCCGCACGGTGGAGACCTGGAACACGGTGCGGCCGTTCACGGTGCCGAGCGAGGCCCCGCCGGTCACGTTGGCCGACAGGTGGGTCACCAGCTCCTTCGGCGCCGGCGGCCACGGGGTGCCCGGGGACGGCGGGCCGGCCAGGCCGATCTTCCCGTAGACCGCGACGCTGTCACCCGTCACGTCGGCGCAGGCGTAGGTGGCCAGGCCGGCCTGCAGGCTGGAGTAGCCGCAGGTGGTGACGGTGGCGGTGGTGGTGGCGGCGGCCGGGGTCGCGGCGATGGCCGGGACGGGGGCGGCGAGCAGGGTGACGGCGCCGGCGGCGATCCAGGTGGCGCGACTCATGCGGTTCATCGGTGCCTCCTCCTTCGGAGGGTATGAGGACGGACTGGGAACAGGTGACGTGGTACATATGACATTTCATAGGCCCACGACAGAAACTTTGACATGCGATTCCTCGGCCATGAGGCGGATTTACCCTCGGAAGTCAGGTGTCGACCGAAACTGAACCTTCGATGGCGCAATCAGCGCTGGACAGTCGAACGGGCGCCCCCGTCCAGGGGACGCCCGCGTGGAGCCCGGGTGAACCGTCTCCGAACGCCCCCGGAGCCGCCTTCGAAGCCGCTGCCGAAGCCGCCGCCGAACCGCCGCCGCCGACTCAGCCCAGCGAGCCGCGCAGGGCGTCGACCCGGGCCACCGCCTCGCTGAAGGCGTGCCGGTCCAGGCGGCCGTCGTCCAGGGCGGCGGCCAGCGCCTCGGTGGCCTCCTCGCCCTGCCGGGGGTCGCGCCCGGAGCAGAGCATCAGGTCCATCCCGGCCGCGGCGGCGGCCAGCGCGCGGTCACCGGGGCCGCCGTACGGGGCGAGCGCGGCGGCCTCCATGGCGTCGGTGACGGTCACGCCGTCGAAGCCGAGCCGGCCGCGCAGCTCGCCCTGGATGATCGCGTGCGAGAACCCGGCCGGGTGGTCCGGGTCCAGCGCCGGGTAGACCGCCCAGGAGGCCATCACCAGGCGCACGCCCGCCGCGATGGCCGCCCGGTACGGGGCCTCGCCGCGGGCGCGGAGCTGCGACAGCGGGACGTTCAGGGTGACCGGGCTCTCGTCGGTGTTCGCGCCCCGGGGCGCGGCGCCGAGACCGGGGAAGTGCTTGGCGGTCGCGGCCACGCCGAGGCCCTGCTGGGCGGTGAGGAAGGCGCTGCCCAACTCCGCCACCTTGGCCGGGTCCTGGCCGAAGGAGCGCTCGGAGTGGTCGATGAAGTTGTCCGGCGTGTCGTAGACGTCGAGCACCGGGGCGAGGTTGAGGTTCAGCCCGGCGTCGGTGAGGGTCCGGGCGGCGCCGGCCCCGGACTCCGCCGCCGCGGCGACCGGGTTCGCCGCCAACCCGACGCGGCGGGCGGAGAGTTCGGGCGCACCGGGCAGTCGGCGGACCTTGCCGCCCTCCTGGTCGGTCATCAGCAGCAGCGGGCGCGGATGCGGCGCCTCGGCGGCGGCCTGCTTCAACTCGCCTATAGCCTGCGCGAGTTGCTCCGGACTGGTGATGTTCTCACCGAACAGGATCACCCCGGCGGCCCGGCCCTCCCGGATCGCCTGGAGCGTCGTGGCCGACGGTATCGGGCCCGGGTACGACAGCACGACCCGCCGCCCGGCGAGCACCCGGGAGTCCTCCTGCTCCAGGCCGGCCATCGCCGCGGTCCTCTCGTCCGGTGCACCCGGGACGCCCGGAGCGCTCGGGGCACCGCGCGGCGGGGCGGGCGAGCCGAGCGGCACCGGCCCGAGCGCGGCGCCCATGACGGCCAGCACCACCCCGAACTGGGCGACACTTCGGAACAGGGCCATCACGCCTCCCGGTCGACAGGTGACTTCGGCATGTCAACGTACCCAGGGGTGCGGCGCGGCATTCCCCCATACACCGTATTCATCCGATAATCCGACTCAATCTCCGCGAGGTGAGGCCGCCCCGCCGACCAGCCGGCCCAGGACGGCCACGCCCTCGGCGATCTCGGACACCGAGCCCGCCGCGTAGCCGAGGACCAGGCCGGGCGAGTGCGGCAGCCGGGCGTGCCAGGACAGCGGCTGCACCTTGACCCCCTCGGCCAGGGCGGCGGCGGCCAACCCCGTATCGGTACGGCCGCATCCCTCCGGGAGCGTCAGCATCAGGTGGAGGCCGGCCGCCGCGCCGTGCACCGTGGCCCCCGGCAGGTGGGTGCGGATGGCGTCGATCATCGCGTCCCGGCGGCGGCGGTGGCGGCGGCGCAGCACCCGCAGGTGCCGGTCGAGGTCGCCGGACTCCATCAGCCGGGCGAGGACCAGCTGGGGCAGCACCGGGTTCCCGAGGTCGGCGAACCGCTTGGCCTCCAGGACGGCGTCCCGCAGCCGGTCCGGGACCAGCAGCCAGCCGGTGCGCAACGCGGGGGCGAGCAGCTTGGAGACGCTGCCCGCGTAGCAGACCCGATCCGGCAGGACCGCCCGCAGGGCCGGGACGGGCGGACGGTCGTAGCGGTGCTCGGCGTCGTAGTCGTCCTCGATGACCAGGCCGCCCTCCGCCGCCCAGCGCAGCAGTTCGCGGCGCCGTTCGCCGCCGAGCACGACACCGGTCGGGAACTGGTGGGCGGGGGTGAGCAGGACGGCCGGGGCGCCGGTGGCGCGCAGCGCGTCGACCCGGACGCCCTCGGCGTCGACCGGGACGGGCGGGGTGGCGGCGAGCCAGTGGGCGAGGTGCTGCCGGACGCCGACCGAGCCCGGGTCCTCCACCGCGACCTCGTCGATGCCCGCCCGCCCGAGCGCGCGGCCGAGCAGGGCGAGCGCCTGGGCCGTACCGGCGACGATCAGCACCTCGTCGGGGTCGGCGCGGATGCCCCGGTTGCGGGCCAGCCAGTGGGCGACGGCCCGGCGCAGGACCGGGGTGCCGCGCACGTCGCCGTAGCCGAGGTCGGACGCGGCGAGGCCGTCGAGGACGGCCCGTTCGGCGCGCAGCCAGGCGGCGCGGGGGAAGGCCGCGAGGTCGGGCACGCCGGGGGTGAGGTCGATCCTGGCGGGGGCGCCGCGCAGCCGCTCGAAGACCTCGGGGTCGGGGTCGTCCCGGAACAGCGCGGGCGCCTGGCGGGGCGGCCGCGCCGCGGGCACCTCCCCCGGTACGACGGCGGCCGTGACCGGTACGGCGGTGGCCGCGACCACGACCGTGCCGCCCCGCCCGCGGCCCGCGATCTGCCCCTCCTCGGCGAGGCGCCGGTAGGCGTCGGTCACCACCCCGCGGGAGACGCCGAGTTCGGCCGCCAGCACCCGGCCGGCGGGCAGCCGGGCCCCGACCGGGAGCCGCCCGTCGGCGACGGCCTCGCGCAGCCGGCGGGCGAGCCAGTCGGTGAGGCCGCCGGGCGGGGCCTCGGCGGTGTCGAGCTGGAGGAAGTCGGCGCCGGCCTCTTTGGACCGGTCGGATGCCTCGGCTTTGGACCTGTTCACCGGACCATAGTGGCGGCGAGGGTGGGGCCATGACCACGGAAACGACGGCGCCCGCGAACGCGGCGGCGCCGGAGCACGGGCTCGACCACGGCCCCGACTACGTCCACGGCTACTCGGAGACCGAGGCCCGGCGCCTCGGCGACCAGGCCGACACCCTCGCCGAACTGCTGCACGCCGGCACGGCCTACCCCGCGGGCAGCCGGGTGCTGGAGGCCGGTTGCGGGGTGGGGGCGCAGACCGTGCACCTGCTGGCCGCCAGCCCCGGCGTGCGGCTGACGGCGGCCGACCTCTCGGCGGACTCGCTGGCCCAGGCCCGCTCCCGAGTGGCCGCGCAGGCACCCGCCGCGGACGTCACCTGGCACCACGGCGACCTCCACCGACTGCCGTTCCCGGACGGCTCCTTCGACCACGTCTTCCTCTGCTTCGTGCTGGAACACCTGGCCGCCCCCGCCGCCGGGCTGGCGGCGCTGCGCCGGGTGCTGCGGCCGGGCGGGACGATCACCGTGATCGAGGGCGACCACGGCTCGGCACTCTTCCACCCGGAGACCCCGGCGGCCCGCCGCACCGTCGACCACCTGGTCCGGCTGCAGGCCCGGGCGGGCGGCGACGGCCTGCTCGGCCGCCGCCTCCACCCGCTGCTGACGGAGGCCGGCTTCGCGCGGGTGACGGTCCGCCCGCGCACGGTCTACGCCGACGACGCCCGGCCCGCCCTGGTGGAGGGCTTCACCCGCCGGACCTTCGTCGCGATGGTCGAGGCCGTCCGGGCGGAGGCGCTGGAGGCCGGACTGAGCACCCCGGAGGCCTTCGACCGGGGCATCGCGGAGCTGCGCCGCGCGGCCGAGCCGGGCGGGACGTTCCACTACACCTTCTTCAAGGCGGTGGCAGTCCGGCCGTAGCGCGGGCCCGCCGGGACCTGCTCCTGCCGGAGCGGGCCCCGCGGGCGGGGGTCACGATCGCGCCCGCGGGGCCCGCCTGGGAGCCGGGCACTACTCCGGGCTGTCCCCGAGGTCCGCCAGCAGGGTGCGCATCGCCTCGACGAGCGCCGTCCGCTGCGCCTCGTCGAGGCCCGCCAGCATGCGGTACTCGGTGGCGAGGTGGTCGGGCAGCGCGCGGTCGATCAGGTCCCGGCCCTCGGGGGTGAGGGCGACCTCGCGGCTGCGGCCGTCCTGGTCGCTGCGGGCGCGGGTGACCAGTCCGCGGGCCTCCAGCCGGTCCAGCCGCTGGGTGATGGCGCCGGAGGTGACCATCGCGGACCGCATCAGGCCGGTGGGGGTGAGGCGGTAGGGCGGGCCGCTGCGCCTGAGGGTGGCGAGGACGTCGAAGGAGGCGGCGTCCAGCCCGTGCTCGGCGAAGGTGCGGTTGAGCGCCGTGTCCACCAGCCGGTAGAGGCGTTTGAGTCGGCCGAACACCTCCATCGGGGAGACGTCCAGGTCGGGGCGCTCGGTGCCCCACTGCGCGACGACGCGGTCCACATGATCTGCCACGGGTTCAGGGTAGGCGATCCCGACCATATTCCTTAGCGCTGAGGTAACTGTGAGCCACGTCACTCACTCGATGCGATGAAGAATGCCTTAGCACTGAGATACATTGCCTTAGTGCTAAGAAATCGCCTCGCCCTCGTCCTGGTGACGGCCCTCGCCCCGGCGGTCTGGGGCACGACCTACCTGGTCACCACCGAACTCCTGCCGCCCGGGCGCCCGCTGCTCGCCGCCGTCATCCGCTGCCTGCCCGCCGGACTCCTCCTGATCGCCCTCACCCGCCGCCTGCCGCAGGGCAGTTGGTGGTGGCGCTCGCTGATCCTCGGCGCGCTGAACATCGGGGTGTTCCAGGCGCTGCTCTTCATCGCCGCCTACCGTCTGCCCGGCGGCATCGCCGCCACCGTCGGCGCCGTCCAACCCCTGGTCACCGCCGGGCTCTCGGCCCTGGTCCTCGGCGACCGGCTCACCCTGCGCACCGTGCTGGCCGGGATCGCGGGCGTCGCCGGCGTCAGCCTGCTGGTACTGCGGGCCGACGCCGAGCTGGACGCGGTCGGGGTGGTCGCCGCGCTCGGCGGTGCCGTGGTGATGGCCGCCGGCATCGTCCTCTCCAAGCGCTGGGCCTCCCCCGCGCCGATGCTCGCCACCACCGGCTGGCAGCTCACCGCCGGCGGACTGCTGCTGGTGCCGGTCACGCTCCTCACCGAGGGCGCCCCACCGTCCCACTACAGCCTCGCCAACGTGCTCGGCTACACCTACCTCTGCCTGATCGGCGCGGCCGTCACCTACGTGCTCTGGTTCCGCGGGCTCCGCGCGCTGCCGCCGACCTCGGTCTCCTTCCTCGCCCTGCTCAGCCCGGTCGTCGCCACCCTGCTCGGCTGGCTGGCGCTCGGCCAGGACCTCAGCCCGCTCCAGGCGCTCGGCGCCCTGGTCGTGCTCGGCTCGCTGCTCGCCGCCCAGATCCAACGGCCGCGCACCGCACCGGAGTCCGCACCCGGAGCCGGGCCGACGGCCGCCCCGCGGCCCGTCCGCGAGAACGCCTGACCCCGCCCCACCCTTCCCACCCCTTTCCCACCACCTCCAGGGAGTACCCCATGCGCATCACCGTGTTCGGCGCCACCGGCAACGTCGGCCGCCGGGTCGTGGCCGAGGCCCTGTCCCGCGGCCACCACGTCACCGCCGTCGTACGGGACCCGGCGAAGCCGCACGACCTGCCGTCCGCCGTCACCCTGGTCGTCGGCGACGCCCGGACGCCCGAGGACGTCGCCCGGATCACGGCCGGACAGGACGTGGTGGTCACCGCCACCCGTCCGATGCCTGGCAGCGAGCACGAGCTGGCCATCGCCACCAAGGGCCTGCTCGCCGGGATCGCCGGCACCGGCGTGCGGCTGCTGGCCGTCGGCGGCGCGGGCAGCCTGCTCGTCCCGGGCGGCGGCGGGACCACCCTGGTCGAAAGCCCCGTCTTCCCCGACGCGATCCGGCCCATCGCCCTGGCCTGCGGCGAGCAGCTCGACCTCTACCGCGCCGCCGACCCGGACACCGACTGGACGTACCTGAGCCCGGCCGCGCTGCTGGAGCCCGGCGTGCGCACCGGCCGGTTCCGGACCGGCCGCGACGAGCTGCTGGTCGACGCCGACGGCACCTCGGCGATCTCCATGGAGGACCTCGCCGTCGCACTCCTCGACGAGACCGAGCGGCCCGCCCACCACCGGTCCCGCTTCACCGCCGCCTACTGACCACCTGCCCATCCACCTGACCACCCGAGGCCCTGGCACCCCCGCCCCGGCGGGGGTGTACTCAGCACCACCCCGAAGACGGCAGTGGGGGTGATCGATCGTCAGGCCGGGGCCGGACATGATCGTTCCTGTGACCGAGACCGTGACCAAGACCCCGGCCCAGAACCAGAACCAGACCCGGAGCAAGGCCGGGAGCCGGCCCGCCGAGACCGCCCCGCGGCGCGCCCGGCGCAGCCGCCGTGCCGTGCTGGCCGTCGCCGCCGCCGTGCTGGCCGGCCTGGCGGCGCCCGCCACCGCGGGGGCCGCCACCGGGCGTGACCCGGGCGACGCCGACCCGGCGCCCGCCCGGTACACCCACCAGAGCCTGAACTGGCAGCCCTGCGCCCAGCAGCCCGCGCTGGACTGCGCCGCCATGACCGCCCCGCGCGACTGGCACCACCCCGGCGTCGGGGCCGACCTGACCATCGCCGTCTCCCGGCACCGCGCCACCGACCCGGCCAAGCGCAAGGGCACCCTGCTGATGGCGGCCGGCGGCCCCGGCGGCTCCGGCCTGCTGCGCCCGGCCGGGCTGGCCGGCGCCGCCCCCGCGCTCGGCGCCGCGTACGACGTCGTCGGCTTCGACCAGCGCGGGGTCGGCGAGAGCACCAAGGCGGTCTGCCAGACCCCGGAGGAGTTCCAGGAGTTCCTGGCCGGCGACTACCGCGACCAGTCCCCCGCCGCGATCGACCGGGTCATCGCCAACTCGAAGAAGCTGGCCGCCGGTTGCCAGGAGCGCAGCGGGGACCTCCTCCCCTACCTGACCACCGAGCAGACGGCCCACGACATCGACCTGTTCCGCGGCCTGCTCGGCGAGCGCAGGCTCAGCTACTACGGCCCGTCCTACGCCTCCATGATCGGCGCCTACTACGGGACGCTCTTCCCGCACCGGGTCGAACGGATGGTGCTGGACAGCAACATCGGCTTCGACGGCACCTGGGAGACGTTCGAGCTGGGCCAGCCGATGAGCTTCCAGCGCCGCTTCGACGAGGACTTCGTGCCCTGGCTCGCGGCCCGGGACGCCACCTACCACTGGGGTGCCACGCCGGAGCAGGTGCGGGCGCACTGGGAGCAGCGGCGGGCCGCGCTGCACGACTCCCCCATCGTCGAGGGCCCGGTGACGATCGGCCCGAACCAGCTGGACAGCCTCACCATGTCGGCGATCTACCGGGCGGCCAACTTCCCCGACCTGGCCGGGATCCTGGCCACCGTCGACGACTGGCAGGGCGCCGCTCCGGCGACCAGGGCGGCGGCCGCGAAGGCCTTCAACAGCTACCTCAGCCCGGAGTTCCTCGCCGAGTACTTCGCGGTGACCTGCAACGACACCCCGTGGACCAGGGACCTGGGCAGCTGGATCGAGCGCGGCGCCGAGAACACCGCCCGCTGGCCGCTGGCCGGGGCCCGGACGCTCGCCTTCAGCGCGGTCTGCGCCGCCTGGCCGGTCGCCCCGGCGCCCAAGGTCACGGTGACCGGCGCCCACCTGCCGACCACGCTGATGCTCAACTCGGTGCACGATCCGGCGACCTACTACGAGGCGGCGCTCGGCGCCCACCGCGCGCTGCGCGGCTCCAGGCTGGTCACCGTCACCGGGAGCGGCGACCACGGCCAGTACCCCACGTCCAACACCTGCGTCAGCGCGGTGGTCGAGCGCTACCTGCTGGACGGCACCGCACCGGGGCGCGACCTCACCTGCCCCTCCCCGCAGGCCGGTTGAGACCGGCCGCCGGTCAGTTCCGGGGCCGCGCCCGCAGTCTGCCCCGGAGCCAGGCGAAGCCGACGGCCAGCCCGGCGAAGCCTCCGACGGCGAGCTTGATCCCGGCCTTGGCGACGATCCAGCCGACCCACGGGACGCCCCACCCCAGCCAGTGGAACACCGCCAGCAGGACCGCGGCGCCGGACAGCGCCGCGAGCAGGGTGACCACGACGGCGGCGGCCCGTGAGAGCTCCCGCGGGCCGTCGGTGCGCTCCCCCGCGGCCGTGCCGTCCGGGTCGGCGGTCGGGTCCTTCGTCATCTCGTTCGTACCCCCCTCGGTCATGAGGGCGATGATACGGCGTCAGCGGTAGGCGTGGTGGGTGTCCCCGACGTGCTCGCCGGTCTCGTCGTCGGGGAAGCTGACGGCCATGGTGACGCGGTACTCGTGGACGTCCTCGCGGTGTCCCGGCACCCGCGCCCAGGCCAGCGAGTGCACCTCGGCCTCGGGGGCCTGCCGGCACCAGGCGGCGGCCTCCTCCAGGACGCCGGCGGGGGACCGCCCGGTGCACACCACGGCGGTGTACGCGGCGACCGCGACGTCCCCACCGGAGCGGCGGGTGCGCGACACCGCCCGGACGGCCGCGGCGGCCTGGGTCAGGTCACGGGCCAGGTCGTCCACCACCCGAGGGGGAGCCGGCAGGACGACCGTCCCCTCGGCGAGGGTCTCCGGCAGGTTCGGGCTCACGGTCTGGACCTCCATCCGCATCATCACGCGGCACAGCATGCCGGGCAGTCATTCCTGGCATGCCCATTTTCACCAGAACGTCACCCGTCCAGGGCCGAGTCGGGGTCGCGCCCTGGCGTCCCGACGTCCTTCCTGGTAGTGGCGCCACGGACGCCCTCCGACGTTCCAGCAGGTCAGCAGGGGCGGCAGCGGGCGGCGCCGGGGGGCCCGAAACGCCGCGGACGCACCACCCCCGTGCCCCGAACCGCCGGTCCGGCGCCCGGGAGCGCCCGTCCCACCGGTGTTGGCCTCACAGTCAACTCTCCGTACCGGAACGGGAGTTGCCGCCGGTTCGCGGTCGGGAGGCGGTAGGCGGCACAGGCGGCCGGACGGCACGGCGCCCGGCCGCACCCCCGCTGAGGTGCCGAGTTAACCCCTCGGAGGGCTCCGGTCCGCCTCCCGGTCACCCTGTCCCTGTCAGATCGTCGTGATACTAATCGTGGCGGCGGCGGGCCCGGTCCTCGGCTGGACGGGCACGATGACGACAGCTCAACCGTTCCGGAAGGGTCCGGACGGCAACGGGGAGGGGTAGCGGATGACGGTGCGGATCGGCAAGGCCAAGGACGGGCGGAAGGTCCGGATAGGCAAGCGGGTCACGGGGACGGCGGCGGCCTTCGCCGCGCTGGCCGCGCTGACCGGCTCTCAGGTGACGGGCATCGGGCTCGCCCCGGCCGCGGTCGCCGACGCCGGTCCGGCGAACGGCGCCGCCGATCAGGGCGCCGGCCGCTACCTGCCCGGCGGCGGCCCCTCGACGGACCTCCCCGGCACCTTCGGCACCGGCGTGCCGGCCGACGGCGGCGGCACCGTCCAGCTCCCGCAGCCTCCCGGCACCCTGCCCGGCCTGCCCTCGGCCGGCCCGTTCGCGGCCACCGGCCCCGCGCTGCCCGCCACCGTGCTCGCCGCCTACCGGCAGGCCGAGGCCTCGCTGGCGCAGCGCTCGCCGGGCTGCCACCTGCCGTGGCAGCTGCTCGCCGCGATCGGCCAGGTCGAGTCCGGCCAGGCCAACGGCGGCCAGGTGGACGCCGCCGGCACGACGCTGACGCCGATCCTCGGCCCGGCCCTGGACGGCAACGGCTTCGCCGCGATACCCGACAGCGACGGCGGCCGCTACGACGGCGACGCCCGCTGGGACCGCGCCGTCGGGCCGATGCAGTTCATCCCCTCCACCTGGGCCTCCTGGGGCGTGGACGCCAACGGCGACGGCAAGGCCGACCCGAACAACATCTTCGACGCCGCCGAGAGCGCCGGCCGCTACCTGTGCGCGGGCGGACGCGACCTCGCCGACCCGGCGCAGCTCGACCGGGCGATACTCAGCTACAACAACTCCGGCGAGTACCTGCGGACGGTGCGCAACTGGATGGCGCACTACGGCAGCGGCACGGTGACCACCGTCCCGAACCGTCCGGGCTCCCCGGTGCCGCCCGCCCCGCTGCCCTCGCCGTACCTCCCGGGCCTGCCCACCGGCGGTTCGGGCACGGGCACCGGCGGCACGCCCAGCACGGAGCCGCAGCCGCCCGCACCGGTCACGCCGACGCCGGACCAGTCGCCGAGCCCCCAGCCGACGACGACCCCGAGCGCCACCGCCACGCCCACGCCCGGCGGTTCGACCTCGCCGTCGGCGACGCCGACGACCACCCCGAGCGGCGGCGCCTCCCCGACGGCGACGCCGACCGGCACGCCCACCACCACTCCGACCGGTACGCCCACGGGCACCCCGACCGGCACGCCCACCAGCTGCCCGGACCCGACGGCCACCCCCACCGGCACGCCCACCCCGACGGGCTCCCCGTCCCCGGCCGCCACGCCCACCGGCACCCCGACGGCGACGCCCCTCCCGGGCTGCCCCACCCCCACCCCGACCGCGACGGACACCCCGAGCGGCGCGCCCAGCACCACTCCCAGCGCCGCCTTCTCGCCGTCGGCCGCCCCGACGAAGTGAGCAAAGGGGCGCGGTTCCTCCTGAGGAACCGCGCCCCGCTCAACCGGCGCTGCCGGTCACTGCCTCACGGCCGCGCCGTTGTCCGCCCCGACCACCCGGAAGCGCCGGGCGACGGCCAGCGTTCGCCGAACCACGGCCCGCCCCGATCAACGGATTCCTCCCCGCGCGCAACGGCCCCGGCCGGGCTCCGGCGCCGCGACGTCCACTGACGCCGGCAGCGCCGGGCACCCGCCGCAGCGAATCAGAGGTGCTTGACCAGCTCCGGCATCAGGTCCTGGAAGGTCCGCCCGCTGGCGGGCTGGCCGATCGCGGTCATCTGCCAACCCGTGGCCGTGCGCTGCACCTTGGCCATGACCTGGGCGGTGTACGGGCCGCCGGCGGTGAGCGTGTAGCGGGCCAGCTCGACGCCGGTGGTCTCGTCCACCAGCCGGCAGAAGGCCGCCTCGACCTCCTGGAAGGTCTGCCCGGTGAAGGAGTTGACGGTGAAGACGATCTGGTCGACCTCGGCGGAGACGGCGGTCAGGTCGACCGTGATCGACTCGTCGTCGGTCGCGTCGCCCGCGCCGCCGACCAGGTTGTCCCCGCTGTGCCGGACCGAGCCGTCGTTGCTGTTGAGGTGCTGGAAGAACACCACGTCCACCGGACGCCCCTGGGCGAACAGCACCGCCGAGGCGTCCAGGTCGATCTCCCGGCCGGCGGCGAGCAGCTTGGCGAAGAAGCCCTTGCGCTCCGCCGCCTTCCAGCCGAGGCCCATCCGGACCAGGCTCAGTTGTCCACCGCCCGGCTTCTCCAGGCTGATCTTCTGTCCCTTGGCCAGCGAAACGCTCATCGCGTCCTCCTCGTTCTGCCACCGCCCGTGCCGCGAATCTACAGCACTGTAGAGAATTTATGATCATCGACGGCGCCCTGCGAGCACCCCTACCCCGAACTCCCCCGGACCTCACCCCGACAACGGTCCGCACACTGAGGGAACCGGCGGTCAGACGTCTGGCGTAGCCGTGGACCGCGACCGGACGACCGGGGCGGCGCACGGTCTAGGGTCGGCCCCGGGACCGCCGCCGGCAACCACGGCGCGCCGTCCGCGCACCGATCGCCGTACGCCACGACCCACCGTGCCCACGACCCACCGTGTTCACCACTCGCAGTGCTCACGACCGTTCCCGGGCCAGGCCGACCCGCGCCGGCCCGCTCACGCTGGGGGGACCACCATGCCCGAGCAGCACGAAGGAACCGAACAGCACACCACCCCGGAACGCCCGGGGGGATCCCGCCTCGGCCGCCGCAGACTGCTCCGGGCCGGCCTCGGCGCCGGCGGCGCGCTGGCCACCGTCCGGCTGCTGAACGGCGGCGCCGCCTGGGCCGCCGGGCCGCCGCCCGCACCGGCCGCGGCCAAGGACTACGGAAACTCGGAGTACCAGGGCCAGTGGCCCACCTCCCACCTGGCCGCCGCCCCCGGGACCGCCGCGCAGACCTGGCCGGACTGGGCCCGCTACGCCCGCATCGCCGACGGCACCTTCAACGAGCCCGCCGACATGCAGAGCGCCGTGGACGCCCTCAAGGCGCAGGAGGTCAGCGTCATCGAGCTGGACACCCTGCTCTCCGACTGGCTCACCGACGCCCAGTTCGCCGCGCACATGGCCGAGGTGAAGCAGTTCACCGGTCTGGCCCACGCCGCCGGCCTCAAGGTCGTCATGTACTACCCGTCGCTGGAGCTGATCTCCCCCGGCGGTGAGAAGGGCCGCTCCTTCTACAAGAACGACCAGGGCAAGAACTGGGTCCAGCGCGACCTCGCCGGCAAGCCCAACGTGTTCTACGGCAGCGTGGTGGTCTGGGTCGACCCGGGCGACGAGAGCGTCTGGCTCAGCCCCAACTCGCCCTGGCGGGACTACTACCTCAAGCGGATCAAGGGCGTGGCCGCGACCGGCGTGGACGGCATCTGGCCGGACGTCCCGATCTACTTCGACGGCGTGCAGTCCTGGTGCGACGCCTCCACCTGGGGCGCCGCCGCGTTCAAGGCCGACACCGGCCTCGCCCTGCCCACGGCCGCGAACTTCGCCGACCCGGTCTTCCGCCGCTACGTCGAGTGGCGCCACCGCAACCTGCTCCAGTTCCAGCTGGACATCGCCGACGCGGGCCGCTCGGTCAACCCCGACCTGGTCACCTTCGTCGAGACCGTGTCGATGGACTACCGCTACGCCACCTCGATCGGCCTGGACGGCGGCTACCTGCGCCAGGCCCCCGGCGCGGTCAGCCAGGTCTGGGAGGTGGACATCCTCGGCAACTACGACGGCATGCGGCACGCCACCGCCTCCGACTGGGTCTGCCTGATCTCCATGTACAAGTACGCCCGCGCCGCCAGCGGCACCAAGCCGGCCTGGGCGTTCTCCTACGGCTGGCAGGCCGACGACGCCTCGCTGGTGATGTCCCAGCTGATCGCGGCCGGCTGCAACCCGTACGAGGTGAAGACCCCGTTCAAGAACGACACCGTGGACGCCGCGATGCGCACCCGGATGTACCGCTTCGTGCGCACCAACCAGACGAAGCTCTACGACCCGGCCTCGATCGCGCAGGTCGGCGTCTACCACTCGGCGCCGTCCCGGGACTACGTGGCCCCGGGCGAGGGCAACGGGATGTACGTCAACGCCAAGGCCCCGGCCGGGATCGCCGACTGGTGGGGCGGCGACGACCCGCAGATGAGCTGCGCCTCGCTCCCCTGGCTCGGCGAGTTCCGGGGAACCGTCAAGGCGCTGGTCTACGCCCACGTCCCGTTCGACACGGTGTCCAGCCCCGGCCTGACCGCCGACGACCTGGCCCGGTTCAAGGTGCTGCTGCTGCCCAACCTCCAGGCGGTCTCGGACACCGAGGCGGCGCTGCTGCGCGGCTTCGTCTCGGCCGGCGGAACCATCGTGATCACCGGCCCGGCACCCACCGCGCTGGACGAACTCGGCGGCCAGCGCACCGAGTTCGCGCTCTCCGACGTGCTCGGCCTGCGCAAGGCCGACCCGCTTCCCACCGGCAAGCGGAACTCCTACGGCAGCGGAAGCTGTTGGTACGTCAAGGCACTGCCCGGGCTGAGCTACCTCACCAAGACCGACCAGGCCTCGGCGGACCAGCTGCTCACCGCCGTCCAGCAGGCCGCCCCGCCGGCGGTCACCCTCGCCGGGGACCGCCGGATCTTCCTGGACGCCCGGCGGCTCGGCGCCGACACCGTCGTCCACCTGGTGAACTTCACCAACTTCGGCGACACCCCGGCGGCGTTCCGCAGCGCACCCGCCAACTGCACGCTCTCCTACGCCCTCCCGGCCGGGGCGGGCGTCACCGCCGTCACCGTCGCGAGCCCGGACGGCACCGACCCGGCGCCCAAGGCCGTCCCGTACACCGTCACCGGCGCGACGGTCAGCGTGCCGCTGACCGTCGCCCAGTACTCGGTGGTGACGATCACCGTCGGCTAGCCGTTTCCAGGGGCCTGGATGCGCCAGAGGGCGGCGGGGTTGGCCTCGCCGCCCGGGGCGGACTCGAAGGCGATCCACTGCCCGTCCGGGGACCAGCTCGGCGCGCCGTCGTAGGCGGTGTCGTCGCGGGTCACCCGGACGGGAGTGCCGCCGCCCGCGTCCACCACGAAGACCTGGGCGTTCGGCAGGTCGCCGAGGTTGGAGGAGAAGACCAGGAAGCGGCCGTCCGGGGACCAGCTCGGGTCGGTGTGCTCGCCCGGCGCGTCGGTGACCCGCCGCAGTCCGCCGCCGTCCGCGTCCACCGTCCACAGCGACCAGTCCTCGCGGCCCGCGCTCCGCCGCTGGAAGACGATCCGGTCGCCCTTCGGGGACCAGTTCGGCTGCCGGTTGTCGGATCCGGTGCCCCGGCCGTCCACCAGCAGGACGGGCGCGCCGCCGCCGCGGCGGACCTTCCAGAGCGAGTCCTGCTCGGCCGCGTCGCCGTGCACCGCGGCGTGCTCCGGCTCCCAGCTCTGCTGGAAGACGATCCACTCGCCGTCCGGGGAGAAGCTCGGTTCGCTGTAACCGCTGCCGTCGGCATGGCTGGTCACCCGCTCGGGGGCGCCGCCCGGCTTCATCAGCCAGACCTCGTCGTGCCCGGACTCCCGGTCGGTGGCGAAGGCGAAGGCGTCGGCGGCGGCGTTCCAGCTGCTGCCGGGGAGGTTGACGGCCGCCTTGTCGGGATCCTCCAACACCGTGCGCGGCGCGCCACCGTCCAGGGGCAGGATGCCGAGGGCGGCGGCGCCCTTGTTGTAGCCCCCGCTGAACTCGGTCAGCAGCACCGAGCGGCCGTCCGGGGCGAACGCCGGGTTCTGCGCGCTGTGGCCGCCCCCGGCGCGGTAGAGCAGCCGGGCACCGTCGGCGCGGCGCTCGGCCCCACTCGGGGAGGTGCCGCTCGGGGCCGCGCCGGTCGGGGCCGCGCCGGTCGACGACCCGCCGGCCGACGGCGCACCCGTCGGTCCGGGCGCCGGCTCCTCCTCGGAACCGGAGCCCGAGCTGCCGCAGCCGGCCAGGAGCACGACGGCAGCCAAGACCGCCGGGAGCATGCGAGTCCTCATGCCCCACAAGCTAGTTGACGAGTCGTCAGTTGTCGTACGCCGCCAGGCGGATCAGGGCGCAGCCGTCCGGCAGGCCCCGCCGGCGCCCCCGCCCGTCATCCGCCGCTCCGCTCCAGCCGCACCAGCGCGTCCACCGCGACCCGGCCGCCCCCGTTCGCCTCGGCGCTCTCGCCGCTCTCGGCGCCCGCAGCGCCCTTGTGGCCCGGCTCGCCGTCGACCGTCCGGTGCACCCGCTCGGCGCGGACGGTGCGCAGCCCGCGGTCGGCGAGGTCCGCCAGGACGTCCTCCGGGGTGAAGAGCACGGCCGGGTCCTGCGGGCCGCCGACCCCCTCGGTGAGGTTGCTCAGGTCGTGCCCGATGACCAGCAGGGTGCCGCCGGGGCTGAGCGCGTCGGCGGCGCGGCGCAGCGCGGCCCGGCGCTCCGCGGCGGGGATCTGCAGGTAGGCGACCAGGACGAGGTCGTAGCCGGCGGCGGGGGCCTCGTAGGCGCGGGCGTCGCCGTGGCGCCAGGTGAGCCGGTCGGCGACCTCGTCGGGCAGCTCGGCGGTGAGCCGTTCGGCGCGCTCCAGGGCGACGGCGGAGAAGTCCAGTCCGGTGACCTCCCAGCCCTGGGCGGCCAGCCAGATCGCGTTGCGGCCCTCTCCGGCGGCCAGGTCCAGCGCGTGGCCGGGAGTGCGCCCGGCCAGTTCGCGGACCACCCACCGGTTGGGCGCGGCACCCCACACCAGCTCGCTCGCGGCGTAGCGGTCGTCCCAGTCCTGGCTGTCCATCGCGCGTCCTCCGTTCGACGGGCCTGCTCGTACCGGCCAACCTACCGGGCCGCCGCCGACCCGGCAGGGAACGGTCCAGCGGGCGGACACCCTTGACGGCGAATATTGGTCCAGTCCAATCTGTTCAGTCGTGACGTGCACGGGTCGGCCGCCCGTCGCGTCCGCACTCCGCTCGTCAGCACACCGCTCGTCAGCACGCGTCACCAGCCCGCGCGCCCCCACCGCGCCCGGGCCGGCTCCCCTCGGCCCGTCCCGGGCCACCGCACCGCCGGAACCCCCCACACATCCGGAGGACCCACCGCATGCACGACCGCGTCACGCCCGCACGGCCCGCCCACCCCGCCGGGGAGCGCGACCGCCGGGCCGCCCAGCGCAGAAGAGCCACCGCACTGGCCCTGGCCGCCACGCTGACCACCAGCGGCGCCGCCATCGCCCTCACCTTCGGTTCCGCCTCGGCCGCCCCGGTCAACCTGCTGGCCAACGGCGACTTCGAGACCGGCACCCTGGCCGGCTGGACCTGCTCCAACGGCTCGGTCGTCACCACCCCGGTGCACGGCGGGAGCCGCGCGCTCGCCGGCGCCGCCTCGGCCGGCGACACCGCGCAGTGCCAGCAGACCGTCACCGTCCAGCCGAACACCACGTACACCCTGGCCGGCTGGGTGCAGGGCAGCTACGTCTACCTGGGCGCCACCGGCACCGGCGTCAACTCCTCGGCCTGGACGCCGGGCGCGACCGGCTGGAACCAGCTGAGCACCACCTTCACCACCGGCGCCACCACCACCTCCGTCACGGTCTTCACCCACGGCTGGTACGGCACCGGCACCTACTACGCGGACGACCTCACGCTGACCGGCCCGGCCGGCCCCACCTCGTCCACCAGCCCGACGACCACCGGCAGCCCGACCGCCACGGCCAGCCCGACGGCCACCGCGAGCCCCACCGCGACCGGCAGCCCCACCGGGAGCCCGACGGCGACCGGCAGCCCGACGGGCACCCCCACGACCACCACCCCGACCCCGACGGCCACCGCGAGCGGCCCGGCCGGGGACGGCAAGGTCACCACCCCGACCGGCTTCGCGGTCACCAGGACCACCTCCAACGCGGTGGTGCTCACCTGGCAGCCGTCCACCCTCACCAGCGGCGACGGCCCGGTCGCCTACAAGGTGTGGTCCAACGGCCAGCTGGTCGCCACCTCGATGGGCACCTCCGTCGCGGTCAGCTCGCTGCTGCCGGGCAGGAGCTACACCTTCAGCGTCCAGGGCTACTCCGGCAGCCACGCCTCCGCCCAGTCCGCGCCGGTGAGCACCACGACCGCGGCCGCCCCCGCCCAGCAGCCGATCCGCTCCGCCTACTTCGACCAGTGGGGCGTCTACGAGAACGCGTACAACGCCAAGAACGTCGACACCAGCGGCGCGGCGGGCAAGCTGGACGTCGTCCACTACGCGTTCGCCAACATCGACCCGACGAAGTTCACCTGCTTCCAGGCGGTGAAGGCCTCCGACTCGGCCAACGAGTCCAACCCGAACGCCGGTGACGGCGCGGGCGACGCCTACGCCGACTACCAGGCCGACTACGGCTCCGCCACCAGCGTGGACGGCAGCAGCGACACCTGGGAGCAGCCGCTCAAGGGCAACTTCAACCAGCTGCGCCAGCTGAAGGCCAAGTACCCGAACCTGCGGTTCACCATCTCGATCGGCGGCTGGACGTACTCCAAGTACTTCTCCGACGCGGCGGCCACCGACTCCTCCCGCAAGGCCTTCGTCTCCTCGTGCGTCGACATGTTCCTCAAGGGGAACCTGCCGACCGGCGTGGCCGGTGACGCCTCCGGCGGCGCGGCCTCGGCGGCGGGCCTCTTCGACGGCGTCGACCTCGACTGGGAGTACCCGGGCTCGGCCGGCGGCCACACCGGCAACCACTACTCCGCGG
Source organism: Kitasatospora sp. SC0581 (assembly GCF_048159585.1). Lineage (NCBI taxonomy): Bacteria > Bacillati > Actinomycetota > Actinomycetes > Kitasatosporales > Streptomycetaceae > Kitasatospora > Kitasatospora sp. SC0581. The sequence goes on along the minus strand of NZ_JBLRWA010000004.1, from coordinate 92,298 downwards.
CCGACAAGCAGAACTACACCCTGCTGCTCAAGGAGTTCCGCACCCAGCTGGACGCCCTCGGCGCCGCCCAGGGCAAGCGCTACCTGCTGACCGCCGCACTGCCCAGCGGCCAGGACAAGGTCGCCCAGCTGGAGACCGACAAGATCGGCGCCTACCTGGACTACGCCGACGTGATGTCCTACGACATGCACGGCGCGTGGGACGCCACCGGCCCGACCAACCACCAGGACCCGCTGCACGACAGCCCGGCCGACCCGACCACGCCGATCACCCCGGGCACCCGCAAGTACAACGTGGACACCACGCTCGCCGCGTACACCACCGGCCTGCCCGAGTACGGCATCCCCGGCGGCTTCCCCGCGAACAAGATCGTGCTGGGCATCCCGTTCTACTGGCGCGGCTGGACCGGCGTCCCGGCCGGCTCCAACTACGGCCTGTACCAGAGCGCGACCGGCCCGACGGCGAAGAAGCCGCTGAGCCAGGAGGCCGGCCTGGCCGCCTGGAAGGAGCTCAACCCGACCGCGGCCCAGACCCACTGGGACCCGGTCACCGAGAGCAGCTGGGTCTACGACGGCACCAACTTCTGGACCGGTGACACCCCGCAGGCCGTCCAGGCGCGCGGGGCCTACGCCAAGGCCAAGGGCCTGGGCGGGCTGTTCGCCTTCTCCCTGGAGAACGACGACGCCTCCGGCACCATGCTCAACTCGATGGACAGCAGCCTTCGCTGACGTTTCGTCACGCTTCGTCAGGAATGAGCGATGGCCCGCGCGGAGACTCCGCGCGGGCCATCCGCGGTCTTCCCGTCCCGGGCTCGGCCGTCGCGACCCGGCCGGCCGCGGCTCAGCGCGGCGGCACCGGGTCCGCCCCGCCCGCGCCCGGGCGGCAGCGCAGCAGCCGCCCGGCGGTCAGCCGGGCCCCGCGCAGCGCACCGTGCCGGTGCAGCGCCCGCACCGCGTAGGTCGAGCAGGACGGCGTGTACGGGCAGCAGGCCGGACGGCGGGGGCTGACCTCGGCGCGGTAGTAGCGCACCGCGCCGTACAGCACCCCGGCCGCGAACCCGCGCGGGGCGGGGGCGGACGGATCGGCCGCCCGGCGACCGCGCGCCCCGGTGAGGGCGAACCGGACACCGGAGACCATCATCACCGGGATCAGGGCGATCAGGCAGGGGTCGGCGAACTCGCAGCAGCCGTCGACGCAGCAGTCCGCGCCCTCGTCCCGGGCGCGCTTGCGCCGCTGGGCCTTGGCGTGGTCCTCCTTGCGGTAGCGCTCCCGGTAGTCCTCCCAGGCCCGGCGCTGCTTCTTCCGCCGGAGCCGTTCCGAGGCGGGCAGCCACCACCAGGCGCGCTCCGGGCGGGCCGGCGGGAAGTGGGCGCCGAGATCCGGCGTCGGGTCGGACACTGCTGACGATCTCCTCGTTCTCGCCGCCGGGGGCCGACCCCCGACGATCCGGGCAAGATTATCCGAAGATCATCTGCCCGGATCCGCCCTGCGGCCGACGGCCCGCAAGCAACGGCCCGCGACCGGCGAGCAGCGGCCGGAGACCGGCTCAGCCGCCGAGGTTGAGCGAGGGGAAGAGGTCCTCGAACGGCTGGGTGGTCACCGAGACGCTCCGGGAGAAGGGGTTGTCGAAGTCCCAGATCATGAACAGCAGGAAGGCGATCAGCACGCTGAAGCAGAGCGCCAGGGTCAACTCCCTCGGCGTACGCCGGATCTGGAGCGCGAAGAGCATGCCGACGGTCACCACCGCACCCCCGATCAGGCCGAACCAGACCACCCCGGGCATCGTCGGCCCGGCGTTCTGTCCGCGCGAGTTGCGGGACTCGGACGCCTGGCTGACCCGGTCCATGATCGGCTGGTAGCCCTGCGACTCCAGGTCGGAGGCGGGCGAGCGGGTGGCGATGTCGTTCTGGAGCTTCTGGAGCAGCTGGTCGCCCTTCTCGGTGATGCCACCGGTCTCCTGCATGTAGGACCACTCGGTGTTCACCACGTACGAGACGTAGGTGTCCACGTCGGCCCGGACCTGGTCGCGGAACTCCGCCGGGTAGATCACCGCACGGTCGCTGATCTCGCGCAGCGACTGCGCCTCGCGGAACAGGTCGTCCTGGGCGGCGCCGCGCGCCTCCCAGACACCCGCGATGGCGAGACCGAGGACGATCGCGTAGACCACCCCGATCATCATCGTGATGTACTCGATGACATCCGGGGTCTCGTCGGCACTCTCCTCGATCGGTCGGCGCTGCCTCAGCACCACCACCGCCATCACGACGGCACAGGCCGACGCCATGGCGATGATCAACGCCACCCACTCGGACATGGGAACTCCCTTCTCTGGCTTGGCTTGTGACGGAACGGAAAGCTCAAGGGGGCGGCCCCCGACCGCTTCGGCCCGCTCGGGTTCGGTTCGGTTCGGGACCGGGCGGTAGGACGGGCCCCCGCCGACCGGGAACCGGTCGGCGGGCCGTCAGGGGACGGTCAGGACGGGCCCGAACGGCCGCCGCGTCCTCGGCCACCACGGCCCGGGCGCAGGGCCGCCGCCGCGAGCACACCGGGGACCATGATCACCAGCAGCATGGTGGTCATCGAGGTGCCCTGGTGCTGCCGGGCCATGGGCGCGGGCTTCGCCCTGGGGGCGTGGAACACCGGCTGCGCCGACGGGGTCGGCCACAGCGGGCTCGGACGGGCCGAACTCGGCGAGGCCGCGGGGCTGGGGGCCGCCGGACCGGGCGCGGCCGGGCTCGGGACCGCCGGCGCGGGAGCCGCCGGAACGGGGAGTGGCGGGGCCGGTACGGGGGCGGGCGCCGCCGGGGCCGGGGTCGCCGGCGCGGGGGCGGCCGGGGAGGGCCCCGGTGCGGGTGCCGACGGCGGCACGGAGGGCGGGACCGAAGGAGCCGGGGACGCCGAAGGTGCGGGCGACGCGGGCGACGGGCTGGGGGACGGCGTCGGGCTGGGGGACGGTGAGGTCGGCGACGCCGTGGCGGTAGGGCTCGGACTCGGGCTCGCGCTCGGACTCGGGCTCGGGCTCGGGCTCGGGCTCGCGCTCGGCGTGGGACTCGGGCTCGCGCTCGGACTCGGCGTGGGGCTCGGAGTCGGTGACGGCGTGGGAGTCGGCGACGGCGTGGCGGTCGGTGTGGGGGTGCGGGTCGGAGTCCGAGTCGGCGTCGGGCTGGGCGTGTGGGTGAGGGTCGGCGTCGGGCTCGGTGTGGGCTTCGGGCTCGGACTGGGGCTCGGGCACGGATGGTGGTGGTGATGGTGGTGGTGCCAGCCGTGGTCGCCGTACTCGTCGTCGCCGTACCCGTCGTCGTACTCGTCGTCATCGCCGTCGTCGTGGCCCGGCCCGAGCTGCCCGGGGCCACCCTGCCCCTCGACCGGCCGTCCGGGCTCGCTCCGCAGCCCCGCCGGACGCGAGGGCGAGGAGAAGGGCGGCGAGGACAAGGACGGCGCCGAGACGGACGGCGCCGGAAAGTGCGCCGAGGGGAACTGGGGCGGGGGGAAGTGCGGCGCGGTGGGCTTCGGGGCGGGCTTGGGTGTGCGGCAGGGGTGGTGCCCGTGCGGGGGCTTGGGCCCGTGGTGCCCCGGACCGACGCCCGGCGCGGCGCCGACCTGGACGTCCACGTCCACGTCCACGCCGACGGTCACCTGTCCGCCCGGCCGCACCGACATCGAGAGGTCGGTCTCGTCGCACACGCAGATGTCCACCACCGGGCCGTGCGGGTACCCCCCGGGATGCCCGGCGCCGGACGCGGTCGCACCGCCGACCAGTGCGCAGATCGCGACCACGCCGGCCGCCGCGCCGATCAGCCGTACCCGCCGCCCGGGGGCCGCACCCCCAGCGACGCCGGACGGTATCCGGCAGATCTGCCGACGCTGGGGCATGGGCTCCACACACCTCTCGGATCGTCCGGGGAGGACGGAACGGGCTCGGGCCGACCGGCCGCGAAGGAACGGGCAGGACGGACGGAACGGGCGGAAAGGTCGAGTACGGTCGCGTTCCCGACGGAAGTTCCATCGGGTGCGACCAGAAGTGATCAGACACGGTCAGGCGGACGGCCCGCCTTCAGGGGGCGGGCCGTCCGTCATCAGGTCAAACGATCATCGAGCCGACCGGTAACGGCCCGCGCTCACCGTTCTGCGCGCTCAGCTGCGGCGGTGCGCGATCTCCACGTTCTCCAGCACGCCGACCGCGTCCGGCACCAGGATGGCGGCCGAGTAGTAGGCGCTGACCAGGTACGAGATGATCGCCTTCTCGTCGATACCCATGAAGCGGACCGACAGCGAGGGCTGGTACTCGTCCGGGAGGCCGGTCTGGTGCAGGCCGATGACGCCCTGGTTGTCCTCACCGGTACGGATCACCAGGATCGAGCTGGTGTTCTCCTTGGTGATCGGGATCTTGTTGCACGGCAGGATCGGCACCCCGCGCCAGGCCGGCACCTGCTGCCCGCCGAGGTCGACGTGGGTGGGGTACAGCCCGCGGGCGTTGAACTCCCGGCCGATCGCGGCGATGGTCCGCGGGTGGGCGAGCAGGTAGTCGGGGTCGCGGCGGCGGTTGAGCAGCTCGTCCAGGTCGTCCGGGGTGGGCGGGCCGGAGTGGGTCTGGATGCGCTGGTCGAAGTCGGCGTTGTTGAGCAGGCCGAACTCCGGGTTGTTGACGATCTCGTGCTCCTGGCGCTCGCGCAGGGCCTCGATCGTCAGCCGCAGCTGGTGCTCGGTCTGGTTCATCGGCTGGTTGTACAGGTCCGCGACGCGGGTGTGGACCTTCAGGACGGTCTGCGCGACGCTCAGCTCGTACTCGCGCGGCTTGAGCTCGTAGTCCACGAAGGCGCCGGGCAGCTCGTACTCGCCGTGGTGGCCGGCCGACATGGCGATCTCGGCCTCGCCGCGCTCGTTCTGCGCCTGGAGCGGCAGGGCCAGGAAGCCCTGGAGGTGCTCCTGGAGGCTGGGCGCGTTGTCCCGGATGGCGGCGAAGTCCGCCCGGGTCAGCGTCAGGGCGACACCGGAGGTGGCGGTCTTGGCCGTGAACTCCCAGACGGCGTCCGGGTTCAGCAGCGCGTCGTCGCCGAAGCGGTCGCCGTCGCCGGCCACGCCGACCACGGTGTCGTCGCCGTACTTGCCGGTGCCGATCTTGTTGATCTTGCCGTGCGCGATCAGGAAGATCTTGTCGGCGGCCTCGCCCTGGGTGGTGAGCACCTCGCCGGGGCCGAAGTCCCGCTGCTGGCAGCGGTCGGCCAGGGCGGTGAGGACGTCCTCGTCCTCGTAGCCGCGCAGCAGGGCCAGCTCGCCCAGCTCGGCCGGGATCACCCGGACCTGGGAGCCGGTCTTGATGAACTCCACCACCCCGTTGCCCACGGCGTAGGTGAGCCGACGGTTGACGCGGTAGGCGCCACCGGCCGCCTGGACCCAGGGGAGCACCTTGAGCAGCCAGCGGGAGGTGATCTCCTGCATCTGCGGTGCGGACTTGGTCGTGGTGGCAAGGTTCCGGGCAGCAGCCGTCGCAAGGCTCTGCTGCTTGGCCTGCACTGCCTCCGGGCTCGTGTCCACGGTCATCGGCAGGGCTCTCCATTCCTGTGATCGGGTCACACGTCCAGGGGCACAGCGGCCCGCCCTGACGCATGCCATGACGGATCATCAGATCCGTTTATCGGTGGGGGCGTTGGCGATTTACGCGAGAAGGCGACCACCGTCTCCCGGCGGCCCACCCGGAACCCTAGATCATCAGGACCCGACGGAGCCCGAACGAAGGCTCACTACCCCCCGATAGGGTGAATCTTGCCCGGTCCGCCCCCATCTCCCCGCAAACTCCGGGAACATCCGTTCGCCCCGGCGATCCCCCTGCGGCCAACGGCCTTTCCACCCCGGTCGGGGCCCGGCCGGACGGCCCGGAGACCACCGTCCGGCGTCAACCCGACGCACCGTCCCGGCGGTTCGGACACCCGCGCGCCGCCGGGCTCCGACCGCCGCTCCCCGCGGCCGACCACGGGAAACGCGAACGGCCCGTCAGGTGCCGGCACGGGGGAGGCCGGCACCTGACGGGTGAACGGGGGGTGTGCGGTGGGCGTCTGCGCCGGAGAGGACGGTGCGCGCCTGTGGTGCTCCGCCGATGACACCGGTGGGCCGGTCGGACCATTCGGGCCAGCCGGGTCATTCGGGTCAGGCGGACCAGGCGGGTGACCAGGCCGGTGAGGCAGGCTGGTCGAGGCGGGCGGGTCAGGCGCAGGCGACCTGGGTGCCGGGGACGCCGACGATGCCCGAGTTGTTGGCCTCACCGCCCTTGTACTCGTAGTACAGGTAGGAGTAGAGGTCGATCCGGGTGCCGGGACCGCAGGCCGAATCGGGGGCGACGGCGTACGTCACCGTGAAGGCGCTGCTGGCACCGGGGGCAAGTGGGACGTTGTACCGGGCGATGCCGCCGTGGACGTTGTCACTGCACCCGTTGGTCTGGGTGCCGCAGGCGGTCGCGGTGAACTTCAGCCCGGTCTCCAGACTCGTGGCGTAGGTCTCCTGGACGCTCTGGTAGACGAACTGGATCGGGGTGTCGTACGGGTTGGTGAGCGTCAGGGTGACGGTGAACTCGCTCCCCCGGACCGTCGTCTGCTTGTCGGAGACGGCCGTGAGGGGCAGTTGTCCGTCGGCCCGGGCGGCAGGGGCGGCGGAGAGGAGCAGACCGACGACGAGGGCCGGACACGCGGCGAGCGCGGCGCGACGCGGATGTGTTCTGCGCATGACCAAGGAGCGTAGGCCCCGCCTCCGCCGGGGTTGTGCTCCTCGGCCCGGGTCCGTACCGACGCAGGAGCGGCGAGCGGACACCCCGCACCGGCCGCTCTCGTTCCGCCCCCACGGGCGCGCCCGGGGGCCTATCCTTCGCCGCTGCTCCCGGGAGCGGCCCTCACCCGCACGGCGGCAGGATGTCGCAGAGCGCGCCGAGCGCCGCCGGGTAGGCGTGGTCCGGCGGCGTGGCGTAGCCGACCACCAGGCCGTCGACGGCGGGCATCGCCTCCTCCCCGACCGCCGGGTGCCGGTAGTCCGCGAGCCCCTCGACGGCCAGGCCCCGGTAGGCGGCGGCCTTGAGCACCGAGCGCTCGGTGCCCGGCTCCAGGCGCAGCACCGCGTGCAGGCCGGCCGCGATGCCGGACACCTCGACGTGCGGAGCGCGGGCCGCGAGGGCGGCCACCAGCTCGTCCCGGCGCTCGCGGTAGCGGCGGCGCATCCGGCGCACGTGCCGGTCGTAGCCGCCGGAGTCGACGAACTCGGCGAGGGTCAGCTGGTCGAGGGCGCTGGCCCAGCCCTCGCGCTCGCCCTTGGCGGCGAGCACCCGGTCCACCAGGTGGTCGGGCAGCACCATCCAGCCGAGCCGCAGCGCGGGGGTGAGGCTCTTGCTGGCGCTGCCGAGGTAGACCACCCGTTCGGGGTCGAGCCCCTGGAGGGCGCCGACCGGCTGGCGGTCGTAGCGGAACTCCCCGTCGTAGTCGTCCTCCAGGACCAGCCCGCCGCGCCCGCGCGCCCAGTCCACCACGGCGGCGCGGCGGCCCGGGTGCAGCGGGCCGCCGGTGGGGAACTGGTGGGCGGGGGTGAGCAGCGCCGTCCGGACGTCCGGGTGGTTCGCCAACTCGCCGGTCCGGGCGCCCCGTTCGTCGATCGGCAGCGGAACGGTGGTGACGCCGGCGGCGGCCAGCAGCCCGCGGTGGAAGCCCAGCCCGTACGCCTCGACGGCCAGCGGGCCGTGCTCGGCGGGCGGCAGGACGGGCGCGGCGCCGTCGAAGAGCAGCCGCAGCGCGTGGGCGAAGCCCGAGCAGACCACGATCCGGTCGGGGTCGGTGCGCACGCCCCGGGCGCGGGCGAGGTAGTCGGCGAGGACGGTGCGCAGTTCGCGCCGGCCCTGGGGGTCGCCGGGGCCGAAGGCCTCGTTGGGGGCGGCGGTGAGGGCCCGGCGGGCGGCGGCGAGCCAGGCGGTGCGCGGGAAGGAGGAGGCGTCGGGCTGGCCCTGGCGCAGGTCGTGGGTGGGGCCGGGGCGGCGGGAGGGCCGGCGGGCCCGGCCGCTCGGGACGGGTTCGGCGCGTTCGGCGACGGTGGTGCCGGAGCCCTGCCGGGCGGTGAGCCAGCCCTCGGCGACGAGTTCGGCGTAGGCCTCGGCGGCGGTGTTGCGGGCCAGGCCGAGGTCGGTGGCGAGGGCGCGGTAGGGCGGCAGCCGGGTGCCGGGGGCCAGTCTGCCGCTGCGGATCGCCTCGCGCAGGGCCGTCATCAGCGCGGCACGCCGGCCCCCGGTGGCGGGGAGGTCGAGGTGCAGGTCACTGCCGGTCGGGTGGGCGGGCTCGGAGGGGTGCGTGCCCCGCGTGTCCGTCATGGTCACGCACCCTACCGGCCGCCGCTCCGGCCCCCTTCGGGCGGCTACCCGGCCCCGGGCCGGGCACGCACCTCAGGCCCGGGGCACGCAGCTCAGGGCACGCGCCTCAGGCTGGGGGCACACGCCTTATGGGACGACGGTGACCGGCCAGCGGCCCGCCTTGACCAGCCGGACCGCCACCGAACCGATCACCTTGTGCCCGGCCTGCTCGGAGACGCCGACCACCACGGCGTCGGCGCGCAGCTCGTCCGCGAGCTTGGCGAGGCCGGTGTACGGGTCGCCGCGCATGGTCAGGAAGCGCCACTCCACCTTCCACACCTCGCGCACCCGGTGCTCGGCCTCGCGCAGGGCGGCCAGCAGCTCCTCGGCGATCTCCTGGGTGGTCTCCTCCACCACGGCCCCGGCCAGGGCGGTCGCGGCGCCGAGGATCGGCTGGACGTACGCCACCGCGAGGACGGCGCCCTGCCGGCGGGCCAGTCCGGCGGCGTAGGCGGTGGCGCGCCAGGAGGAGTCGGAGCCGTCCAGGCCGGCCAGCACCACGCTGGGGCCGTCGGTGCCCAGCTCGAAGCCCGCGGGCGCGGCCGCGGCCTCGTGCTCCTCGGCGCCGATCGGCACCCCTGCCGCGGCGGCCCTTCCCGCACCGGCGTCGGCCGCCCCTCCCGCACCGGCGGCCGCCTCTCCCGCGTCCGCCGTGTCCGCTGCATCGCTGTCGTTGCTCATGGGGCCGAGGCTATGCCCGCCACCGGGAGTGACGGCAGGGGGCACTCCGGGTGAGGGCTGTGGCGCGGGCCACCCGGGCGGGCGGCCGCGGCGGCGGAACCGGCACCGGCGGCTGGCCGACCGTCACGCGCCGTCGACCGTGTGGGCGGCCTCACACCGGTTCCGGGGCGGGTTGGGAGTGGCGCGGGCCACTTCCCGGGGCTATTTGATCTTGGAAATGGTGGCAAATCGGGCGAAATCGCCACATTTCCTTGATCCTTACGCGCGGTAACACCCCTCTGACGTGGCTAAACCTTCGGATCCTTGAAACCGCCCCGTCCACCCCCGTAACTTCGAACCCGTTGCACCGAGCGATCCGCTCCGGCCGGGCCAACCGCCCCCGGGCAGAACGGTGCAGGACCACGCGAGTGACGTGTCCCCGAAACCGACGGCCTTCCGAGGGCCTGGTTCCGCGCGCTCGCAGACCCCTCCGAAAGGAACTCCATGACCTTCCGTAACGAGACCGCCGCTGCCACCACCACTGCCACCCCGAAGCGCCGCAACCGCGTCCGGATGGCTCTGATGGCCGGGGCGATCACCGCCCTGCCCGTGGCCGGCCTCGTCACGGCCACCAGCGCCTCCGCCGCGCCGGCCACGGTCTGGGACAAGGTCGCCGCCTGCGAGGCGACCGGCAACTGGGCCATCAACTCCGGCAACGGCTTCTACGGCGGCCTGCAGTTCACCCAGAGCACCTGGGCCGCCTTCGGTGGCACCTCCTACGCCGCGCAGGCCCACCAGGCCACCAAGGACCAGCAGATCGCCATCGGCGAGAAGGTCCTCGCCGCCCAGGGCCCCGGCGCCTGGCCGGTCTGCTCCGTCAAGGCCGGTCTGAGCAAGTAGGACGTAGGCCACGAGGCCGCCGCACCCCACCCGGGGCGCGGCGGCCTCGTCGCGTTCCCGGCCGGAGCCCCGGATCCCGACCCCTCGGCTCCCGGCCCCTCGGCCCCCGGATCCCGGCCACCCCGGTGGAACGGGCCGGTCAGGACGGCCGGGGCGGGAGCGGCAGCGGAACGGCCGGCAGCCCGTCGATGCTGCTGCCGACCAGCGGCTTGCGCTCGCAGTAGGCGCCGAACTCCTCCTCGTCCTTCCGGTCGAAGTACTGGGCGTGCAGGTCGCGGTCGGCCCGGTAGTCCATGAACGGCACCGCGTACCCGCAGGAGTCGCTGACCCGCTCCGCCCTGACCAGCACGATCGCCCGCAGCCCGGATCCGTCGGCGGACGGGTCGAAGTGGCCGAGCAGTTCGGCGAACCGCGGGTCGTCCCGGAACACCGGCTCCCCGCGCCCGTGCACCCGCACCACGGTCGGCGGGCCCTCGAAGGCGCACCACATCAGGGTGATCCGGCCGTTCTCCCGCAGATGGGCGACCGTCTCGGCCTGCGAGCCGCCGAAATCCAGGTAGGCGAGGGTGAGTTCGTCGATCACCGCGAGCGTCCCTGACCGGCCCTTGGGCGAGAGGTTGACGTGCCCGTCGGCGGCCAGCGGGGCGGTGGCCACGAAGTAGACCGGCTGGCGCTCGATGAACCGGCGCAGCCGACCGTCGATGGCTTCGTACTGCTTTCCCATGCCCGCCAGTCTGCCCCCATCTCGGCTGGCAAGAAACCGGATTCCGCTTCCTGAGACGCCCCGCACCGCCCGGGCCCTCCCGGGGGCCGGGCGGTGCCGCCTACGATGGCCCGTGCGCGTGTCACCCGCCGGACCGAGCTGGGGAGTTGCGATGATCCGGAACACCCCTCCCGGGACGGTCCTCGGCGCGCCGGCCGCGCCGCTGCGCGGGTACGTGCTCGGCTACCGGGGCTACCGGCTGGCGCTGCGGCAGCCGCTCCGACGGCTGGAGGTGCCGACGGACGTGGTCACCGTGGCGCTCGCCTTCGAGGGCACCATGAGCCTCACCGACGCCGTCTCCCCCGCGGCCGCCGCCTCCTTCGGCTCGGTCGCGGCCGGGCTGCGCCGCACCGCGACGGTCGCCGAACACGCGGGCGCGCTGCACGGGTTGGCCGTCTCGCTCACCCCGCAGGGCGCGTTCCGGGCGTTCGGGCCGCTGGCCGGCGAGCTCGGCGGGCACTGGGCCGAGGCCGGGGACGTCCTGGGCCCGCGGCTGCGGGCGCTGACCGACCGGCTGGCCCACGCGCCGAACTGGCCGGCCCGGTTCGCCATGCTGGACGGGTACTTCGGCGCGCTGTTCGCGTACGGGCCGGACTGGGACCCGTCCGTGCACTGGGTGTGGCGGCAACTGCGGCACTCGCACGGGCTGGTGCCGATCGGCACCCTGGTCGAGGGCACCGGGTGGAGCCGCCGCCGACTGGAGCTGCGCTTCCGCGAGCACCTCGGGCTGGCCCCCAAGCAGGCGGCCGGCATCCTCCGGCTCCAGCGCACCCTCAACGCCCTGACCGCGCACGAGGACCACCCCTCCGAGGACCACCGCCCCGGGCACCGGCCCACCGGCGCCGACCTGGCCACGCGCTGCGGCTACTACGACCAGTCCCACCTCGACCGGACCTTCCGCGCCATGGTCGGCTGCTCGCCGCGCGCGTTCCTGGCCGCCCGGCGCACCGCCGCCGCCCTGCCCGGGCCCGCCGAGCGGATCACCGACCGGGTCAGCGGGCGGGTGACCAGCACCGTGCTGGACCCAGGGGGCTCCGGGAGCTGAGGCGTGCGCATTCGTACAAGACGCACCGCTGCCCCGCCCGGCACGCTCGAAGGGCCCGGCCGGTACGGGGGGCCGGCCGGTCACCGGAGCGGGCGGGGCGGGGCAGGGCGGGGCAGGGCGGAAACGGGGCGGGGCGGGCCGGGCGGGGTGTCAGCCGGTCAGTGCTTCAGGTACACGCTGTCCATGAATTCGATGATCTGCTGATCGGTCAGCCGCTGGCCTTCGCGGTGGCCCATCGCCAGGTCGGCCTCGCTGATCATGCCCACCAGCCGGTCCCCGTCGATCACCGGGATGCGCCGGATCTGGTGCTGCTCCATCTTGCGCAGCACCGTCTCCATGCTGTCCTCGGCGCGTACGCAGTGCAGGTGGCCGCCCAGTTCGATGGCCGTCATCGTGGCCGGGTCCTTGCCCTCCGCGATACATCGCAGCACGATGTCGCGGTCAGTGATGATGCCCTTGAGCTTCTGGTCGTCGCCGCAGATCGGCAGCGCGCCCACGTGCTTGTCGCGCATCATCCGCGCGGCCTCGGCGAGCGTCTGGTGGGCGCCGATGCACTGGGCACCGGTGTGCATGATGTCTCGGGCTTTGGTCACGGGGACTCCTTCGTCGGTGGTTCCCCCCGCCGGATCCCCCCGCATCCCCCCGGCGGTGCTCCCGGGCTCCCGCCGTCGGGGCGGAAGGGGCTGTGACCGCGCCCTCACCATAAGCAACCCCGCCTCCGCCCGCGACCCCGCGCAGCCGGAGCGGGCGAGTCCGCGCGACCTTCGAGGCGGGGCCCGGGGCGCGGCCGCAGAGTGGAGGAGAACGCGACCGGCCCGGCTCCCGGCCCGGCCACCCGCACCTCCCGAGGAGTGAGCGAGCGATGGACACCACCGAGACCCCCGCCCCGCAGGTCTGGCCCAACCTGCGCGCCACCGACGCCCGGGCCCTGATCCGCTTCCTGGTCGACGCCTTCGGCTTCCAGGAGGTCGTCGCCTACGGCGAGGGCGACTTCATCGCGCACGCCGAACTCGCCTGGCCCGAGGGCGGCGGCGTGATGCTCGGCTCCGACCGTCCAACACCCGAGGACGCCGAACCGTGGCCGGGCCGGCCGGGCGGCTTCACCGCGTACGTGGTCACCGCCGACCCGGACGGCGTGCACGCCCGCGCGGTGGCCGCCGGGGCCCGGATCACCACCGGGCTGTACGAGACCGACTACGGCTCGCGCGACTTCGCCGCCACCGACCCGGAGGGCAACCGCTGGTACTTCGGCACCTACCCGGGCGCGCCCCGGCCGGCCGGCCGCCCACGGGGGTGAGGCGGTCCGCGGTCACGGACGGCCCGGAGCGGCGGCGCCGAGGCGGTGGCCGCCGGACCGGGGCAGACTGACAGCGGGGCCACCCCACCGGAGGCATCGGAGGCGGACCGTGCCGCAGATGACGGTGGACGGGCGCACCCTCGCCCTCTCCCACCTCGACAAGGTGTACTACCCGCGCACCGGCACGCCCAAGGGCGAGGTACTGCGCTACTACGCCGCCGTGCACGCCGCGCTGCTCCCGCACCTGCGCGACCGCCCGGTCTCCTTCCTCCGCTGCCCGGACGGCGTCGAGGCGGAGGTGTTCGTCGCCAAGAACCCGCCGCCCGGCACCCCGGACTGGGTGCGCACGGTCGACGTGCCGAGCAACACCGGCGAGCTGCGCCAGGTGGTGCTGGAGAGCGGCGCGGCACTGCTGGCCGTAGCCAACCTGGGCTGCCTGGAACTGCACGTCCCGCAGTGGCACGCGGCCCGACCCGCCCTCGCCGACCGGCTGGTGCTGGACCTGGACCCCGGCGAGGGCGCCGACGTGCTCACCTGCCGCACGGTCGCGCTGCTGCTGCGCGAGCGGCTCGCGGCGGACGGCCTGGCGGCCTGGGTGAAGACCTCCGGCTCCAAGGGCCTGCACCTGCTGGTCCCGATCGAGCCCGCGCCGAGCGCCCGGGTCTCCGGGTACGCGAAGGCGCTGGCCGCCGCCCTGGAGGCCGAGCACCCGGAGCTGGTGGTGCACACCATGGCCAAGGCCCGCCGCCGGGGCCGGGTGCTGGTCGACTGGTCGCAGAACAACGCCAAGAAGACCACCGCCGCGCCGTACACCCTGCGGGCCAGGCCGCTGCCGACCGTCTCCACCCCGCTGGCCTGGGCGGAGCTGGAACGGGCCGCCGACGAGCGGGACCTGGTCTTCACCCTCGCCGAGGTGCCCGACCGGCTGGCCGCCCACGGCGACCTGCTCGCCCCGCTGCTGGACCCGGAGCGGGCCCGGCCGCTGCCCGGCGCACCGGCGGCGCCACCGCCGACGGGATCACCACCGACGGGATCACCACCGACCAGGCGGGCGGAAGGAGCGCGGCCGGCCCAGATGCTGCACCCGCCCGTCGAGGTGATGCGCCCGGCCGCCGTGGCCGCCGTCCCGCCCGCCGACGGCCTGGGCGGCGGGGGCGTGCAGTACGAGCTGAAGCTGGACGGCTTCCGCTGCGTCGCCTTCGCCCGGGGCGGGCGGCCCGCGTACCTCCAGTCCCGCAGCGGCCGCGACCTCGCCCCCGAGTTCCCGCCGATCGCCGCCGCCGTCGCCCGGCTGCCGGAGGGCCTGGTGCTGGACGCCGAGCTGGTCGCCTGGCGCGACGGCCGGTTCGCCTTCGGCGAGCTGCTGCGCACCCGCCGGGCCCGCGCCGCCGCCACCGGGGTGGCACTCGGCCTGATCGCCTTCGACCTGCTGGCGCTGCCCGGCCGCGACGTACGGGCCCTTCCGCTCACCGACCGCCGCCGGCTGCTGCTCGCCGCCCTCGCCGACGTCCCGCCGCCGATCCGGCCGGTCATGGCCACCACCGACCGGGCGGAGGCGCTGGAGTGGACGGAGCGGCTCGCCGACACCGGGGTGGAGGGGCTGGTCTGCAAGGCCGCGGCGGCCCCGTACCGCCCGCGCGGCGCGGGCCGGGTCTGGGTCAAGTACCGCCGCGGCGACACCCTCGACGCCACCGTCCGCGCCGTCACCGGCCCGGCCGCCCACCCGCACGCGCTGATCCTCCAGCTGGACGACGGCCGGGTGTTCCTGACCACCCCGAGGCTCACCCCGGTCCAGTCCCGCGAGGTCGCCGAGCTCGCCCGCCCCCTGCTCGGCCCGCCCGCCACCGACCCGGACCACGGCCCGGTCCACCCGCTGACCGCCCCGCTCCGCGCCGAGTTCACCCTCACCGGCCGCCCGCCGTCCGCCACCTTCCTCCGCCTCCGCGGCGACTGACCCCGCCCTCGCTCCCCTTGCTCACCGCCTCCGTTTCGCCGCCGCGTGGGCGAACTCCGTCACGAAGGCGTCGTCGAACAGCGGCAGGTCGCCCGGCTTGCGGCTGGTGACGAGCGGGCCGGGGCCGTCGTGGCAGACGTGGACCGGCTCGTCCACCCAGTGGGCGCCGGCGTTGACCAGGTCGGTGCGCAGGCTGGGCCAGGAGGTGAGGGTGCGGCCGCGGACGGCGTCGGCCTCGATGAGCGTCCAGGCCGCGTGGCAGATCGCCGCGACCGGACGGCCGGCGGCGCAGTAGGCGTGCACGAAGGCGACCGCCGGGCGGTCCAGGCGCAGCCGGTCGGGGTTGGCGACGCCGCCGGGGAGGACCAGCCCGTCGTAGGCCGCCGGGTCGGCCTCGGCGACCAGGGCGTCCACGGCGAAGGTGTCGCCCTCGGCGTGGTGCCGGACGGTGCGGACCCGGCCCTCGGCGGTGGACAGCAGCCGCGGGGTGCCGCCGGACTCGGCGACGGCCTGCCAGGGGTCGGTCAGTTCGACCTGTTCGGCCCCGTACGGTGCGACCAGGAAGGCGATCACGCGTCCGGTGAGCGTGGTGGACGGCCAGCCCATGGCGTGGTCGCTCAGCGCGGGTGCGGGGCGGTCAGGTCGACGGCCGCGGGCGGAGCGGAGCTGAGCCTGGCGCGCGGGCAGTCGAGGTGGACGGCGCGGTCGAGGTGGTCGAGCCGGGCGACCAGCCCGGCCGGGACGAGCACCCGGGTGCCGGGCACCCAGGGGTCGGCGTCGACCAGCAGGTGGTCCCCGGCGTCCTGTTCGACCCGGCCGACCGGGCCGTCGGTGGCGAGCACCTCGTACCCGACCAGCGTGAGCTCGGCCGCGGGATGGGAGCCCGGGCGGTACTCCCACAGGTCGGTGGTCATGGTGTCACGCCTCCGGACGGTCCCAGGGCCGCCGTTCGCGGCGCTCCCGGCGTTCCCGGGCCTCCGCCGGGTCCACCGCTTCGGTGCCGCCGCGGCCGGCGCGTCGGCGGCGCAGCAGCTCGGAGGCGGCGAACGCGGCCGCCACGGTGGCCGCCCAGACCACGCCGAGCGCGACCAGTACGGCGGTGGCCGGGGTCCGCAGGCCCACGCCGAGGCAGATCATCGTCATCACCAGGGCGGTCAGCACGACCCCCGCCGAGAACCTGCGCCCGATGCCGCGGAGCACGCCCCGGACCCGGCTCGGCGGCTCGGCGCCCATGGTGCTCAGCTTCCGGTCGAGCCGTGTGTCCTGGCGCAGATCGGACTCGATCTCCTCGAGGAGCCGCCGCTCCCATCCGCTCAACGCGGGTCCGTCCATCTCGGTCACCTCCGACACTTCGGGTGACGTGCTCGCACCCGGGCGGTTGCCCGGTACGGGCTCGCGCTAACCGTTCCGGGCACCGCCTGTTCCGGCGCCGACGGGCCCGAACGCCCGGGGGCGGGCGAGCAGGCTGTCGTCCAGGACGCTCAACAGGGCGGCGGCGTCGCGGTGGACCTCGGCCGCGCCCGCCGCCCGCAGCTCGGGGCCGGTGTCCCGGCCGGCCGCCAGGGCGACGCACGGCACCCCGGCCCGCCGCGCCGCCCGGACCTCGCGCACACTCCCGGCGACGGCCACGGCGTGCGAGGGCCTGCCGTCCACCAGGTCCAGCGCGGCCCGCACCGGGTCGCCCCCGGGGTCGGCCACGGCCAGGGCCGGAGCCCCGGCCGGCCCGGGGCCGGTCAGCACGACCGTCCAGCCCCGTACCGCGCACTCGCGCAGCAACTCGGCACCGCCGGGCAGCGCGGGCTGCCACCAGTCGGTACCGAAGAGAGCCGCCGAGACCACCGTCATGACCACCGCTTCCGTTCGCGGGCGACGCACCGAACGCTCTCCTCCAGGTTAGGTCGCTCCCCCGCCGCGCGCGCAGCCTGCGCCCCGTGGATCCGCGGCGGGGGGCCGTGGCAAGGAGCCATGGCGGGGGGCCGCGCGGCCGTCGGTTCGCGCCGCCCGGGCCGCCGCTCCGCGCGTGCGCCGTCGCTCCGGAGCGCGGGCCGGGGCCGGGGCGGGGGCGGCGGCCGCGCGCCGGGGCCCGTCGTGCGGTGCGGTCCGCGAAAAGCCGCTGGTCCGGGGCTGCCCGCAGGCCCTAGGGTGTCGCCCCGTCACATTGGTCCAGTCCAGGAGTCCGTCCCCGATGCCTTCGCCCGCCCTGTACCGCTCGCCCAGACCCAGCTCCACCGCCGCCACCGTCCTGCTCGCCGTGTGCGGCACCGCGACCCTCGCCTCGCTCGCCGCGGGCTTCCGCCTGTACGGGGAGGCGGGGGAGTTCGCCGCCGACTCCGACCTGGCCGACGAGTCCGCGCTGACGGACGCGGCCCTGCTCTACGACAACGTCAGCCTGGTCCAGACGCTCACCCTGCTGGCCTCGGCGGTCGCCTTCATCACCTGGTTCCACCGGGTGCGGGTGAACGCGGAGGTCTTCGACCCGAGCGGGCACCGGTTCAAGCGCGGCTGGGCGATCGGCGGCTGGTTCACCCCCGTGGTCGCCCTCTGGTTCCCGTTCCGGATCACGGTCGACACCTGGACGGCCAGCGCCCGGCCGGACGCCTCCGGGGTGCGCCTGCCGCACCCCCAGCCGCTGGTCAACCTCTGGTGGGCCACCTTCTGGCTGGCCAACGCGACCGGCCGGTTCGGCGCCAACTACCTGAACTCGGCGAAGTACCCGGACGACTACCAGACCGCCCTCGGCTGGCTGCTGGCCTCCGACGTGCTGGAGGTGGTCGCCGCCGTCTTCGCCGTCCTGGTCGTCCAGCGGCTGACGGCCATGCAGGAGGAGCGCTTCGCCGAGTCCACCGCCCACGCGTACGCGGTCCGCGGCGGGACCGTCCGGGGCTGAGCCGTTCCGCCGGCCGCGGGCCCGCGGCCGGGCGCTCAGTCCGTGAACGGGTCCGAGGCCAGCCGGGCGTGCAGGTGCTCGTCCGTGTAAACGCCCCCGCCGTAGGTGTAGGAGGCGCGCAGGGTGCCCTCGTACGGGAAGGCGGCCCGCTCGGCGACCCGGCAGGAGGCCTCGTTGCCTACGGCGTGGTAGAGCTCGATCCGGCGGGCGCCGGCGTGCTCCACCGCCCAGCGGGTGACGGCGGTGGTGGCCCGGGTGGCCAGGCCCCGGCCGCGGGCCGCGGCGAGCAGCCAGTAGCCGACCATGGCCACGCCGTCGTCCCGGTTGCTCCACCCCAGGTAGGCGTTGCCGCAGAGGCTGCCGTCGGCGGCGTCGATCACGGCGAAGGAGGCCGCGCTGCCGTCGGCCCAGCCTGCCTCGCAGCGCTCCAGGTAGGCCTGCGGGTCGACCGGGCCGGTGGCGCTGAGCGGGTTCCAGCGGGCGACGGCCGGGTCCGCCGCGGCGGCGAGCAGGGCGGGCACGATTCCGCCGGCCACGTCGAGGCCTGGCCCCCACGGGCGCAGCACGGCGTCGCCGAGGTCGAGGACGGTGGGGCGGAACAGCCGCTGGGCGGTGCCGGGATCGCTGATGGTCATCCCGTCTTCCTATCCCCCGCTCCCGGGGGCCCGCCAGCGAATATTCCGGTGCCCGACTTCGCCCGCCCGCTCCGCCCTCGTGGACGGAGCGGGCGGGCGGAGCGGGCGGGCGGACGGGGCGCGGTCAGATCCGGGCCAGGTAGCCGTTCTCCACCAGCCAGAGCACGTTCAGCTTGGCCGGGCCGCCGGGCAGCAGGGTGGCGTCGAGCTGGTACTGGAGGCCCCAGCCGGGCTGGTTGAACCAGGGAGCGATCGGGCCGGCGTGCACCGTGAAGGCCTTGACCACCTTGTAGTCGTGGTAGTTGCAGGCGGCCGGCGGGGTGCCGTCCAGGCTCTGCGGCGGGAGCGCGCGGCTGGCGTAGGGCAGGCCCTCGGGGGCGAGGTAGGCGCCGTACTCGCTGCCGTAGCGGTCGATGTTCTGGTTCGGGTAGAGGGTGAGGTCGAACTCGATCGGGCTGCCGTCGGGCAGGGTGACGTAGCCGTCGGCCGGCGGGTATATCCAGCCGCCCTTGCCGCCGTTGCCGGCCGGGTCGTAGTACTTGGCCAGGAAGTCCTGCTCGCCCGCGCCGCCGGTGCGCTGGTAGCCGACGAGCTGGCGGCCGACCGGCCCGGCGGTCGGGAGGTCGGCCGGGCCGAGGCGGGCGTCGTCGTGGCGGAAGGCGGCGGAGCACTGGTCGGCGGGGGTGGCCGCCGGGGCCGCGACGGCGGCGGGGACGGTCACGGCGGTGAGGGCGGCGGCCGCGGCGAGCGGCGCGACGAGCAGGCGAAGGCGAAGGCGCACGGTGTCTCCGTCGAACGGGTCAGCGGTCGAAAAAGGAGCCACGGAGGAGCGTTCTGCTCACCCTCTGTGGCTGGTTCGACACCAGGCAATCGGATCATCTGATCATTCGTCAACATGATCCGTGCGACTGCGCGTTCGACTCAGCGGATTCGGCCAAAGCCGGGACACCGGGACCGCCCGTCCGCGAGGATGAGCGGTCCGGCGCGCCCGGGTCACTTCCCCGGGGCGACCCGCCCGAGCAGGTGGAGCAGCCGGTCGAGGGCGTCCTTGGAGTTCGGCTCGGTCAGGTTGGCCATCAGCCGGAACGCCGCCTTCAGCAGCGCCGGGTGGCCGAGCCCGGCCGCCCCGGCCGCGCCGCGCAGCTTCGGGCGGCCCAGCATGTCGGCGGCCAGGCGGCCGAGCGCGAAGTAGCCCGCGTAGGCGGAGCGCAGCGCCTGCGGGTAGGCGCGCAGGGCGAGTTCGCGACCGCGGTCGGTGCGGCGGGCGAGGGCCTGGACGATGGTCTCGGCGGCGTAGCGGCCGGACTCCATCGCGTAGGCGATGCCCTCGCCGGTGCCCGGGCTGACCGTCCCGCCCGCGTCGCCGATCAGCAGCAGACCGTCGGCGTAGTGGGGCGCGCGGTTGAGGCCCATCGGCAGGGCGGCGCCGCGGATCGGCTCGGTGACCGCGTCGGGGGTGTAGCCGTACTCCGGGGGCAGGCCGTCGCACCAGCGCCGCAGCACCTCGCGCCAGTCCGCCTCGGTCCCGGCGGTGTCGAGGACCCCGAGGCCGACGTTGGCGGTGCCGTCGCCCATGCCGAACACCCAGGCGTAGCCGGGCAACTGGCGCCGGGCCCGGTCGTCGGGGTCGCGCAGGTCGAGCCAGACCTCCAGGTAGCGGTCGTCGTGCCTCGGGGTGGTGAAGTACGTCCGGTAGGCGACGCCCATCGCGCGGTCGGTGCGGCGGTAGCGCCGCATCGCCACCGACAGCCGGGTGGAGTTGCCGTCGGCGGCGACCACGACCGGGGCCCGGTAGGCGACCGGCCGGCGCTCCTCGCCCAGCTTGGCGGTGACGCCGGTGATCCGGCCGGTCCGCTCGTCCAGCGTCGGGCCCGTCACATTGGCGCGTTCGACCACCCGGGCTCCGAGCGAGGCGGCCTTGCGGGCGAGCAGTTCGTCGAAGTCGGCGCGGCGCCGGACCAGTCCGTACCCGGGGTAGGCGGAGAGCTCGGGCCAGTCGAACTCCACCGAGCGGTGCCCGGAGATCAGCCGCAGGCCCCGGTTGTGCAGCCAGCCGGCCTCCTCGGAGACGTCGATGCCGAGGTCGGTCAACTGCTTGACGGCGCGCGGGGTGAGGCCGTCCCCGCAGACCTTCTCGCGCGGGAAGGCGGACTTCTCCAGCAGCAGGACGTCCAGTCCGGTCCGGGCGAGGTGGGCGGCGGCGGTGGAGCCGGCCGGTCCGGCGCCGACCACGATGACGTCGGCGCTCCCCCCGTCCTGGACGGCCTCCCCGCCACTGACGGTCTCCTCGGGCCGGACGGTCTGCTCTGGGCCGGGCATCGCACTCTCCCACGGGTCGGATCGGCTGTCCGCGCGACGGAGTCCTCGGACTGGGCGGTTCCGGACGGACGATAGAGAACCCCGGCGCCCGCCCGCCGCCCCGACACGCAGGCCGCCCCGCGAACCGGCCAATACCGGCCACCCCTGCCGTACGGGTCCACCCGCCACGCCGGATCCCGGACGCAACCGAGCCCCCGGCCCGCGAGCAGCAGCGGGACCAGGGGCTCTCCGTCGTTCCGCGGCGCGGACCCCTCGGGGGGATCAACGGCGGTCGCGCCGGGTTCGACGAGGGCCCCGACCACGGGGGCGGACCGGGGCCCTCATCCGGTACCACGGCCGGCACCGCCTCCCGGGTTCACCACTGGTCTCACTAGTCCCACTGACACCACCGGCACCACCCGATCCGGCCCCGGGAACGGCGGAAGCCCCTGACCGCACGGGGGAACGTGGCAGGGGCTTCCACTGTCGACTACGGCCGGCGGGCCCTCACGGGTTCAGCGCCAGCACCACGTACCCAGCCAGCACCGCCAGGTGCACCGCGCCCTGCAGCGGGGTCGCCCGGCGCGGGATGACGGTGAGGGTGAGCAGCACGATGGTCAGGCTCAGCAGCACCATGTGCGCCGGGTCGAGGCCGAGGACGAGCGGGCCGGAGAGCCAGGTGGAGGCGATCGCGACCGCCGGGATGGTCAGGCCGATGCTGGCGAGCGCCGAGCCGAGGGCGAGGTTGAGGCTGGTCTGCACCCGGTTGCGGACGGCCGCGCGCAGCGCCGCGATGGTCTCCGGCAGCAGCACCATCATGGCGATCACGACGCCGACCACGGCGTGCGGCAGCCCGGCGTCGTCCACCGCCTTCTCGATGGTCGGCGACACGCCCTTGGCCAGGCCCACCACCGCCACCAGGGCGACGGCGAGCAGCAGCAGGCTGATCCCGGCGGCCCGGAGGGTGGGCGGGGAGGCGTGCTCCTCCTCGGCCAGCACCCGGCCCTCGGGGGTGACGGGCAGGAAGTAGTCGCGGTGCCGGACGGTCTGGGTGGCCACGAACAGGCCGTAGACCACCAGCGAGGCGGTGGCCGCGAAGGTGAGCTGGGTGGTCGAGAACTGGGGGCCGGGCGAGCTGGTGGTGAAGGTCGGCAGTACCAGGCTGAGGGTCGCGAGGGTGGCGATGCAGGCCAGCGCGGCGCCGGTGCCCTCGGCGTTGAAGACGGCGGTCCGGTACTTGACGGCGGCGACCAGGATGGACAGTCCGAGGATGCCGTTGCAGGTGATCATCACGGCGGCGAAGACGGTGTCCCGGGCCAGGGTGGAGGACTTGTCCCCGCCGTCGGCCATCAGCGTCACGATCAGCGCGACCTCGATCACGGTGACCGCCACGGCGAGGACCAGTGACCCGAAGGGCTCCCCCGACCAGTGCGCGATCACCTCCGCGTGGTGCACGGCCGACAGCACGGCGCCCACCAGGAAGCAGGCGACCACCGCCACCACCCAGCCGGGGAGTTCCTTGTGCCAGGTCAGGGCGAGGACGAGGAACGACACCACCGGGACGACGACGGTCCATTGCGCGAGAGCCGCGCGGAGCTTCGTGATCATGCCGCCGAGGATCCCAGACCGGAGGCCCGTCACCCGGGTGCCCGCGCCGGATACATAGGGATGTGGCATAACTCATCCCAATTCGGCAGTCACCCACCGTAGCCATGAAGGTACTGAAGCACTTTGTCGATATGTTGCCGAAGCCGTTCCGGGACGCCCCCGGCGGTCGCCACGGTCTTGTCGCTGGTCCGGTAGGCCGCCGCGACCAGGGCGGGCAGGTCGTGGGTGAAACCGTGGCGCTTTATCTGCTGGTCGAGCCAGCAGGCGTAGTTGCCCATCGCGGCGATCGCGTCGCCCGGGTCCCAGTACGACTTCGGACCGGCGTGGGTGGCGGCCTTGCCCCAGGCCTCGAAGACGGAGGGCGTCCACAGGGCGATGCCGTACTCGCCGGTCTCCGGGCGGGCGGCCTTCGGGTCGAAGCCGCTCTCGGCCTTCAGCATGGCGGCCAGCAGCGCCGGGGTGACCTCCGGCTCGGGGCAGCGCCGCGCCGCGGTCTCGATCATGCCCCGGTAGGCCACCGGGACGTCCGATCCGGCCGGGATCGCGCCGGGCGGCGGGGGCGCCGCGCGCTCAGCCGCGCCCGGACCGCCGGACTCCGGGCCGCCGGCCAGGGCGAGGACGGCGAGCCCGCAGGCGAGCAGGCCCGCGCCGGACCGGACGGCGGCCTGGACGGCGACCCGGACAGCGGCCCGACGGCCCCGGCCCGGAACGGCGGCGGCCCGGGCGACCAGCGCCGCCAGCCCGGCCGGCCCGGTCCGGGTCCGCTCCTCCCGCCCGGGGGCGAGGCAGGCGGCGACCACCGGCCGCCAGCGCACCGGCAGCGCCTCGTCCAGCCGCAGCGGCGCGGCGCCCCGCGCGTACGCCTGGGCGGCCAGCGAGCGGGCCCGGCTGGTGGCGCCGAGGAAGGGGTGCAGGCCGCCGGTGAGCACCTGGTGGGCGATCACCCCGAAGGCCCAGACGTCGGCGCTGGGGCGCAGCGCGATGCCGCGGGCGCCGGTGCGCTCGGACCACCACTCGGGCGGGACGTGGTCGGGCGAGCCCAGCGGCGGGGCGTAGGCGTGGGTGCCCTCCAGCTCGGCCGTGAGGCCGAAGTCGGCGATCTTCGCGGTGCCGTCGGGCATCAGCAGGACATTGGCCGGTTTCAGGTCCCCGTGCACCCAGCCGACCCGGTGCATGTGGCTCAGCCCGGCGCAGACCTCGGCCAGGATCCGCTCGGCGCCGGGCACCGCCGCACCGGGGCGGGCCTCGCCCAGCAGGTCCTGGAGGCTGCCGGCGGCGCGTTCCATCACCAGGGCGACGGCACCGTCGAGCGCCGGATGGTCCGGGTCCTCGACGGTGGCCACGGCGAGGGTCCGGATCAGGTGGGGGTGGTCGGCGCGGCGGCTGAAGCGCTGTTCGCTGCGGGCCATCCGGGCCACGGTCCGGCGCTGGCCGGGGGCGAACCGGGCCGCGCCGAGGATCTTGACGGCGGCCTGGCTCCCGTCGGGGCCCTCGGCGGCGTACACGCTGCCCCAGGCACCCGCGCCGAGGAAGGCGCCGAGGCGGTAGCCGGCGATCGGGTAGCCCTCCGGGACCGCGAAGGACGGGCCCCCGGACGGCCCGCGGTCGGAACCCGGCTCGGGCTCGGGGTCGGAACCCGGCTCCGGCCCGGGCTCGGACCGCGGCGACGGCTCCGGCTCGGACCGCGGCGACGGCTCGGACGGGGCGCCGGGCGTCACGGCCGGGCGACCGGGCGCCGGGGCGGGAGCAGGGCCAGGTGCTCCTCCCGGACGAGGTCGAACTTCAGCGCCAGCGCCACCAGTTCCTCGCGCTTGCCGCCGGCCGGCCCTTCCTCGTACGGCTCGCGCAGCCGCAGCTTGGTCTCCACCAGGTAGTCGATGTGGTAGTTGACCGCCGAGCGGCTCAGCCCGCGGCAGCCGGGCAGGGCGCGCAGCCGGGCGAGCACCTCGGTCACTCCGGGGACGGCGGCGGCGGAGGGTGAGCGCAGCCGGGGCTCGCAGAGCGCGAGCAGGACCAGGAAGTACTTGGCGGTCGGGTCCAGGGCGAACGGGCTGACGGTGTGCTCGCCGTCGGCGCCGCCTGGCCGCCCGTCGAGGTAGGCGTGCTGCGGGGCGAAGACCTTGAAGGCCGCGGGCTCGCCGAGCGCGGGCAGCAGCACCCGGGAGAGTTCGAACGGGACGGGGGCGCCGAGCCGGCCGGGCGCGACCTTGACGTGCTCCCCCGCGCCCTCCAGGTTCTCCACCACGTAGGTGGCCGAGGTGCTGAAGTTGGACAGCCGCCAGTAGTCCTCGGCCGCGACCACCTCCCCCGCCCGGCGGGAGACGCCCTGGTCGGGCAGTGGGATGGGGACCGGTCGGCCGGGCTCCCCGCGCCCGAACACCGCGGTCTCGCCCGGGCCCATCCGCAGCAGACCGGGGGCCCCACCGGGCCTCATCCCGGGCCCGGGGCCGGGCAGTTGGACGATGACCGTGTCCACGCGGCACCTCCGTGGGATCGGGTCGATACCTCCGTGGGATGGGGTCGATGGTATCCGTCCTATTCGCCCCGGGGGCAAACCCGCCACCCGGACGGGTGAGGAACCGCCCTTTTCCACCCATGAACTGATCATCCGTCAGGACTGGAGTTGTCCGTGTGCTGAACAGATGAGGAATGGTTGCAGGATGTAGTTGAACGGTCACCATGAGTGTGACGCAACGCACACACAACACGTTCACGATGTGTGCAAGACTCATCTCAAGGAGTGAGATTCCCTTAATTTCCAAGGAGGTTCGTATCATGCGCGCTCGGATCGCAGCTGTGGTGATGGCGGCGGCAGGGATCGCCGGCCTGACGGCGGCCCCGGCCATAGCGGCCACCGCGACGTCCGACACCGACACCGCGCTCTGCGCCACGGTGCTCAACCAGCCCTGCATCTCGCACCAGGCCGACGGCTCCGGCATCGTCGGCGTCGCCCAGGTCAGCGCGGACCCGGGCCAGTTGACGCTGGTTCGGGTCGAGGTCCGCACCCAGGCCGCCTGGGGCAGCCCCTGGGAGGCGGTCGCCTCCGCGACCACCGTCCGGTTCGGCTCCGCCAAGGCGGTCACCCCGCGGGTGACCGCCGGCGCCCCCCGCATGATCTGCGCGACCGCCGGCCCCGCGCTGGACGTCGCCAAGCAGGTCACCACCTGTACCCACCCGTTCTGATCGCGGGGCCGCCGAGGCACCGCACCCGCCACCCCCACGCCGTCCGTACGACCGGGCAGCCGTCCGGACGACCAGGGGGCGGGAAGCAGTAGAGGACACCACCACCGGGGCCGGCCGCCGGGACATCCCGTCCCGACGACCGGCCCCGGCCATGCCGATCGGGCGGCAGCCGTCCCGATCAGGCAGAAGAGGCGGTGGCGGAGATCATCCGGAACGCGGACCCGGGTGGACCTGGGGCACCCCTTCACGGCAAACTGGTCTAGACCTTGGAGGTCTAGACCTCAGCCTCGCCTCAGAACGGTGGACCCAGTATGGAAATCGTGATCGTCCCTGACGCCCGTGCGGCCGGCGAACTCATCGCCGCGGCGATCACCGATCTGCTGACCGACAAGCCCGACGCCCTGCTCGGCGTGGCCACCGGCTCGACCCCGCTGCCGATCTACCAGGCCCTGGCCGAGCGGGTCCGCGACGGCCGACTGGACGCCGCCGAGGCGCGCATCTGCCAGCTGGACGAGTACGTCGGCCTGCCCGCCGGCCACCCGGAGTCCTACCGCTCGGTGGTGCTGCGCGAGGTCGTGGAGCCGCTCGGCCTGACCGAGGACTCCTTCCTGGGCCCGGACGGCAACGCCTCCGACATCGCCGCGGCGGCCACCGCCTACGACCGCGCGCTGGCCGAGGCCGGCGGCGTCGACCTCCAGCTGCTCGGCATCGGCACGGACGGCCACATCGGCTTCAACGAGCCCTGCTCCTCGCTCTCCTCCCGGACCCGGATCAAGACCCTGACCCGGCAGACCCGCGAGGACAACGCCCGCTTCTTCGACAGCCTCGATGAGGTGCCGCACCACGTCATCACCCAGGGCATCGGCACCATCCTGGAGGCCCGCCACCTGGTCCTGCTCGCCACCGGCGAGGCCAAGGCCGAGGCCGTCGCGCTCGCCGTCGAGGGCCCGCTCTCCGCGGTCGTCCCCGCCTCGGCGCTGCAGCTGCACCCGCACGCCACCGTCGTGGTGGACGAGGCGGCCGCCTCCCGCCTCAAGCTCGCCGACTACTTCCGCGACACCTACGCGGCCAAGCCGGCCTGGCAGAAGCTCTGAGCACTCCCGGGCAGCGGCCTTGACGGCCGTTTCGCCGTACGGAGACGCCGCTCAGTACCGCGAGCACCGCTCAGCATGGGAAGCGCCGCTCAGCCTGAGAGCACCGCTCAGCGCGGGGAGCACCGCTCAGCACGGGAAGCGCCGCTCAGCGCTTGCGGAGCCAGTCGGCGAAGGCCGCCAGGCCCGGGCCCGGGTCGCGGCGGCCGAGGCCGATCCGGAACCGGTCGGCCGGGGTCGGGGTCAGCTCCGAGCGGAAGATCCCGGCGGGCAGCAGCAGCACGCCCGCCTGCTCGACCAGCGCGGTGCAGAACTCCTCCACGCCGTCCGGGCCCAGGTAGCGCGGGAAGGCGACGCAGCCGCCGTCCGGCGCGCGCCACTCGAAGAGGTCGGCGAACTCGGCGAAGAAGGCGTCGAACAGCGGCAGGTTCCCGGCGATGATCGCGCGGTTGCGCGCCAGGATGCGGTCGCGGGCGGTGATCGCGATCCGGGCCAGCACCTCGCTCGGCGCCGAGTTGCAGATCGTGGTGTAGTGCTTCGCCCGCTCCAGGCGCGAGCGCAGCTCCTGGTCCCGGCAGGCGATCCAGCCGATCCGCAGGCCGGGCAGGCCGAGCGACTTGGAGGTCACGTTGAGCGAGAGGGCCCGCTCGGAGAGGTCGGCGGCCTGCGGCAGGGCGCGGGCCGGGTCGCGCTCCAGGCCGCGGTAGACCTCGTCCGAGAACAGCCGGATGCCGCGCTCGTCGCAGAGCTCGGCCAGCCGGACGAAGTCGGCGGCGTCGATCACCGTGCCGGTCGGGTTGTTCGGGAAGTTGACCGACAGCACCCTGGTGTTCGGCCGCAGCGCCGCCTCGACCGCGTCCAGGTCCAGCGCCCAGTCCCGCTCCGGGTCCAGCGCGACGCCGGTGACCTCGCAGAGCGAGAGCGGGACGGTCTCGGCGGACTGGTAGTTCGGGGTCAGCACCACCGCGTGGTCGCCCGGTTCGAGCAGGACCTGCATGGCGAGGTTGAGCCCCTCCTGGGCGCCGCCGAAGCAGATCACGTCGTCCTCGCCGACCCGCTCGTACATCCCGGCGACGGCGCGGCGCAGCCCGGGGTCGCCGAAGGTCTCGGTGTAGCCGAGGGCCAGGGTGTCCCAGGCCTCGCGGTCCTCGGGGCCCGCCAGGGCGAGCAGCTCGGCCGTCGTCATGGTCTGCGCGTCGGAGGCGGTGAGGTGGTGGCGGGCGGTGAACTCCCAGCGCGAGAAGTGGGTTTCGAGCCGGAAGTCGGGGAGCCTGGTCACTGGTGGTCCTCCTCGCCGGGGCCCGCGGGGTGCTGCTTGAGCTCGGCGAGCAGGCTGTAGGCGCTGGAGCGGGAGATCCGCAGCGCGGTGGCGACGACGGGGACGGCGCGCCGGACGGCGAACACGCCCGCCCGGTCGAGTTCGCCCAGGACGGTGAGCCGGTCCTCGCGGGTGAAGCGCTCCAGCGGGCGGCCCTGGGCGCGGACGTACCCGCCGACCACGTCGTTGATCCGCTCGGTCCAGTCGCGCTCGAAGAGCGGTTCGGGGCGCGGCGCGGTGGGGGCGGCGAAGCCGGCCAGCAGGGCGGCGGCCTGCTCCAGCGGGCCGCGGTCGAGGTTGACGCAGAGCACCGCAATGGGCTTCCCGTCGTCGTCGCGCAGTACGGCGCTGACGGAGGAGAGCCGGCGTCCGTCGGGCAGCAGCTTCGCGTACGGGCCGTAGACGTCGGGGGCGGAGGGGTCGATCCCGTCGAGCTCGCCGAGCAGTGACGGGTCGCCGGGGGCCCGGGGGGTCATCGGGTTCCAGACGGCGAGGACCCGGTCGGTGGCGGTGTCGTGCAGCACGACCTCGGCGTACGGGCCGAGCAGCAGGGCCACCGCGCGGCAGACCGGGGACCAGGTCCGTACGCGGGGGTCGGGGTTTTCCGAGGACATGCCTGGACTGTACGTCCGGCTCGGACACTTGGTCCAGGGCTTTCACGCCCCGGGCCCCGCCGGAGGGTTCCGGCGGGGCCCGGGGCGGCTGCCCGTGCGCTACTTGCAGGTGATCAGCAGCCCGAGCACCGCGGAGCAGCTGCGGGTGGCCCGGCTGGTGGCGGGCGACGGGTCGGCGGGCGCCCCGGCGGTGCGCGCCACGGTGACGTCCCAGCTGCGGAGCAGGGTGAGCAGGCCGACGCCGACCGAGAAGTGCCGGGTGGTGCTCGCGCCCTTGGCCAGCGGCGCGGTCAGCGCGCAGCTGAGCTTCCCGGCGGCGACCGTGCAGTCGCCGGAGGTCGTGGTCAGCCCGGCGGGCAGGTCGGCGGCGACGGTGGCCGTGGTCACCGGGTCGGGGCCCTGGCCGGTGAGGGTGACGGTGTAGTCGACCCGGCTGGAGAGCAGCCCGGTGACCGGGGTCGCGGTGAGCGCGACGCCCAGGTGGGCGGCGGGAGCGGTGTAGGTGAAGCGGTCGGCGGCGACGGCCGCGCTGGTGCCGCCGGGCCCGGTGACCCGCACGTCCACGGCTCCGGCGAGAGTGGTGGCGGGGGCGGTCGCGGTGCAGCTGGTCTTCGTGCAGCTGAACGAGGTGGCGGCACCGGCCGCGCCGAAGGTCACGGCGGTGGCGCCGGCCAGGTCGGTGCCGGTGATGGTCACCGCGGTGCCGCCCGTCCCGGAGCCGCCGTTCGGGCTGATCGCGGTCACGTCCGGCACCGGCAGCGGGAAGGTCACCACGTCGACGGCGCTGCCGGTGAAGTCGGCGAGGTAGCCGTGCCGCCCGTCGGCGGTCAGGGCCAGGCTGTACGGGCTGGCGCCGACCGGGACGGTCGCGGTGACCGTCCGGCTCGCGGTGTCCACCACGCTCAGGGTGTTGTCGGCGTAGTTGGAGACGTAGGCCGCCGTGCCGTCCGGGGAGACGGTCACCGCGTAGGGGCCGGAGCCGACGGCGACGGTGCCGAGGACCGTACCGGCCGCGGTGTCGATCACGGCGGCGGTGCCGTCGTCGCCGTCGGCGGTCCACAGCCGGGTGCCGTCCGGGCTGAGCGCGAGGCCGAAGACGCCGTGGCCGACCGGGACGGTGCCGCTCACCGTGCCGCTCGCGGTGTCGACCACGGTGACGGCCTTGGCGCCGGACGCGGCGACGTACAGCCGGGTGCCGTCCGGGGAGACGGCCAGGCCGTGCGGCTCGGCGCCGACCGGCACGGTCGCGGTCACGGTGTCGGACGACGTGTCCAGCACGCTGACGGTGTTGGCGGCGGCGTTGCTCACGTAGGCGCGGGAGCCGTTCGGCGCGAGGGCGAGGCCCCAGGGCTGGGCGCCGACCGGGACGGTCGCGGTGACGGCGTCGGTCGCGGTGTCCACGACGCTGACGGTGTTGTCCAGGTGGTGGGTCAGGTAGGCCCGGTGCCCGTCGGGCGACACGGCCACGGCGTACGAGCCGGACCCGGCGGTGAAGCCGCCGGACACGGTGTTGCTCGCGGTGTCGAGCACGCTGACGGCGCCGCTGCTCTGGCTGGTCACATAGGCGTGGCCGCCGTCCGGCGTCAGCGCGACGCCCGCCGGGTACGGCGCCACCGCCAGGTGCGCGGCGACGGCCGGCGGCGGTGTGACGGCCTCGGCGGTCGCGGGCAGCGACAGCAGTGCGGCCGTGGTCGCGGATATCGCGGCCACGGCCGTCCGGGTACGACGGGGTGTGCGGGGTGTTCTCACGGGTCTCTCCAACTGCTCGGCACGGACGAACGTGTGGTGGTGCTGTGGTGGGTTCGGAGCCGGGGGAAGCGTAGAAGCCGCCCTGACTTTCCGTCAGGGAGTGACTACTAATGTCGCCAAATGTTCAGATCCGATCACCGCGCGAGGGTGCACGGACCCGCCACGGCCCCGACCGGGCCGAGGGCTCCGGATCGACGTGACCGGGGTCTCGATCGACGTCGTGCAGAAAATTGGAGTTGCGGAGTCGCATTCGATAGCGTTCCGAACGTGAGGCTGACCAAGAGCACCGACATCGCCCTGCGGATCGCCATGCGACTGGCCGTCCTGGGCGAGGGCGACAACCCGACCACCCGCGAGGTGGCCGCGTCCGTCGGCGTGCCGTACACCCACGCGGCGAAGGTGGTCAGCCGACTGCAGCACCTGGGCGTGGTGGAGGCCCGGCGCGGTCGCGGCGGCGGGCTGATGCTCACCTTCGCCGGGCGGACCGGTTCACTCGGACTGCTGCTGCGGGAGCTGGAGGGGGTCGGCGACGTGGTCGGCTGCGAGGACGACCCGCCCTGCCCGCTGCGGGCCGCGTGCCGGCTGCGCGGAGCGCTGCGGGGCGCCCAGGAGGCGTTCTTCGCCGCGCTCGACCACCTCTCCATCGACGACCTGGTGGCCTCCCCCACCGGGCCGGTCCTGCTCAGCCTCACCGCGAGACCCGCCGACACCGCCTGACCCACCGGCGTCACCGGCACCGCCTGACCCACCGAGACTGCCGGACCCACCGAGACCGCCGGACCCACCGGCCGATCGGCCCACCGGGGCCGCGCGCCTCTTTCACAGCCTTTAATGCGAATCTCAAATACCAGTTAGGAGCCCGACTGATGCTGTCCGCGAAGTCCACCGAGGTCATCGAGGCCACCCTGCCCGTCGTGGGCGCCGCCATCGGCGACATCACCCCGCGCTTCTACGACCGGCTGTTCGCCGCGCACCCGGAGCTGCTGCGCGACCTCTTCAACCGGGGCAACCAGGCCAACGGCACCCAGCGCGAGGCGCTGGCCGGCTCGATAGCCGCCTTCGCCACCGCCCTGATCGCCGACCCGGACCAGCGGCCGGACGCGATGCTCGCCCGCATCGCCCACAAGCACGTCTCGGTCGGCATCGACAGCAGCCAGTACAAGATCGTCCACGAGCACCTGTTCGCCGCCATCGTGGAGGTGCTCGGCGAGGCCGTCACCCCCGAGGTCGCCGCCGCCTGGGACGAGGTCTACTGGCTGATGGCCAACGCGCTGATCGCCGTCGAGGACCGGCTGCGCGCCGAGGCCGCCGCCGGCGGCGACCCGGCCGACCTGTGGCGCCCCTACACCGTGATCGCCCGCCACCAGGAGACCGAGGCCGTCACCAGCTACCTGGTCCGCCCCGCCGACGGCCGCCCCGTCCCGGCCTTCCGCCCCGGCCAGTACGTCTCAGTGCGCACCGAACTGGCCGACGGCGCCCGGCAGATCCGCCAGTACAGCCTCTCCGGCGGCGCCGACGGCGCCCTGCGCTTCAGCGTCAAGCGCGAGGACGGCGGCGAGGTCTCCGGCCACCTGCACGACCACCTGAAGGCCGGCGACCCCGTCGAACTGGCGCCCCCGTTGGGCGACATCGCCCTGGCCGACGGCGACGGCCCGGTGCTGCTCGCCTCCGCCGGCATCGGCAACACCCCGATGACCGCCATGCTCGACCACCTCGCCGCCACCGGCTCCACCCGGCGGATCGTCTCCGTGCACGGCGACCGCGACCAGCTGAGCCACGCCTTCCGGGCCGAGCTGGCGCGGCTCACCGCCGGCCTGCCGAACGCGGACTCGCACGTCTTCTACGAGCGGCCGCTCGGCGAGTGGCCGGCCGAGCGCACCGGCCTGGTGGACCTCTCCACCGTCGAGGTCCCGGCCGGCACCACCGCCTACCTCTGCGGGCCGCTCCCCTTCCTGCGCGCCGTCCGCGAGCAGCTGCTGACCGCGGGCGTCCCGGCGGCGGACATCCACTACGAGGTGTTCGGGCCGGACCTCTGGCTCGGCGCCTGAGGCCCTGAGGCCGTGAGGCCCTGAGTCCCGGAGGCTGACGTCCCCGGCCGAGGTCGCACGGCCGAAGTCCCACCGCGGCACCGGTCCGCTCGGTACGATCACGAGCGGTCCGGTGCCGTTCGGCTTCCGGCGTCCGGCAGTTCGACCGTCCGGCGGTTCGACCGTCCGGCGGTTCGGGCGTCCGGCGGGGGTCCGGTTCGGCAGAAGGGAGCCCGGATGCGGGTCGCGCTGTTCGCCACCTGCGTCAACGACGCGCTGTTCCCCGCCACGGCGGTGGCCACCGTCCGGCTGCTGGAACGGCTGGGCGTGACGGTGGACTTCCCTGCCGAACAGACCTGCTGCGGGCAGCCGCAGTACAACACCGGCTACCGCAGGGGCTGCGAGCCGCTGGTCCGGCGGACCGCGAAGGCCTTCGCCGGGTACGACCACGTGGTGACGCCCTCGGGCTCCTGCGTGGCGATGGTCCGGGACAACTACCCCCGGATCGGTGCCAGGGCGGCGGCCGAGGGCCGGGGCGCCGAACTCGCCGACCTGGCCACCGACCTGGTGCCCCGGGTGGTCGAGCTGACCGAGTTCCTGACCGACGTGCTCGGCGTCGAGGACGTCGGCGCGTACTTCCCGCACACCGTCACCTACCACCCCTCCTGCCACGGCCTGCGCCTGCTCGGCCTCGGCGGGCGCCCGCGCCGGCTGCTGGACGCCGTCGAGGGCCTGGAGCTGGTCGAGCTGCCCGGGGCCGAGGAGTGCTGCGGCTTCGGCGGCACCTTCGCGGTCAAGAACGCGGCGGTCTCGGCGGCCATGGCCGAGGACAAGATCGCCAACGCGCTCGGCACCGGCGCCAGCGTGCTCTGCGGCGCCGACAACTCCTGCCTGCTGCACCTCGGCGGCACCCTGCGCCGCCGGGGCGCGCCGCTGCGGCCGCTGCACCTGGCGGAGATCCTGGCCAGCACCGAGGAGCACCCCTGGAGGCCCGTGTGAGCGGTACGTTCCTCGGCATGCCCGCCTTCCCGCAGGCCGCCGCCAAGGCCGTACGGGACGAGCGGCTGCGCGCCAACCTGCGGCACGCCACCCACACCATCCGCGACAAGCGGGCCCGGGCGGTCGCCGAACTCGCCGACTGGGACCGGCTTCGCGCCGCCGGGAAGGCGATCAAGGACCACACGCTGCGCCACCTCGACCGCTACCTGGTGCAGTTGGAGGAGTCCGTCACGGCGGCCGGCGGCACCGTGCACTGGGCCGCCGACGCCGAGGAGGCCAACCGGATCGTCGCCGGACTGGTCAAGGCCACCGGGCGGACCGAGGTCGTCAAGGTCAAGTCGATGGCCACCCAGGAGATCGAGCTCAACGAGGCGCTGGCGGCCGAGGGGATCACCGCCTACGAGACCGATCTCGCCGAGCTGATCGTGCAGTTGGGCGACGACCGGCCCTCGCACATCCTGGTGCCGGCGATCCACCGCAACCGGGCGGAGATCCGGCAGGTCTTCGCGGACCGGATGGCCTCCTGGGGCCGCCCGGCGCCCAGGGGCCTCACCGACTCGCCCGCCGAACTCGCCGAGGCCGCCCGGCTGCACCTGCGGGAGAAGTTCCTGCGCGCCGAAGTCGCCGTCTCCGGCGCCAACTTCATGGTCGCCGAGACCGGCACCCTGGTGGTGGTCGAGTCCGAGGGCAACGGCCGGATGTGCCTCACCCTGCCGCGCACGCTGATCTCGGTGGTCGGGATCGAGAAGGTCGTGCCGACCTGGCGGGACCTGGAGGTCTTCCTCCAGCTGCTCCCCCGCTCCTCCACCGCCGAGCGGATGAACCCGTACACCTCGCTCTGGACCGGGACGACGGAGGGCGACGGCCCGTCCGAGTTCCACCTGGTGCTGCTGGACAACGGCCGTACCACCGCGCTGGCCGACCAGGTCGGCCGCCAGGCGCTGCGCTGCATCCGCTGCTCGGCCTGCCTCAACGTCTGCCCGGTGTACGAGCGGGCCGGCGGGCACGCCTACGGCTCGGTCTACCCGGGGCCGATCGGCGCCATCCTGACGCCCCAACTGCGCGGCACCGCGGGCCCGGTGGACGCCTCGCTGCCGTACGCCTCCTCGCTCTGCGGGGCCTGCTACGAGGTCTGCCCGGTGGCGATCGACATCCCCGAGGTGCTGGTGCACCTGCGCGAGCGGGTCGCCGAGCAGGGCGGGCACCCGCTGGAGCGGGCCGCGATGGCCGCCGCCGGGTTCGTGCTGGACCACCCGGCGGCGCTCGCCGCCGCCGAGCGGCTGGCCGGGCGCACCCGGTCGCTGCACCCGCGCCGGCTGCCCGGGCCCGGGCGGGCCTGGACCGACACCCGGGACCTGCCGGAGGTGCCGGCCGAACCGTTCCGCGACTGGTGGCGGAGGAACCGCACATGACCGCATCCGACCGGCACGAACGGCCTTCGAACTCACGGGAGTTGGTGCTCGGCCGGATCCGGGCCGCGCTCGGCGACGCCGCCGGGGTGGCCGAACAGCCGCTGCCCCGCGACTACCTGACCGCGCACGTGCCGACGGACGACCCGGCGGCCGTGCTCGACCTGCTGCACCGCAACCTGGCCGACTACCGGGCCCTGGTGCACCGCTGCCACGAGGGCGAACTGCCGCGCCGGATCGCCGGGTTGCTGGCGGAGCGGGGCAGCCGGACGGTCGTGGTGCCGGCCGGGCTGCCGGCCGACTGGCTCACCGCGGCCGAGGCCGAGGGGGTCGAACTCCTCCCGGACGACGGGACGCTGACCGCCGCCCGGCTCGACGCCGTGGACAGCGTGGTGACCGGCTGCGCGCTGGCCGTCGCCGAGACCGGGACGATCGTGCTGGACGCCGGACCGGGCCAGGGGCGACGGCTGCTCTCGCTCGTCCCCGACCACCACGTCTGCGTGGTGCGGGCCCCGGAGCAGGTCGTCGCCTCGGTGCCGCTCGCGCTGCCCCGGCTCGATCCGGTACGGCCGCAGACCTGGATCTCGGGGCCGTCCGCCACCAGCGACATCGAGCTGGACCGGGTGGAGGGGGTGCACGGGCCGCGCACCCTGGAGGTGCTGCTGGTCACCGCGGCGCCGGAGCCGGACGGCATCCGGGGCGGCTCCGGGGGCGACACCGTCACTCCGGCCTGAGCTCCAGGGTGCAGCACTTCGCCCCGCCGCCGCCCTTCAGCAGCTCCGAGACGTCCACCGGGACGGGCTGGTAGCCGTGCTCGGTCAGCCGGCCGGCCAGGTTCTTGGCGGCCTCCGGCAGCAGCACCCGGAGGCCGTCCGAGACCGCGTTGAGCCCGAACACCTCGGCGTCGGCCCGGTCGGCGAGGATCGCGTCCGGGTAGAGCGCGCGCAGCACCGAACGGCTGTCGGCGTCGAAGGCCTCCGGGTAGTACATGACGTGGTCGTCGGCGAGCACCGCCAGCGCGGTGTCCAGGTGGTAGAAGCGCGGGTCGACCAGGGTCAGGCTGACCACCGGGACGCCGAACAGCTCCCCGGCCTCGGCGTGCGCGGCGCGCGAGGTGCGGAAGCCCGTCCCGGCGAGCACCCGGCGGCCCACCACCAGGTGGTCGCCCTCGCCCTCGTTGACATGCCCGGCCCGGCGCACCTCGCGGTAGCCGCGCTCCCGGAACCAGGCCAGGTAGGCCTCCGACTCGGCGGCCCGCTCCGGGTAGCGGAAGGTGGCGACCAGGGCACGGCCGTCCAGGACGGTGGCGCCGTTGGCGGCGTACACCATGTCGGGCAGGCCGGGCACCGGGTCGATCAGCTCGACGGTGTGGCCGAGCCGGCGGTACGTCCAGTAGAGCCGCTCCCACTGGCGCAGGGCGAGCGCGGTGTCGGTGGGCTGGGCGGGGTCCATCCACGGGTTGATCGCGTAGTCCACGGTGAAGTGCGTCGGCCGGCACATCAGGTAGCGCCGAGGCCGGGCGTGGCGCTCCGGGGTCTGCGTGAGCATGGCTCAACCATCCTTGGATCGCGGGGAGTTCGTCGCACGGAGTTCGGGGTTCACGGGGCCGAACACCTTCGTTCCCAAGGCGGCTGCCCCGACGGAACCGTTCGCACACCCGGGTGGGCGCTCCCGGCGGTCGCACGCCCCCGCGCACCCGGCGCAGGCACCGGCGCACCGACCCTCCGGCGCCGACCGGCGCACCGCGCTACCGGCTACCGGCCAGCGGCAGGCCGTCCCGTACCGGCGGGCCGCCGGCTACCAGCGGACCGCGCCGAAGTCCACGGGCCTCGGCCGCAGCTCCCGGCACCGCTCGGCCAGCGACCGCAGCCGGCGGTCCGCCTCCTCGGCGGGCATCCGGCGCCGGTCGCCGTGGCCGGGCAGCAGCCACTCGAAGCGCAGCACGCCGAGGCCGCGCCGCAGCGAGGCGGCGAGCTCCTCGATCGAGTACCAGGTGACCGACTCCGCCACCTCGATGTCCCCGGTGGTGCGGGACCAGTACAGGCTGTCCCCGCTGAAGCAGTACCGCTCGTCCGCGAGGAAGAGCACGCTGCCCCGGGTGTGGCCGGGGAACGGGTGGGCGACCAGGCCGGGCGAGACCTCCGTCGGCGCGGTGCCGCGCAGCACCCGGTCGGCGTCGGGGGCGGCCGCCAGATCGCCCTCGTGGATCCAGAGCCGGGCGCCGAACCGGTCGGCGTACGCCCGTCCGTGCGCGGCGTGGTCGCGGTGCGTGAGCAGGACGTCGGTGACCGGGCCGAGCGCGGCGTACCGGGCGGCCAGGGCCTCGCCGTAGCGCGGCGTGTCGACCATCACCCAGCCGCTGGGACGGCGGCAGAGGTAGGAGTTGGCGCCCGCGGTCTGCCGGGAGTTGTGGCCGAGCAGCAGCAGGTCGTCGGCGAGGGCCAGCGGGAACGGGTCCCCGGCCCGGTCCAGCGGCCCGGCGCCCGGGCGGATGGAACGGGTCGGGCAGGCGTGGGCGGCGGCGAGCAGCTGCCGGCGCTCGGCCGCGTCGCGCGGCTGGCGGACCAGCACCGAGCGGCCCGCGCGCTCGCGGACCAGGTCGGGCGCGAGCTGCCGGGCGACGTCGCAGTTGGTGCACCGGTCGTCGATGGACCAGTTCTCGGGTGGGTCGGGGCGCGGGTCGGTGGTCATGGGTGCCTTCCCCCGGGAGGACGGCGGCCGGACCGGCCGCTCCCTTCGAGCATCCGCCGGGCCGGCCGGAAAGCGGAAGGGGGCGCGGATCTTGTGCTTTCCGGGGGCCGGCTCTCTGCGGGCGGGAGGGGCCCACGGGGGCACGTGGTCCATCTCACGTGCCGCCGGAGTCACCTACGGTGGCGTAGGTCACTTGATTGGGTGAACTATCTCTTTCATGCCGAATCTCCAGGAGACCCTTGACCTCGATTCGTATGCCGCCATCGGCGACAGCTTCACCGAGGGTCTGAACGACCCCGGCGTCGACGGCAGGTTCGCCGGCTGGGCCGACCGCCTCGCCGGGATCCTCGCCGACGGGCGCCCGCCGGGCGCCTTCCGCTACGCCAACCTCGCGGTGCGCGGCCGGCTGCTGGACCAGATCACCGCCGAGCAGGTGCCGCAGGTCCAGCGCCTCCAGCCCGACCTGGTCACCTTCTGCGCGGGCGGCAACGACATCCTCCGACCGGGCGCCGACCCGGACGAGGTGGCCGAGCGCTTCGAGGCCGCCGTCGTCCAACTCACCGAAAGCGCCGGGACGGTGCTGATCTGCACCGGCTTCGACACCAAGGACGTGCCGCTGCTGAAGCACCTGCGCGGCAAGATCGCCACCTACAACGGGCACATGCGCGCCGTCGCCGACCGCAACGGCTGCAAGGTGGCCGACCTGTGGTCGCTGCGCGCGGTGCAGGACCGCCGCGCGTGGAGCGAGGACCGCCTGCACCTGTCCCCCGAGGGGCACCAGCGGGTCGCCCTGCTGGCCGCCCGCTCGCTGGGCCTGCGCACCGCGCAGGACCCGGAGGCCCCGTGGCCGGACGCCCAGGCGCTCACCCCCGCCGACCAGCGGCGGGAGAACATCCAGTGGGCCCGCGAGTACCTGCTGCCCTGGGTCGGCCGGCGCCTGCGCGGCGAGTCCTCGGGTGACCATGTCGAGCCCAAGCGGCCGGACCTGCTCCCGCTCTGACGGTCCGTCAGGCCGCTCGCCCGGGCCGGGCGGCCGCGTTCAGACGGCTCCGCCGGGTGCCGCGACCCGGGAGGTCCGCAGCACCCGGTGGAGCACCCCGGCGCAGCCCGCGCCGACCAGGTACCAGAGCAGGTCCGGCGGGTTGAAGGTCGAGCCCAGCACCAGCCGGGCCAGGGCGCTGTGCCGCCCCCAGGCGTCCGGCAGTCCGGTCAGCTGGAACAGCTCCATGGCCCAGCTGAGCGCGGCGGCCACGGCGGCGGCCCGGCCGGGGCGCAGCCTCGGCGCGGCCAGCACGAGCAGGGCGTACAGGAGGACGGTGTAGAGCGCGTCCCCGGCGCACTTGGCGAAGTCCCCGCCGAACACGGCCCGCACCCCCAGCCCGGCCGCCACGGTCAGCACCGCCGCCGACGCGGCCGCCAGGCGCGTGCGCCGAAGCGCCCGGGAACCGCTCCCCCCAAGATCGTTCACCCGCCCCACGCTACCCCGCACCCCACGGGCTCCGCCCCGGCCCCGCGCCCCACGCACGCCCCGCCGCCCCCGCACCACCCCCGCGACCCGCAAGCGGACCCTCCCCTCCCGGAACCACCGCGCCACCCCGTACGTCACTCCCCCCGATGAAACGTCCGCGCAGGTCGCGGGCGGGGCGAGGACCGGAAGGGACGGGCGGGGACAGTGGCGCACGTGGGTGGGGCCGAGGCGGCCGGGTCGGGGTCGGCGGCGGGGCGGGACGAGCGGACCCGGCGCGGGTTCGCGGTGGCCGGGTTCGCCCCGGCGCAGGACGGGCGGGCGCGGGAGCGCGGCAAGGAGCTGCGGACCCGGGTGCCCCGGGAGCGGCACGCGGAGTTCGCGCCCGCACCCGACCGGCCGACGGCCGTGACCGCGCTGGAGGCCTCCAACGCCGGCCGAATAGCCCGGCTGGTGCCGATCCGGGTCGGCCGGATGGCCGCCGGCCCGTTCGCGTTCCTGCGCGGCTCGGCCGGGCTGATGGCCGCCGACCTCGCGGGCACCCCGGTGACCGGGGTGGGCGCGCAGCTCTGCGGGGACGCGCACGCCGCGAACTTCGGCCTGTACGGCGACGCGCGCGGCCAGATCGTGCTGGACATCAACGACTTCGACGAGACCGTCCCCGGCCCCTGGGAGTGGGACCTCAAGCGGCTCGCCGCCAGCCTGGTGCTGGCGGCCCGGGAGGCCGGGGCGAGCGAGACCACCGCGCGCGAGGCCGCCCAGCACGTGGCGGGCTCCTACCGCCGGACGGTGCGCACGCTCGCCAAGCTGCCCGGGCTGGACGCCTGGAACGCGATCGCGGACGAGCAGCTGGTCTCCTTCGCCGAGGCGCACGACCTCGCCGAGGTGCTGCGCAAGGTCGGCGCGAAAGCGCTCGGCAACACCAGCGCCCGGTTCGCCGCCCGCAGCACCGCCCGTACCGCGGACGGCGGTTGGCGGTTCACGGCCGCTCCCCCGGTGCTCACCGAGGTGACCGACGCGACCGCCCGCGCCGTCGCGCACGCGCTCGGCCCGTACGTCGAGACGGTTCCGGCCGAGGTCCGCACCCTGCTGTCCCGCTACCGGGTGCAGGACGTGGCGTTCCGGGTGGTGGGCACCGGCAGCGTGGGCACCCGCTCGTACGTGGTGCTGCTCACCGACCACCGGGACCAGCCGCTGGTGCTGCAGGTGAAGGAGGCCCGCCCGTCCGCGCTGCTGCCGTACCTGCCGGCCGGGCCGCGGCCCGCGGCGGACGGGCACGAGGGCCGCCGGGTGGTGCTCGGCCAGAAGCACATGCAGGTGGTCAGCGACACCCTGCTGGGCTGGACCACGGTCGACGGACTCCCCTACCAGGTGCGGCAGTTCCGCAACCGCAAGGGCAGTGTCGACCCGGCGGCGCTGCTGCCGGGCCAACTGGACGACTACGCCCGGATCACCGGCGCCCTGCTGGCCCGGGCGCACTCGCACACCGCCGACCCGGGCCTGCTGGCCGGGTACTGCGGCAAG
Organism: Kitasatospora sp. SC0581; assembly: GCF_048159585.1. Lineage (NCBI taxonomy): Bacteria > Bacillati > Actinomycetota > Actinomycetes > Kitasatosporales > Streptomycetaceae > Kitasatospora > Kitasatospora sp. SC0581. The sequence goes on along the minus strand of NZ_JBLRWA010000004.1, from coordinate 51,807 downwards.
AGCGAGGCGCTGGACGAGGCCGTCGCCGCCTTCGCGGTGGCCTACGCCGACCGCACCGAGGCCGACCACGCCGACCTGCTGACGGCGGTGCGCAACGGGCGGCTGCCCGTCGAGCACGGCGTCTCACCGTTCCGCCGCCCGCCCCACCCGGCGTCCGCCTCACTCGACGGCAGCGGCCCGGCGGCTCAGCGAGCCAGGAACGGCGCCACCGCGGCGACGAACCCGGCGGGCCGGGCACCGTGCACCAGGTGCCCGGCCTCGACGGTGACCAGGCGGCAGTCCGGGATCAGCCCGGCGAGTTCGGCGATCCGCTCCTGCGGGACGTGGCTGGCCGGGCCGCCGGCGACGGCCAGGGTGCGGGCGGTGATCCCGGCCAGCCCCTCCCGCCAGGCCGGGTCGGGGTCGTCGAGCTGGGCCTTGACCGCCCGGACCGCCGCCCAGTCGAAGTGCACGTCCGGGTCCGGGTCCTCGGGCGGCGCGCTCGCCGGGCGCGGGTACAGCGCGGGGATCTCCTCCAGGACCAGCCGGTCGATCCGCTCCGGCGCGGCCTGGGCGAGCAGGTAGGCGACGGCGCCGCCCATCGAGTGGCCGACCAGGTCGACGCGGGCGAGTCCGAGGGCGTCGAGGAAGGCCAGCACGTCGTCCCGCATCGCCTCCAGCGCGTAGGCGGCGGTACGGGCGCTGTCGCCGTGGCCGCGCAGGTCGAGCGCGTACACGTGGTGGCCGGGGGCGAGCTCCGGCAGGACGGTGTCCCAGTCGGCGGCCCGCTCGCCGAGGGCGTGCAGCAGCACCAGCGCCGGGCCGCCGGGCCGTCCGCTCTCGCGGTAGGCGAGCGTCACCTCGGGCAGGTCCACGGTCCGGGTCCGTACGTCGGTCATGCCCGCCACGGTACGCGCCGACCACCGCCTAGCGGACCGGTGTTCGCCCTCGGCTCATCGCGACCGGTCCGCCGTCGCGCTGCTCGCGGGCCGTGGCGCGGCCGGCGAACACCGAGGCCAGGACGGCGAGTCCGGCCACCGCGGCGCACACCACGCTCGCCGTCAGGTAGGCGGAGCGGTGCCCGCCGCCGCCGACGGTCTCCCGCAGGTAGACCCCGGACAGGGCCGAGACCGCGACGGCCGCCGCGATCCGCTGGGCCATCTGCAGGATCGCCCCGCTCACCCCGGCCGCCTCGGCGGGCGCGTGGCGCAGCACGTACGCCTGGTTGGTGGAGCCCATCAGGCCGACCGAGGCGCCGCCGAGCAGTTGCAGCAGGGCCAGCAGCCAGGGCAGCACGGCGGCGGGCGCCCAGTGCGCGAGCAGTCCGCTGAACAGCATGGCGAGCGCGGAACCGACCATCCCGACGGTGACGGTGCGTCGGCCGTAGCGCTGGACGACCCGCCAGGCGAGCGCGGAGGCCACGCCCATGGCCACGGCGGAGGGCAGCGCGACCAGCGCGGCGCCCATCGGGGAGAGGCCGAGGCCGTCCTGGAGGAACATGGTCAGGACCAGCGAGGCGGCGAGCGAGGAGCCGAACTGGGCCATCGCGGTGGCCGTTCCGAGCGCGTACGGCGCGGAGCGGGTGAGGGCCGGGTGGATCAGCGGGTGGCCGCCGGACCGGGCGTAGCGCCGCTGCCACCAGGCGAGCGCGCCGAGCAGCAGCAGGGCGGCGGCCGCGAAGGCGAGCCAGCCGGTCCAGCCGGGCGGCCGGACGAAGGGCAGCATCAGGGCCAGGGTGAGCGCCCCGACCAGCAGCAGGCCGAGGACGTCGAGGTCGGCGTTCCGGGCGCTGGGGCGGGGCTTCGGCAGGTGGCGGGCCGCCAGGGCGACGGTGGCCAGGCCGAAGGGGACGTTGAGCAGGAAGGTCAGCCGCCAGCCGTGCTCGGGGCCGGCCAGGGCCAGCACCGCGCCGCCGATCGGCGGGCCGAGCGTGAAGGCGAGGCCGCCGGTGACGGCGTACATGCCGAGGGCGCGGGCCCGCAGCTGGCCGTCGAAGACGTCCTGGAGGGTGCCGATCATCTGGGAGTTGACCAGGCCGGCGCCCACGCCCTGGAGCAGCCGAGCGGCGATCAGCACCCCGGGCTCGGTGGCAGTCGCGGAGACCAGGCTGACCAGGGTGAACAGGGCGAGGCCGGTGACGAAGAACCACTTGCGGCCCTTGACGTCGCCCAGCCGCCCGCCGGGGATCAGCGCGAGGCCGAAGGCGAGCGAGTAGCCGGCCACGATCCACTGGAGGTCGGCGGGCCCGGCGTGCAGGGTCTCGCGCAGGGCGGGGATGGAGGTGTTGAGGACGGACTGGTCGAGCAGCGTGGTGAAGCCGCCCGCGACGCAGACCAGCAGGACCCGGCGCCCGGCGGCGTCGAAGCGCTCCTTGGGTCCCCCGGGCTTCCCGGGTTCCTGGGGCGCCCCGCCGTTCCCGGGGCTCTCCTCGGGCTCCTTCGCTATCGGCCCGGTGGCGGCGCTCACGGCTCGACCACCACCAGCGCGTACCGGGCCTCACCCGGGCCGAGGCTGCGGAAGCGGCTGGTGCTGCCGACGTAGCGCAGGCAGTCGCCGGGGCCGAGCGGCTGCGGCTCACCGTCCACGGTCAGCTCCAGGTGCCCCTCCAGCAGCCAGAGGTGGTGCTCCCGGCCGGGCGTGCAGGCGCGGTCGTAGGCGATGTCCGCGCCGGCCGGCAGCCGGCCCTCGATGATCTCCGCGCGCAGCGAGCCGTGCGGCGGCGAGACCGACCGGCGGACGAACCCGGTCGTCCCGTCCCGCCACACCTGCTGCTCCCCGGCCCGCACCAGCCGGGCCGGACCGGACTCCACCTCGGCGAGCAGCCGGGACATGGTCCGCCCGTACACGGCGCAGAGCCGCCCGAGCAGCGCGGCCGTCGGACTGACCTCCGCCCGCTCCACCCGGGACAGCGTCGACCGGCTGACGTCCGCCAGCCGTGCCAACTCCTCCAAGGTCCACCCGCGTTCCAGCCTCAGCTCGGCGAGTCGTTGTGCCAGCCGCTCGTCGGCGGCCGCGTCGATTCCCATATTCGCGATGCTATCCCGGATATGAGATCCACTCACCGGGGTCGGACCCGGGGCCCCGGGTCGTCGGAAGCCTTCGGGCGGCGGCCCCGCCCCGGCGCACGCGGCGCCCCGAGCCGGGGCGAGGTGCGCGCGGACGCCGGGCGGGGCGTGGCGTGCGCGCGGACGCCGGGCGGGGTGCGCGCCCGGCCGTCGGGCGGCGGCTTGACGGGACCTCGGCTTCCAGGAGGGGCGCTGATCATATGATGTGCGGCGAATCGTGGCCGGTCGGCGGCCCGTAAGGCGAGGGGGACCAGCGTGTTCGGCATCATCAGACCGTGTAGGCATCGATTGTCCGAGCGCCTGCAGACCTCCTGGATGGCCCACCTGTGCGGGCTCTGCCTCGCGCTGCGGGACGACCACGGACAGCTCGCCCGGACGGCGACCAACTACGACGGTCTGATCATCTCCGTCCTGGTCGAGGCCCAGGCCGCCCGGGAGGACTCCTCCTGGCGCCGCACCGCCGGACCGTGCCCGCTGCGCGGCATGCGCACCGCCTCCGTCGCCAAGGGCGAGGGCGCCCGGCTCGCCGCCGCCGTCTCGCTGGCGCTCGCCTCGGTCAAGATCCGCGACCACGTCGAGGACCGCGACGGCGTCTTCGCCCGCCGCCCGGTCGCCGCCGGAGCCCGGGCCGTCACCCGGCGCTGGGACCGGCAGAGCGCGGGCAGCGCCTCGGCCGTCGGCTTCGACACCGCCGTACTGCTCGACGCCGCCTCCCGGCAGGGCGAGTTGGAGCGCTCGCTGCGCCCCGGCGGCTCCGTCCTGCTGGTCACCGAGCCCACCGAGACCGCCACCTCGGCCGCCTTCGCGCACACCGCCGTGATCGCCGGGCGCCCCGGCAACGCCGCCCCGCTCGCCGAGGCCGGGCGGCTGTTCGGCCGGCTCGCCCACCTCCTCGACGCCGCCGAGGACCAGGCCGCCGACGCGGCCTCGGGCGCCTGGAACCCGCTGACCGCCACCGGCACCGACCGCGCCGAGGCCGAACGGCTCTGCCGCGACGCCGTCCACGGCATCCGGCTCGCGCTGCGCGAGGTCGACCTGACCGACCGCACCCTCGTGCACGTCCTGCTCGGACACGAGACCGACCGCGCGGTGGAACGGGTCTTCGGGCGCGCCCAGCACACGGCGAGCTGCCGCCGCCCGGACACCGCGGGCGCCACTGCGGGCACCACCACGGGCGAGCGCCCGCACCAGGCGCCGCCACAGCAGACGCCCCCGGGCCAGACTCCGATCCCGCCGTGGGTGCCGCAGGGCCCGGGCTTCACCCCGCCCGGCCAGAAGCCGCCGAACCCCCGCAACCTGCTCGCCGGGTGCGCGATGTGGGCCCTGATGGCCTGCACCTGCCAGCTGCTCTGCTGCGACCACGAGGACCCGTTCAGCCGCGAGCGCCGCGAGGGCTTCTGCCAGCGCCACGACTGCTGCGACTGCGGCGACCCCGGCTGCGGCGACTGCTGCAACTGCTGTGACGGGGACTGCTGCGACGGGTGCGACTGCTGCGACGGCTGCTGCTGCGACTGCGGCTGCAGCTGACCGGTCAGCCCGCCGGCTCCGCGCCGGTCCTCCCGTCCTGACCGGACCGACCGGCCTGACCGTCCTGACCGTCCTGAGCGGACCGACCGGGCCGACCGGCCGCCACCGGCCCGGGGTGCCCCCGCAGCACCCCGGGCCGGTCCGCGTTCCGGTCCTGCCCGGCCTCGCCCCGCCGCCAGAGCGGCAGGACCTCGACCGGCGGGACCGCCACCGGCAGCACCGCCACCGGGCCCGGCTCGGCGCACTCAGGCATCGCGCCGCGCCGTCTTCCGGTCCACCGCCAGCGAGTCCTCCAGCCGCGCCAGCAGCTGCCGGAACCGCTCGGTGTCCTGCTCCGTCATCCGCCCCTCGGGCAACGCCCCCGGCCGCTCGGCCGTTCTCTCGTCCATGCACCCGAGGCTAGGCGGTGTCGATCAATGGGCGATAAACGCGCGTTCGAGCGAAAAGCACTCGCCCGGTGCGGTTCGGCCCGGAACGCTCGCATCCGACGACGCCCCACCAGCACCACCCGGTACCACCCGGTGCCACAACTCACCTGCTCCACAGCCCTGGTGACGGCCGCGGGCCGGACGGTCGGCATCCGCGCCGGGGCCGCCGGCTACCGGGCCGGCGGCGCGTCCAGCAGCAGCCGGGCGGCCTCCCTGGCGTCGGCGGCGGCCGTCGGATCCCCGTGGACGGCCGCGCTGGTGATCGCCCCCTCGGCCAGCAGGGTCAGGTGGACGGCGGTGGCGGGCGGGGCTCCGGCGGCCTCGACCAGGCCCGCGAGGTAGCCGCCGAACTCCTCCTTGTGGTGCCGGGCGGCGGCCACCACCGCGGGGCTGACGGCACCGAGTTCACCGAGCGAGTTGACGAAGGCGCAGCCCCGGAAGCCGGGTTCGGCGAACCACCGGCCGAGCCAGTCGAAGACCGCGAGCAGCTGCTCCCTCGGGGAGCCTCCGGTGCGTGAGACGTACACGGCGAGGTTCGCCCGCCAGCGGCCGTCGCGGCGCAGCAGGTAGGCCTCGACGAGCTCGCCCTTGGACGGGAAGTGCTGGTACAGGCGGCGCATGGTCACGCCGGAGGCGGCCCGGACGGCGTCCATGCCGACCGACTGGACGCCCTGCCCGTAGAACAGCTCCTCGGCCGCGTCGAGGATCCGGGTCCGTGGGTCTTCCTGCTCCATCTGCCATGCCCTTTGCGTGAGAACGATGGTTCTCCTACTGTAGCCACTACAGCGAGAACGATCGTTCTCACCGACGGAACGCCCATTCCGAGGAGCATCCATGCCCGAGACCGGCACCGAGCAGCGCCCGCCCCTGCCCCCGTTCACCGAGGAGACCGCCCACCGGAAGGTCCGGGCCGCCGAGGACGCCTGGAACACCCGCGACCCCCGGCGGATCGCCCTCGCCTACACACCGGACAGCCGCTGGCGCAACCGCTCCGAGTTCCTCACCGGCCGCGACCGGATCGCCGACTTCCTCACCCGCAAGTGGCAGCGCGAGCTGGACTACCGCCTGATCAAGGAGCTCTGGGCGTACGGCGGGGACCGCATCGCGGTCCGCTTCGCCTACGAATGGCACGACGGCGACGGCCACTGGTACCGCTCCTACGGCAACGAGAACTGGGAGTTCGACCGGAACGGCCTGATGGCCGAGCGGCATGCCTCGATCAACGACCTGCCGATCACCGCCGCGGAGCGGCTGTTCCACTGGCCGCTCGGCCGCCGCCCCGACGACCACCCGGGCCTCACCGACCTCGGCCTCTGAACCGGCACCCCGCGCGGGCCACGGCGCGCGCCCGTCCTGTTCCACGGCTGTGACACGGCCCGCATCCGCCGCTGACCCCGCCCCGCGAAGCTCCTCGTCGAGGTCGACGTCGACTTCGGCACCGTCGTCCGCGACCTGGCCCGGTCCCCCGACGGCAGGACCATCGCGGTCCGCACCCCGGACGGCATCAGCACCCTGCCCGCCGACGGCTCGGCCGCGCCGACCCAGGTGTCCACCGTCAAGGACCTCCCCTCCTACCGGCCCTGATGCCGGCTCAGGCCGAGCGGAAGCCACCGGTACAGGACCGGGGCGCCGTTACCGGAACCTGATCGTTTCGACGGCCGGCCGAGACCTGATCCACACGGGAGCCTGACATCCCGTGCCTACGGTGCCGTGCATGCCGAAGACACCCGGAACACCGACCACCGACCGCGCCATGCCCCGCAGGCTCGCCGCCGTGGGCGCCCTCCTGCTGAGTGCGACCACGGCGGCGGTGCTGCCGCCGAACACGGCCCTCGCCGCGGAGCGGGAGACCGTCACGACGCACGCCGGCGCCACGACCGCGCAGGAGCGCGGCCGGATCGACGCCTACTGGACGCCCGACCGGATGAAGCTGGCGGGCGCCCTGGTCCCCGAGATCACGCCCCTGCCCGAGGACGACAACACGCCGGACGACCCGCGGCCGCTGCCCGCGGACACCCCGGACCCCGGGGCCGTGTGGACCCACGGCGGAGCGGTGGACCGGAGCGTCGGCCGGCTCTTCTTCACCTTCTCCGACGGCTACGACGGCAGTTGCACCGCGACCGTCGTCAACAGCGCCAACCGCAGCACCCTCCTCACGGCGGCGCACTGCCTGCGGGGCGTCGGGGCCCCCGCGACCGCCGACACCTGGAACCACAACCTCTACTTCGTGCCCGGCTACCGCAACGGGACCAAGCCGCTCGGCGGCTTCAGCATCAGGACCATGGCCACCTCCTCCCGCTGGGACGCCGATCGTGGCGGGACGACCTCGAACGACGTCGCCGTGGCCGGTTACGACACCGGGGTCCTGGTGGCGAACCCCTCGACCGGGGGGCGGCGGATCGCCGACGTCACCGGTGCCCAGCGGATCGCCTTCACCCCGCCCACCGAGGGCGAGTTCGTCCACACCTTCGGCTATCCCAAGGACCGGCTGAACAACCCCGCCGCCACGTACTCCGGCTCGCGCATGATCCACTGCGCCGGACCGGCCCGCCCTGGCCCCCAGGCCCCGGTCCTGTGGGGCGAGTCCTGCGACATGTCTCACGGGGCCAGCGGCGGCCCCCACTTCGCCCGGTTCGACCCGGCCACCGGGACCGGCACCCTCGTCGGCGTCACCACCACCTCCGAGGAGCTCGCGGGCGGCCCGGTCAACACGCTGTACGCCACCCGCCTCGGGGACAGCGCCCACCGCCTCTACGACTGGGCGCAGAGCCGGGCGCTCTGACCCTCCGGCCCACGCCCCGGCCCGGCCGGCACCTCCCGCCGACCGGGCCACCGGGCCGCGAAGGCCACGAAAGCGGGGAGGGCCACCAGCGCCACGAGGGCTTCGCCAACTCGGCGCGCAGCTCGGCCAGGTGCTCGTCGGCCGACTCGTGCGGCAGGAACTCGACCACGTCGAGGAAGCGAAACAGCACCCGGGTCCCGGTGACGGCGTACTCGTAGTCGCCGAACCCGACCACCGCGCCCGTGCCGCCGCGCACCGCACTCCGGACGGCGGCCGAGGTCAGCTCGTCGGCCGGATCCCCCGAGCCCGCCGAACCCGCCGCGCCCGCCCGCCCGCCGCCGGGCGTTGGAGCGGGCCAGGTACGGGCAGACCATGGCGGCGTACAGCATGCAGGCCCGGTGGCCGGGGCCCTCCATGGTGGGCGCGAGGTTGCGGTACGGCTGCCCGGCCGCGAGCGCCCCGGCAATCGCCGCGCTCTCGGCGGCGCCGACCACCCGCCAGACCGGTCCGCGCTCCATGAACCGCCCGCACACCGAGCACGCGCGCTCCAGCGCGCACTCGGCGCTGCGCCCGTAGTCGGTCAGCGCGAACTGCGGCAGGCCGTCCTGCCAGGGCGTGATCGCCGGTACGGGTTGCCCCGCCCGTCCCGGGGCCGCGCCCCCACACCGTCCGGCACCGGCACTCGTTCGAATCGCACGCCCCCATCGATAGCAGGGGCGGGCGCCACGGGTCGGCCCCGGTACGGGAGCGGTGGCGGACGTCTAGCCTTCCGGTGTCGTCTCCTGAGCGAGCATCACCTTCCGCAGCAGGTCCGCCAGTGTGCGCCGCTCCTCCTCGGACAGCACGCCCAGCAGCCGCTGCTCCTCCCGGCCCACCACGTCCAGGGCCTTGCGCCAGGCGGCGCGCCCGGCCTCGGTCAGGACGATGTCGACCTTCCGGCGGTCCTCCGTGGACGGCGTGCGCAGGACGAAGCCGCGCCGCTCCAGGGTCTCCAGCCGGCCGGTGACCGAGGCCGGGGCGAGGTTGAGGTCGGCCCGCAGGTCGGAGGGGGCGGCGTGGCCGCCGCGACCGGCGAGCACGTGCAGGGTGTCGAACTCGTGCTTGTGCAGGCCGTAGTCGGCGACGCCCTGTTCGCGGACCCGGCCGAGGTGGCGGGTGAGCCGCCACATCCGGGTGACGGAGGCCTCGATGACCGGGTCGAGGTCGGGCAGCACCGGTTGCCAGCGGTCGACGTGACCGTCCGTCCAGTCGCGGGGCTCCGTCCGGTCGTGGGGCCCCGTCCGGCCGCGGGGCGGAGTGTGCTGTTCGGAAGGGTGCTCGGCCATGGGAAGGAGTCTACAAACCGCCACAGAAACGACGGCGTCAAAATATTCGTTGCCGAAATTTCGGCGCCGAAATACAGTGCGGCGCGTGACAGCACACCCCTTGAGCCTGAGCGGCTTCCGCCTGCTCTTCATCGGCCGGACGGTCTCCACGCTCGGCGACGCCGTCGTCCCGGCCGCGCTCGCCATCGCCATCACCCGCGCCACCGGCTCGGCCGCCGCGCTCGCCCTGGTCCTGGGCTGCGCGATGGTGCCGAAGCTGCTCCTCCTACCGGTCGGCGGAGTGGTCGGGGACCGCTTCGATCCCCGGCTGGTCGCCCTCGGCACCGACCTCGTCCGGGCCCTCGCCCAGCTGCTCGTCGGCCTGGAACTGCTCGACGGACACCCCCGGCTGTCGCACGTCGCGGCCGCCTCGGCCGTCGGCGGCATCGCCTCCGCCTTCGCCATGCCCACCGCCTCGCCGCTGGTCGCGGCCACCGTCCGGGGCGAGCTGCGGCTGCGGGCCAACGCCCTGCTCGGCACCGCGACCGGCGCCGCCCGGCTCGGCGGCCCGGCGCTCGCCGGACTGCTGGTGTACACCACCGGACCGGGCTGGGCGTTCGTCCTGGACGGCGCCTCCTTCGTCCTGAGCGCCGCCCTGCTCGCCCGGCTCCGCGTCGACCGCGCGACCGGCGACCCCGCACCCGGCGACCCCGCACCCGACGACCCCGCACCCGACGACACCGTGCCCGACGCCCCGCACTCGCTGCGCCGGGACCTCGCCGAGGGCTGGAGCGAGGTGCGCTCCCGGGACTGGTACTGGACCAGCCTGATCGCCCACGGGGTGTGGAACGGCGCGAGCGCCGTGCTGCTCACCCTCGGCCCGCTGATCGCCGCCACCCGGCTCGGCGGGGACGGCGCCTGGGTGGCGCTGACCCAGGCGGGCGCGGTGGGCCTGCTGGTCGGCTCGCTGGTCGCCGGCCGGCTGCGGCCCCGCCGCCCGGTGCTGGCCGGCAACCTCGCCCTCGCGCTGTACGGGCTGCCGCTGCTCGCGCTCGCCCTCCCCGCCCCGGCGCCGGTCGCGGTGGCCGCGCAGGCGGTGGCGATGGCCGGGCTGGGCTTCCTCAACCCGCTCTGGGAGACGGTGGTCCAGCAGGACTTCCCGCCGGGGACGCTGGCCCGGGTCACCTCGTACGACTGGCTGCTCTCGCTGGCCGCCGCCCCGCTCGGCTACGTCCTGGCCCCGCTGGCCGCCGGGGCCTGGGGCGACCGGGTGCCGCTGCTGGCGGCGGCGGGGCTGGTGACGGCGGTCTGCGCGGGCACGGCGGCGGTGCCCGGCGTCCGGCGGTACGGCGCCCGGCGGACGACCGTGCCCGAGCCCGGGCCGCCGACCGAACGGCCACCGGCCCGGGCTCGGGATCAGGCGCGGGCGCGAACCCGAACCGGGGTCAAGGGCTGATCGCCGCCGGTCAGTTCCAGATGCCGGTGATGTCGGCGGCGGAGGCCGCGTTGCCCGCGTGGCCGGTGACGCCGGCCAGGTCCTCCAGGGTGCGCAGCACGTTGTAGTGGTTGTAGGTGGTGGCGCTGCTGCTGCCGGGCGTCACGTGGGCGCCGTAGACCAGGGTCGGGATGCGGTTGCCGGACAGCTTGTTGTCCTCGTCGAAGGTGACGACCAGCAGGCTGTTGTGGGTCTGCGCCCAGGTGGCGTAGGCGCCCAGGTTGTTCTTGATCCAGGTGTCGCCGGTGCCGACCGAGCAGTCGTGCATGTCGCTGCAGAGGTTCGGCACCACGAAGGAGACGTTCGGCAGGGTGCTGTAGTCGGTCGGGAACTGGGCGAAGGTCTTCGCCGAGCTGACCGGGACGTTGCCGAAGCCGAACCACGGGTTGTGCTTCTGGGCGTAGCTGCCGCTGCTGCAGACGGTGCTGCCCTGGCTGGGCAGGGACTCGTTGTAGCTGGCCCAGGTCTTGCCGGCGGCGATGACCTCGGAGGCCAGGTTGGCCGCCTGGAAGCCGCCGACCGTCACACAGCTGTCGTCGACGGTGCCCTGGGTGGAGCCGGAGAACAGCGCGTAGTAGTTCGGCTCACTCGGGTGGGTGATGCCGAAGGACTGGGTGAGGTTGGCGCCGCCCGCCTTCAGGGTGTTGTTGAGGTACGGGGCGCTGCTGCTGCCGATGACCTGGGTGTAGGCGTGGTTCTCCATCACCACGACGACGATGTGGTCGGGCGTGGGCAGCGCGGCGGCCTGGGCGGTGGGGGCGGTGGCCGCCCAGAGGCCGGCGGAGGCGGCGAGCAGGGCGACGGCGGAGCCGATCGCGGTCGCGGTGCGGCGGGAGCGGGGGTTCAGGGGCTTTGTGGACGAAGTCATGACAATTCCTCGGCTAGGAGACGGCCCGGCGGGCAGCAGGACGCCGCCCCGGCCCCGCCGGCCCGGCCGGGGCATGGGGAAGCTCCGTGGTCGGTGAGGGGAGGGCCGGCGCGGCGGGCGCACCGGAGTGCGCGGAAGCGCCCGAACAGCATGGGGCCCTCGGGGTGACGCGGGCAGACGACGGCAGGTGAAACCTTGGCCCCGGAGCGGGAAACGAACGGTGCCACCGCCCCGACGCGCCGAAACCGCCACTGACAACGCGAAATGCGGGCGAACCGGTTCACATTGCCAGCAACCGCCCCGTCCGGTGATAGTGATCTTCGAACGGCGCGGTCCGACGCCGCGTCAGCTCACGAGAGAACCGAGGAACATGGCGAAGACCAGCCTTCTGCGTCCGCTCGCGGTGGCCGCCGCCGGCGCCGTCCTGGTGGCGACCGGTGCCCTGCCCGCCGCGGCAGCCGGCCAGGACACCACCGACCCGACCGCCCCCGACCTCGCCGGTGTGCGCACCGCCCTCCAGGCCACCACCGCGGCCGGCGCCCCGGGCGCCTTCGCGGTGATCAGCGACCACGGCGCCGTCGACCGGACCCGCTCGGTGAACGTCGGCCTGGCCGACCTGGACGGGACCCCGATGAACTCCTCGTGGAGGTTCCGGGTCGGCAGCAACAGCAAGATGTTCGCCGCCGTTCTCGTGATGCAGCTGGCGCAGGAGGGCCGGATCGACCTCGACCGGCCGCTGCGCGAGTACCTGCCCGCGGACACCCTGCCGGAGAGCTGGACCATGACGGGCCGCCAGGTGATGGAGCACCGGGCCGGCGTCTACGACCACACCAACGACCTGCTGGAGCAGGCCGGCGAGGAGACCACCAGCGCGTTCGAGGCGCGCATCCGCAGCACCGTGTACGACCCGCGCGCGCTGGTCGCGATGTCGGTCAGGCACGGCCTGCAGTCGACCCCCGGCAGCCGCTACTCCTACTCCAACACCGACTACGTGCTGATGGGCCTGGCCGTCGAGCACCTCACCGGCCAGACCTTCCCGGAGGTGCTGAACGAGCGGATCATCCAGCCGCTCGGCCTGCACAAGACCTCCTTCGTGGTGCCCGACCAGGGCATCACCGGCACCCACGTCACCGGCTACCTCACCAACGACGACCGCACCAAGCCGCTGCTGGACTCCACCGCGCAGACCGGCTCCTGGGTGTGGGCCGCCGGGGCCGTCATCTCCGACGCCGGGGACCTCGACCGCTTCCTCACCGCGCTGATGGCCGGCGGCAAGGGCGGGCTCGTCTCGGACGCCTCGCTCCAGCAGATGACCGCCGCCCTGCCCACGCCCACCGCGAAGATCGCCTACGGTCTGGGCCTGCGCCGCATCTCGCTCTCCTGCGGGGACGTGTACGGCCACGGCGGCATCGTGCAGGGCTTCAACACCCAGTCCTTCACGACCCCGGACGGGCGGCGCAGCGTGGTGGTCTTCGCCAACGCCTCCAACAACGGCGCGGTGACGCAGGGCCTGATGAACACCCTGGAGCCGGCCTTCTGCGGCAAGCAGCCCACCGTCGCCCCGCGGACGGCCTTCGCGCCGGCCTCGGCCCCGGTCGGCTCGGCCCCGGTCGACACGCTGCCGGTGGTGGAGGACACCCGGATCTGACACCGGCCGTACGGCCCGCGCCCGCTCCCGCCTCCGGCCCGCTCCGGTCCGGCCGGGGGCGGGCGATCGGCGTGACTTGGACGCGGCCTCCGGGGGGCACCCGGTCAGTGCCGGACACGGCCCCCGGAGGGCACCGGTCAGTGCCGGGCGCCCGCCGCGCGGGGGCCCTCCGCGCTCAGGTCGGTGAGCGCCTCGGTGAGCAGCTCGCGGGCCTCCTCGGCGCGGCCCTGCTCGATCAGCGCGGTGCCCAGCTCGGTCAGCGTCTTGGTCATGCTGTCCGGGCGGCCCACCGCCTCGAAGTGCACCAGGGCCTGCCGGTAGGCCTTCTCGGCGGCCGGCCAGCGCTTCAGTGCCGCGCGGTCCAGGCCCAGTTCGTGCGCGGTCATGGCCGCCAGCAGGTGGATCAGCGGCGAGGACCAGCGCTCCACCAGCTCCAGCGCCCCGGCCAGGGCCCGCCGACGCGACTCCACCGCCTCCTCCGCCCGGCCGGACTCCCGCAGGCAGTTGGCGGCACCCCGCAGGGTGACCAGCCGGCCGATCATCGCGGAGCGGTTGGCCACCTCGGCGAAGGCGTCCGCCGCCCGGTGGAAGGCGTCGGTCGCCTCGCGGTGCCGCTGGAGGTAGCGCAGGCCCGAGGCCAGGTAGGTCAGCGCCCAGCCCTGCTGCTCCCGGTCGCCCACCGCGCGGGCCAGCTCCAGCCCCTCGGTGGCCAGTTCGATGCCGCGCTGGTAGCGGTGCAGGCAGGTGACGTACGTCCAGGCCAGGTAGTTGACGTGCACCGCCTCGACCCGCTCGTCCCCGATCGCGCGGGCGGCGTCCGCCGAGAGCTGGAACACCTCGGCCCAGATGCCCCAGCTCAGCAGCCGGTCGGAGAACCAGTGCATCGCCTCGGCGGTGTCCACCACCTCCCGGTGGCGGCCGGCCCGCTGCGCCTGCTGCAGGGCGGCCAGCCACTCCGGGTGCTCGTACTCCAACCAGGCGGCCGCCTCGGTGAGGTGCGCGGGGGCGGTGCCGCCGGTGCCGGTCGCGTCCGTGGCGTGGTCGGGGTCGAACCGCAGGCCGTACTCGGCCGCCCGGCCGAGGATCCAGCGGCCGGCCCGGGTGCGGGCCTCGGCCAGCTCCTGGCCCGTCTCGTCGGCGGCCAGCCGCTCGCCGGCGTAGAGCCGCACCAGGTCGTGCAGGCGGTAGCGGTCCGGGGTGGCGGCCTGCATCAGTCCGGCGTCGACGAGCTGTTCCAGCACCAGTTCGGTGCGGGCCGCCGACCGGCCCGCGTAGGCCGCGGCGATCTCCGCGGTGAAGTCCTGGCCGGCGGTCAACGCGCAGCGGCGGAGGACGAGTTGGGACTCGGCAGGCAGCCGCCGGTAGGACAGCTCGAAGGCCGGGCGGACGGCCAGGTCGCCGGTCTCCAGCAGGTCCAGCCGGTTCTCCTCGGCGGCGAGCTGGCGCACCAGGTGGGCGACCGGCTGCTGCGGGCGGGCGACCAGGCGCTGCCCGGCGATCCGCAGCGCGAGCGGCAGGTAGCCGCAGAGCCTGGCCAGCTCGGCGGTGGCGTCGGGGGCGGCCTCGATCCGCTCGCGGCCGGCGATCCGGGCCAGCAGCCCGGCCGCCTCGGCCGGGGCCAGCACGTCCAGGCTCAGCCGGTGCACCGACTCCAGTCCGGGCAGCACGTTGCGGCTGGTCACGATGGTCACGGCCGGGCCGGAGCCGGGCAGCAGCGGGCGCACCTGGCTCTCGTCGGCGGCGTTGTCCAGCACCAGCACGAGCCGCCGCTCGCGGACCAGCGCCCGGTAGAGGCCGGCCCGCTCCTCCGTCCCGGCGGGCACCGCGGCGTCGGCGACGCCCAGGGCCCGCAGCACCTGGCCGAGCGCGTCCCGGGCGGGCAGCGGCTGCGGGGACATGCCGCCGAGGTCGAGGGAGAGCTGGCCGTCCGGGAAGCGCCCGGCCAGGGCGTGGGCGGCGTGCAGCGCGAAGGAGGTCTTGCCGAGGCCGGGCTGACCGCTGACCAGCACCACGCGCGGGTGGGCCGGGCGCTCGTCCTCGGCCAGGCGGGCGAGCAGGGCGAGGGCGTCCTCGCGGGCGGTGAAGTCGGCGATGTCGCGGGGCAGCGCGAGGGCGCTCTGGCCCAGCTCGGCGGGGATCGCGGGCGGGGCGTCGTCGCGGGCGCCGGCTGCGCGGACGGTGGAGTCGGCGGAGGCTTCGCGCGGGGCGGGCCGGCCGGGCCGGGCCCGGCCTCCGGCGGGCGTCGGGGCCGGCCGCGCCCCGCGCGGGCGTCCGGACTGCGCGGCCCGGTCCAGCAGGTCCGCCTGCGCACCGTCCAGCCCGAGCGCCTCGGCCAGGGCCCGTACGGTGCGCCGCTGCGGTCCGCGGGTGCGGCCGCGTTCCATGTCCCCGAGGGCGCGCAGGCTGACCCCGGCCGCCGCGGCGAGCTCCTCCTGGGTCAGGCCCGCCGCCACCCGGTGCCCGGCCAGCAGGCGGCTGAACTCGTTCGCGTCCGTGTCCGTGCCGCCCCCGGCCGCCATGCCCCGCCCCCACTCGCTCGGTCCTGCGCAGTTCCGCACTTCTGCCTGGAGTCGCCTCCGGCGGTTCGCCGCGGTGCGCTCCAGGCAGAAGTATGCCCCGGCGGACAGGTTCCACCTATTCCGCCCTCTCCCGGGGCATCCGCCCAGGTCAGGAGGGACGGGTACGGGCGGGGCGGCGGGGCGGGGGCGGTTCCGCGAGGGGCGGGACGCCGGTAGTTCCGCCTGTGGTTCCGCTGGTCGAACAGCGGATTCCCGCCACCGGCGGCCGGCCCCGGTCCATGCCGGACCGCCACTCCGGACCTCCGCCCCAGACCCCTGCGCCGGGCCGCTACGCCGGCCGCCTCGCCTCCGCGCCCTCGACCGTGCGCCCGAGGGCGTCCAGCAGGTCGGCGAGCAGGTTGTGGGAGCGGGCTTCGAGGGCCGGGTCGCCGACGGTGCGGCCGAGGGCGACGGCGAGCCGGGCCGAGGAGAGCGCGGCGTCCCGGCGGCCGAGCGCGTGCAGAGCGCGGGCCCGGCTGTGGGTGGCGAGGACGGCCTCGGCGCCGCCGGAGCGGGCGGTGGCGGCGCGTACCGCCTCGTCGGCGTGGCGCAGGGCGGGCCCGGGGTCGTCGGCCAGGACCAGCGCGTCGGCGAGGTCGGTGAGCGCGCGGACCAGCAGGTGGTCGGTGGCCGGGGTGCGGGCGGCGGCGACCAGGTCGCCGAGCATGGGCACCGCCCGCTCGTACCGGCCGGCCCGCAGCAGGGCGGCGGCCACCCGGCTGCGGCAGTGGTGGCGCAGCGCCGCGTCGCCGGACCGGTCGGCGGCCGCGACGGCCCGCTCCAGGGTGTCGGCGGCGGTGCGGTGGGCCGCGCGGTCGACGTGCAGGACGGCGAGGTCGGTGGCGAGCCGGGCCACCGCCGCCTCGTCCCGGTCGGTGTGGGCGGCGCGCAGTCCGGCCTCGACCACGGCCCGCCAGTGCGTCCGGTCGTGGCCGGTGGTCTCGTACAACCGGCAGGCCCGGTGGGCGAGTTGCCAGGCCGCGGCGGGCCGTCCCTGCTGCTCGGCGCAGACCACCACCGCGCGCAGAGCGCTCTCCTCGCGGCGGAACCAGGCCCCCGCGCCCACGGTCGCCGCGCCGCCGGCCGTCCAGCCGGCGGTGACGTCGAGGTAGTGGGCGATCAGCCGGTCGAGGGCGAGGAACCGTTCGTCGCAGGTGAGTTCGGCGGCCTGCGCGGCGGCGTGGCGGCGGACCAGCTCGCGCCGGGCGTACCGGCCGGGGCCGCTCTCCTCCAGCAGGTGGACGGCGTCCAGCCGGGTCAGCAGGGTGCGGGTGGCGGCGGGCGGGAGGTCGGCGAGGGCGGCGGCGGTGGCGGTGTCGAGCTCCGCGCCGGGGTGCAGGCCGAGCAGGGTGAACAGCCGGGCGGCGTCGGGCGCCAGTGTGCGGTACGTCCGGTCCAGCGCGGCGGTGAGGCCGAGCGGGCCGCCGGCGGTGCCGGTGCCGGAGAGGGCGGCCGGACCGGTCTGCTCGTCGGCGAGTTCGGCGGCGAGGTCGGCCACGGACCAGTCGGGCCGGGCGGCCAGCCGGGCGGCGGCCAGGCGCAGCGCGAGCGGCAGGCGGTCGCAGCGCTCGGCGAGTTCCGCGACCGCCTCCGGCTCACCGGCCGTACGGTCCTCGCCGAGGATGCGGGCGAGCAGGGCGGCGGCCTCCTCGGGGCCGAGCACGCCCAGCGGCAGCGGGATGCCGCCGGTGCGGACCACCAGGTGGCGCAGCCGGCTGCGGCTGGTGACGATCGCGACCGGGGCGGGCTCGCTGTCGGTGGCCGGCGGGTCGGGCAGCAGCGGGGCGAGCTGCTCGTAGGAGGCGGCGTCGTCCAGCACGACCAGCATCCGCCGGCCGCCGACCAGTTCGCGGTAGCGGCGGGCGCGGTCCTCGGGGTCGCGGGGCAGGGCGTCCGGGGCCGTACCGAGCGCGGTGAGGAACTCGCCGAGCACCTCGGCGGGTTCGCGCGGCCCGTCCGGGTCGAAGCCGCGCAGCTCGGCGTGGAGGACGCCGTCCGGGAAGTAGGCGTCGCCGCGCCGGGCCGTCCACTGCCGGACCAGGCTGGTCTTGCCGACCCCGGCGGGGCCGGTGACCAGGATCGGGCGGCCGTCCCGGGCGGCGGGCACGACCTGGTCCAGCCGGGCGAGTTCGTCCGTCCGGCCGACGAACCGGCGGTCGGCGGCGGGCCGGGCGCCGGACTGCTCGCCGGCCAGGCGCAGCTCCGGGCCGGGCGGCCGGGGGAGCCGGGCCACCGCGCGCTCGTAGCGCTCCCGCGCCTCGGCGCTCCGCCCGTCCTGCTCCAGGCAGCGCACCAGCCGGGCGGCCAGCGTCTGCCGGGCGGGGTGGCCGTCGGCGGCCTCGGCGAGTTCGGCGGCCAGTTCGCCGCCCCGGCCGGCCCGGAGCAGGCCGTCGGCCAGCCGTTCCAGGGCGCGCAGCCGCAGGTCGGTCAGGTACGGGAGGGTCCGCTCGCGCAGCAGGGCGGAGCCGCAGTCGGCGAGCGCCGGGCCGCGCCACAGGTCCAGCGCGGCGCGCAGCAGGGGCGGGGCGCCGTCCGCCGGCGCGGTCTCCACCGGTGTGGCCTCCATCGGGGCGGGCTCCGGCGGGGCGGTCCCCGGCGGGGCACCGTCCAGCGGGGCGGCGGGCTCGGGGAGCAGCACACCGGCCTGTTCGCAGAGCCGGCCGAAGCGCAGCACGTCGACCCGGTCGGGCTCACCGGCCAGCAGGTAGCCGGCCCCCCGGGTGCCCAGCTCCAGCCCGGAGCCGTCCAGCAGTTGGCGCACCGCGGCGACGTGGCCCTGCAGGGCGGCCCGCGCGGTGGGCGGCGCGCAGCCCTCCCAGACCAGCTCGATCAGCTCCTCGGTGGCCACCGTCCGGTTCAGCCGTACGGCGAGCGCGCTCAGCAGCGCCCGGCGCTTGGGGGCCGAGGGCGTCACCGCCGTCCCGTCCTCCCGCCGCACCACCACCGGCCCGAGCAGATCGATGTGCACGCGCCCGTTCCCCTCCCCCACCATCCGTCGACTCCCCGGCTGGTTCGAGGATAGGGCCGACCGGGCCCTTGACGTCGGCCGTACGGTACCGGGCCGGTACGACACCGGCGTCGCGTCCGCGGCTCCCGGCCGAGCGGCCACCGCGGCACGGCCCCGCGTCCGCCGCTCCGGACGGGCCGGGCACCGCGGCACGGCCCCGCGTCGGCCGTCCGGTGCAACCGTCACCGGCCCCATCGGCATCCCTCTCAGGGGTGCCCCGTGGAGCCCGGTCGGACCGGGGGTGGGCGCCCCGCGCGGGCGGGCGTCCGAGGGCGGGAGCAGCCGTCCGGCGTGGACCGGACAGGTTCTCGCACTACACTGCTCCACCCCGAGGGCCGATGGCCGCTTCGGGTGTGATGTGCGGTTTTGGGGCGAGGTGGGGGGTACCGGTGCGGATTCGGCTGCTCGGGCCGGTGGAGCTGCGGGTCGGGGCGGACGGCTTCGCGAGCGTGGCGGGTGCCCAGCGGCGGGCCGTCCTGGCGATGCTGGCGCTGCGGTTGGGGCTCGTGGTCACCATGGACCAGCTGTGCGAGCTGCTCTGGGACGAGCAGCCGCCGCCCACCGCCCGGGCGGCCGTGCAGGGGCACGTCGCCGCGCTGCGGAAGGTGCTCGCCGACACCCCGTTCGAGCTGCACACCCGGGACTCCGGCTACCTGCTGACCGGGCCGGCCGACGCCGTGGACGCGCTGCGCTTCGAGGAGCTCGCCGGCGAGGCCGAGGGGCAGGCCGGGCTCGGCGACTGCGCCACGGCGGTCGCGCTGCTGGAGGAGGCGCTGCGGCTGTGGCGCGGCGAGGCGCTGGCCGACCTGCCCGAAACCCCCCTGCGGGACGCCGCGGTGGACCGGCTGAGGCAGTCCCGCACCGCCGCCCTGCTCTGCTGGGCCGGGCTGCGGCTGGGCCAGGGCGCCGGGGCCTCGGCCGTGCCGCTGCTGAAGCACGGGGTGCGGCTGGACGGGCTGCGCGAGGAGCTGGTGGCCATGCTGATGCGCTGCCTGCACCAGGCGGGCCGGTCCGCGGAGGCGCTGACCGCCTACCACCAGGCCCGGGTCCGGCTGGACGACGAACTGGGCATCAACCCCGGCCCGGCGCTGCGCGCGGCGCTCGCCGAGGTGCTGGCCGACGACCGTACGGCGGAGCCGCCGCCCGCCGCTGCGCCGGCCCCCGGAGCGGCGCCGCAGCCCGCGCCGGTGCCGCGCCGACTCCCCCGCCGCCACCCGGACTTCGTCGGCCGCACCACCGACCTGGCCCGCCTCGACCTGGCCTGCGGGACCGGCCGCGCCGGGGACGGCCCGGTGCTGGTGGTCGGCCCGGCCGGGGTCGGCAAGAGCGCGCTGGTCACCGCCTGGGCGCACCGGGCCGCCGACCGCTTCCCGGACGGACTGCTCCACGCCGAACTGCACGGCCTCGCCCCGGACGGCCCCGCCCGGCCCGAGGCCGTCCTGGCCGGCTTCCTGCGCGCGCTCGGCGTACCGGAGGACGGCATCCCCGAGGGGCGCGCCGCCCGGGCCGCGCTCTACCGTGAGCGCACCCGGGGCCGGCGGTTGCTGGTGCTGCTGGACGACGCCGCCGACGCCGACCAGGTCGCCGACCTGCTGCCTGCCGGCCCGGCCGGCACCGCCGTGGTCACCGGCCGGGGCTCGCTGGAGGGCCTGGTCGCCGTCGAGGGGGCCACCCTGCTGCGCCTGGCCGCGCTGCCCGAGGACGACGCCCTGCACCTGCTGGAGCGCGCCCTGACGCCCGAGCGGCTGCGCGCCGAGCCGGAGGCCGCCGCCCGCCTCGCCGGGCTCTGCGACCACCTGCCGCTCGCCCTGCGGATCGCCGCCGCCCGCCTGGCCGACCGGCCGGACCGGACGATCGCCGGGCTGGTCGCCGAACTCGCCGACGAACGGACCAGGCTGGCCGTCCTGGACGCCGACGGCACGCTCTCCGTCGCGGGCCGGCTCGGGCTGACCCACCGCCGGCTCTCCGCACCCGCGGCCGAACTGCTCACCGCCCTGGCCGCCCACCCCGGCCGCGAGGTGGACACCCCGGCGGGCGCCGCGCTGCTCGGCAGCGACACCGCGACCGCCCACCGGGTGCTCGGCGAGCTGGCCTCCCAGCACCTGCTCACCGGCACCGCCCCCGGCCGCCACGCCCGGACCGACCTGGTCCGGCTGTACGGCGCCGGGCTGCTCGCCGAACGGCCCGAACAGCACCGGCGGCTGCTGCGCGACCGCCTGGCCGACCACTACCTCACGGCCCTCGGGCACTGCGGGTCCTTCCTCGACCCCGGCCAGGAGGACACCGCCCCGCCCGCCGGTCCGGCGCAGGCCCTCCCGGCCGTCGGCGACATCCGCACCGCGCTCGACTGGTTCGACGCCGAGGAGCCGGCGGTCTCCGCGCTGGTCGCGTCCCCCGACACCGACCCGGCCCGGGCCTGGCGGCTCGCGCTGACCTGCGGCTCGCTCTACTACGGCGCCAGCCGCTTCACCGACTGGCTCGCCAGCGCCCGGCTGGGGCAGGCCGCGGCCGAACGGTGCGGCGACCCGGTCGCGGTCGCGCTGCTGCTCAACTGCCGGGCGCAGGCCCTGGTCGCGCTGGAACGCCGGCAGGAGTCCGCGGAGGCGGCCCGGAAGGCGGTCGCCGCGGCCGAGTCCGCCACCGGGCCCGCCGCCGCGTCCGCGCACGTCCGGGCGCTCGCCACGCTGGCGCTGGTCACCGCGATGCTCGGCCACGCCGCCGAGGCCGAGCGGCTGGCCGCCGCCGCCACGGCGCTCGCCCTGGAGTCCGGCGACCGCCGCCGGCTGGTCGACGCCAAGGTGCACCAGGGCTGGGTGAGCCTGGCCGCCGGGGACCGGGAGGGCGCCCAGCGCCGGTCCCGGGAGGCCCGCGAGCTGCTGCCGGCCACGCCCGTCACCCAGGTCCACCTCTGGTCGCTGCTGACCGAGGCGCAGGCCCTCGCGCCGACCGTCCGCGACGACGCCGCCGACCTCGCCTGGCACCGGCTGCTCGCCGCCTGCGAGGAGGCCGGCCTGCTGTACCTGCACGCGGTGGCCGAACAGTCCTACGCCGCCTACCTGTTGGCCCGGGGACGGGAACCGGAGGTACGCGGCCGGCTGCGCACGGCGCTGGACCGCTTCCGCTCGCACGACCGGCAGGCGGGCCACTGCAGCGAGTTCACCACCAGCCTGGAGGAGTCGCTCAACCTCCGCACCGGCCGGCGGGCGACGGACGACTGAACCGGACGGTCGGCGCGAGGGGCCGCGCCCCGGTCGGCCGGTGCCCCGGTCAGCCGGAGCCGGACGGCCCCGTCAGCCGGCCGCCGAGGCCGCCCCGCGCACCGTCGGGGCGTACCCGTGCTCCGTCGCCAGCACCGGGCGCAGCGCCCGGATCGCGTAGAAGTTGCGGGACTTGACCGTCCCCGGCGGAACCCCCAGCCGGGCCGAGGCCTCCAGCACCGAGCGGTCCTTGAGGTGGAGTTCGACCAGCACCTCGCGGTGGTGCTTCTGCACCCGGCGCAGCGCCAGCGCGAGGTCCCGGGCCACCACCACCTGCTCGTACGGGTCGTCGGCGACCGGCCGGTCCTCGACCGTCTCGCCGATCACCTCCTTGGCGCGGGCGGCGGCCATCCGGTAGTGGTCGATCGCGATCCGCCGGGCGACCGTGAACAGCCAGGGCCGGGCCGCCTCCGCGCCGGCGGCCAGCGCCTCCGGGTGCTGCCAGGCGCGCAGCAGGGTCTCCTGGAGGATGTCCTCGGCCTTGCCGCGGTCCCCGCCGGTGGCCCGCAGCAGCGCGCGCAGCAGGTAGCCGCCGTGCAGCCGGTGGATCTCGGCGAGCACGTCGGGGTCGAGGGTCGGGCGGGCCGGGGCGGTGGCGCCCTCCGGCGCGGCGGCCGGACCCTCGGACGGCGGGGTGACGGACGTGGGCTGGGCGACGGACGGCTTCGACACGCGCTACCTCTCAGGTCGGGCAGGGGGCGCAGCACGGGCAGGGGACGCAGCACGGGCAGGGCGTGCTGGGCACCGCCGGAGATCCCCGGCGGTGGCTGCACCAGCACACTGCCGGAGCCCGCCAAGTCCGCACCAAGGATCCGCCAACGCCCCCGCCCGGGGCACTCGGGCCGCCCCCGAGTGCCACCGTTGGCGGGCGCCGACGACTGTTGGCCGGTCGTTAGCGGCCGTGAGCTGCGGCTTCTTCCGCCACCGCCCGGTTCGGCGCCCGGCCCCCCGCCGAGCGCCGCACCGGGCCGCGGTGTCAGCCCTCGGCGAGCGCCCCGAGCAGCTCCCGCACCCCGTCCTCGCCCCGGTGCTCGATCAGCACCGCGACCCAGCCCGCCAACAGCTGCCGCTCCGCCGCCGACCACACCGGTGCCGACGGGTGCTCGTCCACCACCAGCGCCGTCGCCACGCCCAGCAGCCCCGACTCCGGCCGCGGCCGCTCCTCCGGCGCCGCACGCAGCGCCAGCCGCCGGGCGACCGCGATCACCCGCTCCGCCGCCGCCTCGGGCACCGCCAGCCCGGCCGGCCCGGCCGCGCTCGGCGCCCCGGCCCGCACCAGGGCCGCGACGAACTCCCGCGCCTCCGGCCCGTCCGCGGCCATGCCGCGGCCCTCCCCCGTCCCGTTCACGGGACTCACGCTCCTTCCGACTCGGTGACACTCGGCGGACGCCGGGTGCCACCCGATGACGGTACCGATCGGTAGCCGGTCGGGCGGAGGGTTTTCTCGTTACGGGCCTCCCGAAGCGACAGGGGGCGCGCCGTGCGCCCTGTTCCGCTCAACGGGCCCTCCACCACCAGCGGTTCAGCTGAACCGGAGGGTAGCCTTCAGCCGTACTCCCGGCTGTACGGTCCGACCGTACGGCCGGACCGGAGGCACCCGTCCGGCGCACCAGGGACCGGGAGGTCGTCCGATGGCTTACTCCGACGGCACCGCGGGCGCGGGCGGCACCGCCCAGGCCGCACCCGACTACTCGCCGGCCGTCTGGCCCGAGCCCGTCGCTCTGCTGCCCCCACTGCCCCCGCGCCCGCTGGACCCGCTCGGCACCGTGCTCATCCCGCCCGCCGAACGGCGGCCGTCCACCCGGGAGCCGGCCGTCGGACCGTCCTCGGCGGCGCCGCTCCCGTTCCTGCCCCCGAGCCCGCCTGCCCCCGCACCGCTGCCCGCACCGCCCGTACCGCGCCTCGACTCCGACCGCCCGCGCACCCTGCGGCTCGCCCTCCCCGGCGGCGGGGAGGCACGACGGCGGCGCCTGCTCGACCGCGTCCGGGCGCCGCTGCGGTCCCACCACCGGATCGCCGTCCTGGGCGGCCCCGCCGAGGGGGCCGCCGCCCTCCTCGGCGCCCTGCTCGCGGAACACCGGGCCCACCCGGTGCTCGTCCTCACCACCGCAGGGCCCGCCGGGAGCGAATGCCGCACGGGCGGCCGGGTGCTGCGGTCCGTACGGCCGGACCCGGCCGCCCTGCGGGAGGCCCTCGGCGAGGCCGACGGCCACTACCCGGTGATCCTCGCGGACACCACCGGCGCCCCGGCCGAGGTCCGGCGCGCCGCCGTCGAACACGCCGACCGGCTGCTCCTCTGCGCCCCGGCCTCCGCCACCGGAGCCCGCACCGCCGACGCCCTCCTCGACCACCTCGCCGCCCTCGGCCACCACGGCCTGGCCCGCGGGGCGGTCGCCGCCTTCACCCCCGCCCCGCCCACCGACCGCCCGGTCGCCGACCGCGACCTCCTCCCCCACTTCCGCGCCCGCTGCCGCGCCGCCCTCACCCTCCCGGCCGCCCCCGCCGCCCTCCGTGCCCGGGCCCGCCTCGACTACCTGGAACTCGCCGCCCTCATCGGCGACGGCATGGCCGAGCACCGCTGATCCGCCTCGAGCGCGCCGCCGCCAGGATGTCCGCCCGCTCCAGCGGGGGAACCGCCTCGCACAACGCCGCCTCCGCCCGGTCGAGCGCGGCGACGAAGCCGAGCACCAGCTCTCTCGCCGTCGGCGACTGCCGCTCCGTCGTCAGGGCCTCCGTTCCCGTGCCGTGCCGCTCCTCACCCGCCGGGCGCATCCGGTCCCCGACGGGCCCCGATGGTCCCACGGCGCCGATCACCACGACGAGCGGATTCCTCCCGTCAGGCCCTCGGCCCCGACCGGACGACCGGCTCGGAAGCGGCGCCCCGTCGGCTCGCCTCCGCACAGCTCGGGCGCCGGCCCCTGGCACGCGGGGCCAAGGCGGCGGCCACCGCCGCCAGGGCGACGGCCGCGAGGACGGTGAGGGCGAGGAGGCCCGCCTCGATGCCGGCGCCGCTGTCGGGTGGGGCGGGGCGCGTGGTGAGGACGACCGCCGGGGTGACAGCGGCGACGGGGCCGACGGTGCCGTGGCCGTACTGATGGCCAGGGCCGCGGGAGGCGGCGGCTTCCCGGTCTTCGGCCGGCTGGTCGACGGTCAGGTCCGGGCGGTGGCCGAGGACGAGGGCGGCGGCGGCCGAGCCCGGGTCGGCCGCCGCCCGGGGGCGGGGCGGCGGCGTGGTCACGCGAGAGTGCCGAACCGTTCGGCCGGGATGTCCTGCGGCAGCAGCAGGCTGAGTTCGTCCAGGTCCACCACGTCGACCCGGGACAGCCGGCCCGCCTGCCGGGTGACCATCGCTTCGAGCACCTGCCGGGCGAACCGGCCGTTGCCGAAGGAGCGGTCGCGCGGGACGGCGCCGAACAGGGTGCCGAGTGCGGCCAGGGTCTCCGGGGTGCAGGTGTAGCCGGCGGTCTCGGCCCGCGCCCGGACGATGGCGACGAGTTCCTCGTCCGCGTAGTGCTCGAAGGTGATCTCCCGGGAGAACCGGGAGGCCAGGCCGGGGTTGGAGGCGAGGAAGCCGCGCATCTCCTCCCGGTAGCCGGCCACGATCACCACGACCTCGTCGCGGTGGTCCTCCATCAGCTTCACCAGGGTGTCCACCGCCTCCTGCCCGAAGTCCCCGCCGCTGCCGTCGCGGGGCGTCAGGGTGTACGCCTCGTCGATGAACAGCACGCCGCCCCGGGCGCGTTCGAAGGCGTCCCGGGTGAGGTGGGCGGTGTGGCCGAGGTAGCGGCCGACCAGGTCGGCGCGGGCGGTCTCGACCAGCCGGCCGGAGGGCAGCACGCCGAGTTCGGCGAGGATCGCCCCGTAGAGCCGGGCGACGGTGGTCTTGCCGGTGCCGGGCGGGCCCGAGAACACCAGGTGGTGGCCGAGGGGGGCGGCGGGCAGCCCGGCCTCGACCCGGCGCCGGGACTGGCGGGTCAGGTTGACCAGGTCCTCGACCTGCTCCTTGGCGGCGGCGAGGCCGACCATGGCGCGCAGCCGGTCGAGCAGGCCGGGCTCCCCGGCCCGCCCCTCGCCGACGGGGGCCGGGGCGAACTCCTCGCCGACGTCGGCGGGCAGCAGCCGGGTGAGCGCCGCGTTGTCGAAGTGCTCCAGTTCGGCGAGCCGGGAGGCCTGCCGGTCGACCATCTCCTCGAACACCTTGCGGGCGGCCCGGCCGTTGCCGAACTCCGCGCCCTTGGGCATCCGGTCGAAGTGCGCGGCGAGCGCCTCCCGGGTGCCCTCGGCGAGCTCGTAGCCGTGTCCGCCGGCGGCCTGCTCGACGATCGTGGCGAGCTCGTCGGCGCGGTAGTTCCGGAACTCGACGGTGCGGCTGAACCGGGAGGCCAGGCCGGGGTTGGAGGCCAGGAACCCGCGGATCCCGGCCTCGTACCCGGCGACGATCACCACCAGGTCGTCGCGGTGGTCCTCCATCAGCTTCACCAGGGTGTCGACGGCCTCCCGGCCGAAGTCCGGGCCGGCCGCGCCTGAGCCCGCCGACAGGGTGTAGGCCTCGTCGACGAACAGCACCCCGCCGAGGGCCTCCCTGACCACCTCGGTGGTCTTCAGGGCCGTCCCGCCGACGACGGGGGCGACCAGGTCGGCCCGGGCGACCTCGACCAGGTGACCGCTGCGCAGCACGCCGAGTTCGGCGAGGATCGCCCCGTAGAGCCGGGCGACGGTGGTCTTGCCGGTGCCGGGCGGACCGGCGAAGACGAGGTGCCGGCTCATCGGCAGGGCGGGCAGCCCGGCCTGCTCGCGGCGGCGGGTCAGCTTGCCGAGGTTGACCAGGGTGGCGACCTGCTCCTTGACGCCCTCCAGCCCGACCAGGGCCCGGAGGACGGCCTGCGGGCCGACGGCCTCCTCCGCGGGGGCTTCCGTACCGTCGCCGGCGGCGTCCGCAGCGACGGCGGCGGTGGCGGCCGCCGTGCCGTGGGCGTCCGGCGAGCGGTTGTCCCGGCTGTCGAGGTTCTCCACCACGAGGCGGTCGGTCGGCGCGGTCTGCCACAGCCCGGCGCCCTGGTTCCCGGCGGCCGTGCAGTCGGTGAGCCGGACGGGCTCCGCGGACTCGGAGCGCAGCCCGTCCACGGTGTTGTCGCCGAGCCGACAGGAGGTCAGGGTGGCCCGGGAGCCGGGCAGCAGGTGCAGCCCGTGCCGCCGGTTGCTCCCCAACCGGGCGCGGGTGGCGGCCAGTTCGCCGCCGCGTTCGACGCTCACGCCGTCCAGGGCGTTGCCGGTGCACTCGACGTCGCGCAGGATGGCGACGCCCCCGGCGCCGACCGAGATCCCGCAGGACCCGCTGCCGCGCACCAGGCCGCCGCCGAGGTGGGTGTGGGCGCCGTCGGCGATCCGCACCCCGTGCCGTCCGGCGTCCACGACGGTGACGTCCTCCAGTCGGCCGCGCCCGTCGCCCAGCACCTCGATCCCGTGGCGGCCGGCGGCGGTGACGGTGCCGCGGCGCAGCAGCGGGTCGGCGCCGTCGCGCACCACGATGCCGACGCCGGCCGCGCGGCGGACCTCCAGGCGGTCGAACTCGGCGGCGCTCCCGCCGGTGAGCTCGACGCCGTCGGTCCCGGCGTCGCGCACCACCGTCCGCAGCAGGCTGGGCCCGGCCGACCCGCCGACGTGGATGCCGACCCCGGCGGGGGCGGTGACCTCGCAGTCCTCCAGGGTGCCCCGGGCCCGGCCCGCGATGTGCAGACCGTACCCCTGGGGGCGGACGGCGCGGCAGCGGCGCAGCAGCGGGTCGGTGCCGTCGGTGAGGACGTAGCCGTGGCCGCGCACGGCGGTGACGGTGCAGTCCTCCAGCACGACCCGGGCGGCGGAGCCGACGAAGACGCCGAGCGCGCTGTCCCGGATCGCGGTGCGCAGCAGGCGCGTGCTGCTCCGCTCCTCCAGGGCGACGGCGGGCTTGTCGGTGCCGGAGATCTCGCAGTCCTCGACGACGCCGCGCGCCTCGCCGTTGGCGCACAGGCCGTTGCCGCGCGCGTCGCGCAGCACGCAGCGCCGGACGGTCGGGTCGGCCCGCTCGCCGATGACCACGGCCGAGGTGCCCAGGTGCTCGACGACGCTGTCCTCGATCACGCTGGAGCCGGTGGAGGTCTCCACCAGCCCGGCGCCGGCCGGGTTGGTGACCCGGCTGCCGCACATGGCGAGTTCGCCCGGCCCGCGGGTGAGCACGGCGGTCCAGGCGTTGCCGATCACCTCGCAGTCCCGCACGGTGAGGCGGCCGCGCGGGACGTCGACGGCGGGCAGTTCGTCGTCCTGCCCCTGGAGCACCAGACCGGTCAACCGGACGGCCTCGGTGAGCACCTGGACCACCGAACCGCGCCGGGGGCTGATCCGCACGCTGCCCCGGACGTCGGCGGCGGTGATGCTCACGGCCTTGGTGAGCACCAGGTTCTCGTCGTACCGGCCGGGCCGGACCGAGATCACCGCGCCGCCGCCGGCCGCCCGGAGGGCCTCGCCGATCGTCCGGTAGGAGCCGGGTTCCCGCTGCTCCGCGCAGACCGTCAGCACCGGGCGCGACATGCCTGGGGTTCCCTTCGTCGTGGGGCGTTGTGGTTCGGTCGCTCGGTGGTTTGGTGACTCAGCGGCTCGGCGGCTCGGCGGGTCCGGGCCCCGGTGCGCGCCGGGGTCAGGCCGTGCAGGTGGCGCGGACGGCGCTGGCGGCGTGGTGGGCGCCGCTGGAGCCGCCCCAGTCCACGCCGCGGCTGTGCAGCGTGACGGAGATCGGGCCGCGGTAGGCGAACGGCCCGTTGTTCACCCAACTGCCCCGGCTCGCCGTCTGGTTGATGGTGAACGAGCCCACCTGGCCGCCACCGCTCTGCACCGTGTAGGTGCTCGGGTTGCCGCCGACCTGCTTCACGTCGCCGCTGGCCGGGATGTAGACCGACAGGGTGCAGCTGGTGACCTTGTCCACGGTGAAGGTCCAGACGACCGAGTTGCCGTTGTCGTCCTTGTTGGCGTTGCCGGACATCGGCATCGAGGCGTAGGTGCCGTTGCAGCCGTCGCCGCTGTAGCCGCCGGAGTTGTTGCGCCAACCGCTGCTGCCCTGGTCGAACCAGCCGTTGGTCTTGTACTGGCCGCCGCCCGAGCAGTACGGGCCGGCGATCACGGTGACCGGTGCGGGCGGCTTGGCGGCCGGGGGCGCGGGCTGCTGGGGCGCCGACGGGTTCGGAGCCGGCTTGTTCGGAGCCGGCTGGTTGGGGGCCGGCTGGTTCGGCGCCGGGTTGGCCGCACCGCCGCCGCCCGTGCCACCGGCGGCCGGGCCACCGCCGCCCGAACCACCCGAGGCGGCGGCCGCGCCGCCCTGCGCGCGATCGCCCCCACCGCCCGAACTCGCGCCGCCCCCAGCGGGGTTGGCCCCGCCGCCGGGAGGAGCGGCCGCACCGGCACCGCCACCGCCGGCCCCGCCACCAGCGCCGCCGCCGGTGCCGTTCGGGGCCGAGGCCGCCTGGTCGCCCGACGCCGGTGCGGCCGAACCGTCCGGCTGCGGTGCCGCCGAGCCCGACTGCCCGTCGGGCGCGACGCCGCCGGCGGTGCCACCGTGCTCGTCGAAGCCGGGGACGTTGGCGGGCGGGGCGTCGGCCTGGGCCGGTCCGTGCGGGTCGCTGCCGCTGCGCTGGGTCACCATCACGGAGGTGCCGACCAGCACCAGGCCGACGGCGACGGCCGCGGCGATCATCGGACGGGAGACCCGGCCGGTGCGCGGCCCAGGGTCCCCCGGACCCACGGGCCCCGCGGGGGCCGCCGGGCCGACGGGCGCCGTCGGGCCCTTGGCGGGGGACGGCAGGGGCGCCGGCCCGATACCGGTCCCTGCCGGGGGCCTGGCTCCGACCGTGGGCTTGGGCCCGGACGCGGGCTTCGGTCCGGTTCGCGCCCCGTTCGTCGCGGCGCCCGTGGCCCTGGAACTGACACCGACTCCGGCGCCGACACCGGCGCCCGGCTGCACGGGCAGCACCGCCGTCTCGGCGCTCGCGGACCTGGGCCCGGCCTCGGACTTCGGCCCGGGCCGTGCCCCGTTCGTCGCAGCGCCGGTGACCCCGGCACTGACACCGGTACTGGCACCGCCATTGGCGCCGGCGCCCGGCTGCGCAGGCCTCACGGTCGGCGCGGGGCTCGCGGGCTTGGACCCGGCCTCGGCACCCGACGTCGCGGGCGGCACCACCGGCACGGAACTCGCGGGCTTGGACCCGGCGCTGACACCGGCCTCGGCGCCCGACCTCGCGGGCGGCACCGGCGCCGCAGGGCTCGCGGGCTTGGGCCCGGCGCCGGCCTCGGGACCGGCACCCAGCCGCGCGGGCGGGACCGTCGGCGCGGGGCTCGCGGGCTTGGACCCGGCCTCGGGCTTCGGACCGGTCCGCGCCCCGCTCGTCGCAGCGCCCGTGGCCCCGGCGCTGACACCGGTACCGGTACTGGTACCGCCACCGGCGCCCGGCTGCACGGGCGGCGCCGCCGTCTCCGCGCTCACGGGCGCCTCCGGCGGCTTCCCCTGGTCCGCCTCGGCCGCCAACGCCCAGTTCACCGCCGGGAGCCGGAAGCCGCCCGGCCTCCGCTCCGGCCCGCCGCGCTGCTCCTCGCCCACCATGCATCCCCTGTGCTCGATGACACTCCTGTGGGGAGCTACGGCCCGCATGGCCGAACCGGTTCAGCCGAAATCGGCGCGCCTCAGACCCGACCGTCCAGACCGGCTCCGCGCCGGTCACCGGCCGGGTCCCACCCCGCGCCCCTCCCGCCGATCACGTCCCTGTGTTCCGTCCGACGGCCGGCCGCCCGTGCGGGGTTCACCGGGTGGTTCAGAAGGACCAGGAGAGCGGCTCTCCGGTGTACGGGTCCAATCGCTCCTCGATGCGGCGCCGCTCCTCACGCCAGTGGACGAAGTGCGGGGACGGATCGCCCCAGAGGGAGGCGTCGCTGAGCGGACAGCGGTCGAAGCCCTCGGTGAACAGGCGGCGCAGGAACTCAGCCATCCCGCAGTCGTAGAGCTGCCAGTTCGGCGACCCGTGGCGCTCCCACACCAGGACCGGCCACTTGTCGGGGTCGTCGTCGACCGTGAGCCAGCCGAGGATGTCCGCTCCGCAGCTCACCCCCCACGCGATCACCGAGTCCGGCCCGGCCTCGACGCCGGCCGGCCCGCCCTCGGTCGACCAGAGGCTCCGCAGGATGGCGGTCTCCCCGGCCGCGCTGCCGAAGCCCGGGCCCTCGGGCGGCGCCGTGCTCGCCTCGGGGGCCAGGACACCGAACGCCTCGTCGATTCCACCGGCCCCGTACGTGGCCATGAACGCCACGTAGTCGGCGGGGAACCGGACGCCCCAGGCCTGGCCCACCGCGGCCCAGTCCACCTGCTCGTCGGCGCCGTCGTGCGGCGACATGACGGCCTTCAGCGCGGCGACGGATGCTTCCCCTGCTTCCATGACCCCTCCTGTGGTCCGGCTCCGGGACGCACCGTATCCGGCCCCACCGACAGTCAGTCGGCGGGGCCGGAGCCGACGCCCAGGGCGAGGGCGTAGCGGGAGGGGTCGGCGGGGCGGACCCGGTCGGCGGGGGCGACGGCGTCGCGGCGGGCGAGCCAGGTCCGCAGCCGCTCGGGGCTCGGGCGGACGCCGCCGATCTCGTGGAGCAGGACCCGGGCCGGGCGGCCCTCCTCCGGGTCCGCCGGCTGGACCTCGACCACCTCGAACTCCGCGCCCGGGACGAAGACCACCATGGGCGGGTCGCCCTGCTCGCCGAAGGCCGAGCTGCGGCGGCCGCCGACGGACCAGATGGCGAACTCGATCCCGACGTCCTCCCCCAGGTCCGCCTCGGGCACCGCCAGGGCGGTCACCGGGGCCCGCTCGGTCAGCACCGTGCCCGGGGTGTACGCGGCGAGGTCGCAGGCCCGCGCCGGACCGGCGACCAGCACACCGCCGTAGTACCCGGGCAGCCGCCGCAGGCCGGCGGCCAGGCAGCGCAGGTACGGGCCGTAGCGGCCGGGCTCGCCGGAGCGGGCCGCCGCGAGGAGTTCGGCGCGCGGGGCCAGGGGGCCGGAGTCGCCGGCGTGCAGCAGGAGGGCGACCAGCTCGGGCCCCTGGTCGCCGTCCTCCGCCTGGGCGCGCAGGGCGGGCAGCCGGGCGGCGACGTCCTCGGCTCGTCGGGCCAAGGGCTCGTAGGCGGAGCCGAGTTGGGCGACCAGGGCCTCGCCGTCCCCGGCGGGGGTGGCGGGCTCCGACGGCTCCGGGGCCGGGGACGGTTCCGGGGCCGGGGGCGTCGCAGCGGGCACCTCGGGCTCGGGCTCGGGATCGACTTCCGGGGCCTCGGCGACCGGCTCCTCCACCTCAGGCTCGGACAGCAACTCGGGCTCTGCTAGCGGGACTTCGGCAACCGACTCCTCCGCCTCAGGCTCCTCCGCGACGACCTCAGGGGCCAATATTGTTCCCTCATGGGCCTCCCCTGGAGCCTCCGCCGCCAACGCCCCTGCCGAAGTCGGCACCGGCTCGGAACCGAGCACGGCCACCCGCCCCTCCGCGGCCTCGACCGTCTCCTCGCCGACCCAGTCCAGCCCGTACTGCCGCGCGCAGAACCGACCCACCGCGGCCGACTGCACGTCCAACACCCCCGCCACCACGAGCGCGAGGCGTACCGGCCCGGCCGGGAGCGAGCCCAGCACCGTACCGAGGTGGTCCCAGACCGCGTCCGGAACCGGGCGGCCCGGCGTGCCCACGACCAGCACGGGCTGGGCCGGGTCCGGTCGACGCAGCCGGGGGCCCCGCTCCGGGGTCGCGGCCGGGCGCAGCCACAGTCCGGCCGCCACCGCCTCCACCTCCCAGCCGGGGAAGGCCGGGTAGCGCGCCGCCCCGAGCACCGAAGGCGGCGCGGGGAGAGCCGGAAAACGGCCCGCTCCAGGGGCCGCGGGCGGGCCGGGGAGAGCCGGGAAACGCCCCGCCCCAGGCCCCACAGCCGGGCCCGGGAAGACCGGGTAGCGCCCCGCGCCGGGCACCGGAGGCGGGCCGGGAAAGGCCGGGAAGCGGCCCGGACCGGGCCCCGCACCCGGGCCGGGGAGAACCGGAAAGCGCTCCGCCCCAGACCCCACACCCGGGCCGGGCCCGACGCGCCAGCCGACGGCGGTGACGGTGCGTTCGCGCGGGCGGGCGGACAACTCGATGAGGTACGGTTCCCAGCCCTCGCCCCCGTCCGGCGCCACGTGGACGTGCCGCACGCCGCACCCGGGCGCCCCCGGCACGCCCGACCTGGCCACCGGCACGCCGATCGCCGCCCGCACCTCCTGCCCGAGCGAGGCGGCCAGCACGGCGGCCGTCTCGATGAGTTCGAGCGGCGCGGCCCACGGCGCGCTCAGTGCGAGGTACTCCCGATGGGGCGCCTGCTCCTTCAACAGGGTCGCCGCACTGGCCAGTTGGGCACCGCTGGGCAGTGACCGGGCGGGCGCGCCGATGATCATCAGCAGCCGGTCACGCGGTGCGAAGGCCCGGTCCAGCACGGCGGGGCGGACCGGTCCCACCGCCGCGTCGGTGATCCAGTACGCCCCGCCGGCCAGCGGGGTGATGGTCGCGTCGGCGGGCCAGCGGCCGCCGAGCGGCTCCGCTCCCCCGCCGGGCCGGCAGCGCCACCACGTCCCGTCCACGGCCGGCAGGGTGCCGTCCGGCTCGACGCTGACCACCGTGTCCGGTGCGACGACGGTCAACCCGCTGCGCCGGGCGAGCAGTTCGGCGGGCCGCCGGCCGTCGGGGCCGACCGCGGCCAGTCCGGAGGCGGCCAGCACCAGCACGTCGGCGTCGCGCCCGCGCGCGGCCCGGGCGAGTTCGTCCAGCGAGGCGAGCAGGACGGGTGCCGCGTCCTCGGCGGCGGCGAGCAGCAGCAGCGCCCCCGGCTGGGCGCGTACGGGTGTCAGCGCCTCGGCCAGTCCGTCGGCCTCCGCCCCGGGCGGTGCGATCACGTAGTGCGCGCCGAGCGCCCGCAGCGTCGAGGCGCCGACCGCCTCCGGGGCCTCCACAGCGCCCATCACTCCTCCTCCGCCGGGCCCGTCGTGGCGCCCCGGGTGGTGCGCCGGGTGGGGGTGTCCGGTGCGTCGGGCTCCGCCCGCAACGCATCCGGGACCGGCCTGTTCAGCACGACCGGGTGCGCCCGCACCTGGTCGCGTCGGGACTGCATCCACTTCCTCCCGGGTTCCTCGCGGACGCGCCCGCCGCTTCGCGGACGCACCGCTGCGCGCCCACTACGGTCCTACGGCCCCCGGCACCGGCCCGGTTCAGCGGCCTCCGGACCGGATTGTCGGCCCCCTCTGCCACACTGCCCCCGGACGCACGGATTCGAAGGGGGTCCCTCATGACGGCGCTGTGGATTCCCCCGGTGTACGGGGACACCGGGGCCTCCGTCCGGCTGCTGCGTGCCTACTTCACCCGGCTGCGGGCGAAGGGCGACCACTACTACACGGGCGCCCACTTCGAGCGGCTCGCCGGCGGCGGCGACCGCCCGGAGACGGCGGACGCCTTCACCGCCGACGACCTGCTCGCGATCACCATGCTGAGCGTCTCGGTCGAGCCGCACGGAGCTGTCGAGCTGCTCACCGACCCCGACGGGCACTGGGGCCGGCTGCTGTCCGCGATCCCCCGTGACGCCCGGCTGGAGGACCCGGCCAGTGCCCCGCTGATCGCCCCCGGCGGACCGGCCGCCGAGCTGTGGGACCGGCTGGCGAACCCCCGCGCCGCGTACCCGGGCAAGCCGGACGGGGTCGGCCCCGTCGTCGCGGGCAAGCTGCTGGCCCGCAAGCGGCCGCACCTGATACCCGTCTACGACATCCGGGTGAAGGCGCTCTTCCGGCGGCCGAAGGTCGACACCACCTTCTGGTCCGCGCTGGCCGACGCCCTGCGCGCGGACGGCGGGGCGTTCCGCGCCCGGTTGGCGGAGCTCCGCACGGAGGCCGGGATCGGCGAGGACATCGGCGTGCTGCGGGTGCTGGACGTCATCGCCTGGATGCACCAGGGCGAGGCCGGGCAGGCGACGGGCTGACCCCGCGTCCCGCCACCGGGCGGACCTCCGCCGAGCGGGCGCGGGGACCAACGGCGGCGGGCGCGGAGACCGCCTCCGCGTCAGCAGTTCGTCAGCGGAGTGTCGGCAGCCGTCAATAGCCCGTCAATCCGGAGCCCGGTGCCCCCGGACGGCCCGAAGCTGGACGGACCACGCCTGCACGACCCGCAGGTAGCTCCGGAGGTGAGCCGCATGTCCGTCCTCGCTGCCTTCCATTCCGACGTCCCCGACGCGCGCCGCCACGGCCACGGCCTGCGCGGCGCCTGCGCGCGGGTGCTGGACCGGCTGGCCGCCAGCCCGCTCGACAGCACCGTGCTCGGTGCCCTGGGCGCGCCCCGGCCAGCCGCCCGTCCGGCCGGTCTGCGCGCCCGCTGGCACCCCGTGGCCCGGCCGGACGGCACCACCGCCCTCGAATCCACCTGGCACCCGGACCGCTGACCCCGCCCTCCCGCGCCCTATAGCCACCGGGCACGGCCGGACGGCCATTCGGCGCAGCGCTCCCCCGCACGGCACGGCCCCCCTCCCGGGTGCGCGCCTATCGTGGGCGAATGACCGATCGTCGGACCGCCGGGCCTGGTACGGCCCGGGTGGGCCACCTCGTCGCCGCCGCCGCGTTCGCCGTCTGCATGGCGGGCACCACGCTGCCCACCCCGCTCTACGGCCTGTACCAGGAGAAGCTCGGCTTCTCCGAGCTGACGGTGACGGTCGTGTTCGCGGTGTACGCCTTCGGTGTCATCGGCGTCCTGCTGCTGATCGGCAACGTCTCGGACTCCGTCGGGCGCCGGCCCGTGCTGCTCTGCGGGCTGGTCTGCTCGGCCGCCAGCGCCGTGGTCTTCCTGACCGCGGACAGCGTCGCCCTGCTCTGCCTGGGCCGACTGCTGTCCGGGTTCTCGGCGGGCCTGTTCACCGGCACCGGGACGGCGTACGTGCTGGAGCTCACCCCGCCCGGGCACCAGGCCCGCGCGGGCTTCGTCGCGACCGCCGCCAACATGGGCGGGCTCGGCTGCGGGCCGCTGCTGTCGGGCCTGCTCTCGCAGTACGCCCCGTACCCGCTGGTGCTGCCGTTCGTCGTGCACCTGGGGCTGCTCGCGGTCTCCTTCGCCCTCACCTGGATGCTCCCGGAGACGGTCGCCGGGGCCCGTCCGCTGCGCACGGCCCGGCCCGACCGGCCGGCGCTGCCGCCGGAGGTCCGCCGGGTGTTCGTGCCGGCCGGGATCGCCGCGTTCGCCGGCTTCTCCCTGCTGGGCCTGTTCACCTCGGTCAGTCCCGCCTTCCTCGCCACCGGTCTGGGCGTCCACAACCGCGCGGTGGTCGGCCTGGTCGTCTTCACGGCCTTCTTCGCCTCCACCCTCGGCCAGCTCCTGGTGCCCCGGCTGGGCACCGCCCGGGCGGTGCCGCTGGGCTGCCTGGTGCTGATCGCCGGGATGGCCCTGCTGGCCGCCTCGCTCGCCTGGGAGAGCCTGCCGCCGCTGGTGCTCAGCGCCCTGGCGGGCGGCGCCGGGCAGGGCATGGGCCTGCGCGGGGCGGTGGGCGAGGTGGCCGCGGCCGCTCCCCCCGAGCACCGCGGCGGCGCCCTCTCGGCGCTGTTCGTGGTCGCCTACTTCGGCATCTCGATCCCGGTCATCGGGGTGGGCCTGCTGACCGGGCCGCTCGGCCTGACCCACGCGGGCCTGGTCTTCGCCGCCTGCATGGCGGTGCTCGCCGCCGCCTCCGGCCTCTACCTGCTGCGCCAGGCGCGCGCCGCGGGCTGACCCTGCGGGCCGACCTCGCGCGCCGATCCCGCGCGCCGCCGTACGCGCCCCCCGCACGCCGACCGCGCGCGCCCGCCGCCGCCCGCCGGTACCCGCTTGCCGCCCCGGCCGGGTACCGATAGACACGAGCCAGACACCCCGCGCACCACCCGGAGGCCTCCGCCATGAGCGTGACGAGTCGGTACCTGGACGCCTGGGAGGGCTTCTGGCGCGACGCGCCCGAGGAACCGGGCGGGGTGATCTGGGACGCGGAACCGGCCCGCAGCGCCGAACGCCACCTCACGCTGCTCCGCCCGCACCTGGCGGACCCCGCGCTGCCCATCGTCGACCTGGGCTGCGGCAACGGCACCCAGACCCGCTTCCTCGCCGAGCGCTTCCCGCTCGCCCTCGGGGTCGACCTGTCCGCCGCCGCGCTGGACCTCGCCCGGCGCTGCGACCCGGCCGGGCGGGCCGAGTTCACCCGGTTGGACGCCACCGACCCCGAGGCCGTCCGGGCGCTCCACCAGCGCCTCGGCGACGCCAACGTGTACGTGCGCGGGGTGATCCACCAGAGCGAGCCGGCCGACCGCCCACGGGTGGTCGAGGCCATTCGCATCCTGCTCGGGGACCGCGGCCGGGCCTTCGTGTTCGAGCTCGCCGAGGCGGCCAAGGGCGTCCTGGGCGAGCTCGTCCACGCCCCGGACGGTCCGCCGCCGAAGCTGCGCCCGGTGTTCTCGCACGGGCTCGCCCCCGCCGAGGTCGCCGACGCGGTCTTCCCGGAGCTGTTCCGCACGGCCGGCCTCGACGTCCTCGCCACCGGCGAACTGCCGCTGGCCACCACGGAGTCCGCCGCCGACGGCACCCGGATCGAGCTGCCCGCGCACTGGCTGGTGGCCGGGCCGGGCGGTTCCGCGCCGGACTAGGCCCGGACCGCCGACGCCGCCTGCCCCTATCTCGTCCTCGGGCCGGATGTTCAGGTTGCCGCGCAGGACGTTCGCCGGGTCGTACGCCTTCTCCACGGCCGCGAGCCGGGCGTAGTCCGAGACCGAACAGCTCGTCCACCAGCACAAGTTGCTCGACGTCATCACGGTCGACAACATCATCGGCATGGACTACTTCCGTGACTCCCCGCCACGGGCTGCCGAGAGCACGTGGGGCCTGCGCATCCGGGGACCGGACGTCCTCCAGGTCCGCGACCGCCGCGCCCCGGACGCCTCGGCCCGCTTCGCCCTGGACCACCCCGACCTGGTGGCCACCTTCCGAGCCTGCCTGACCCCCACCGCCCTGGACGACCTCAGCAGTACGGGCCGTGAGGCGGTGTCCGTGCCGGCGTCCGAGGGCCTCGTACTCGTCACCCGGGGCTGGGCGGTGACGCTCCCGCCCCGCATCCGCCACTGGACCGTGCCCGACACAGGAGTTTGATACATGGGATCCTCCACGGCCGAGGAGTCGTCCATACCCCCGAAGTCCGGCCCGGCCACGACCCCGGCCGCCACCCCGGCCCCGGCCAAGGCCCCGGAATCCGTACCGCTGCGCCGACACCGGCCGCTGCTGCTGCTGGTCACGGAGCAGACGACCAGCTCGGTAGGGCGTCAGGTCACCGCGCTGGCGCTGCCGCTGCTGGCCATCGCCCACCTGCACGCCGGCCCGCTCGGCGCCTCGGCGCTGATGGCGATGACCTACCTGCCCGGCGTCCTGCTCAGCCCGCTGATCGGCGTGGCCGTCGACCGGGCCCGGCTGCGGCGGATGCTGGTAGCGGTGTCCTGGCTGCAGGTCCCCGCCATCGGCAGCGTGCCGCTCGCCGCCGCGCTGGACGGCCTGACCTGGCCACACCTGTTCGCCGCGGCCGCCGCCTCCGGGGCGCTGAACTCCGCGCAGGGCGTCGCCCTTCAGTCCTGTCTGCCCCGGGTGCTGCCCCCGGACCGCCTGCTGCCGGCCAACTCCTCGCTCACCGGGGCCCGGACCATCGGCCTGATCGGCGGGCCGGCGCTCGGCGGCATCCTGATCGGCCTGATCGACCCGGCCCCGGCGCTGCTGGTCGAGTGCGCCGCCTACCTCGTCGGCGGGGCCCTGTTCCTCGCGCTGCCGGCCGCGCTGAACCGGTCCGCGCAGGAGGCGGGCAGCGGCGCGCGCTCCCGCCTCGACGCCCTGCGGGAGGGCCTCGCGGTCATCCGGCGCGAGACCCTGCTGCGCCGCCAGGCGCTGGCCGCGGCCGGGCTCAACCTCGGCGGCGGGGCCGGCGGCGGCCTGTTCGTCCTGTACGCCGACCGGGACCTGCAGCTGTCCCCGTGGCAGCTCGGCACGGTCTACGCCGCGTACGCCGTCGGCATGGGCACCGGCGTGCTGGTCGCGACCTCGGTGACCCGGGCGCTGGGCATGGCCCGGGCCATCCGGCTGTGCGCCGTGGGCGCGGGCGCCGCCCTCTTCCTCATCCCGGCGGCCTCCCTGGGGCTGTCCTTCGCCGTGCTGGTCCTGTACCAGCTGCTGTTCGGACTGATGGCCACCATCTGGTCGATCGCCATGACCACCGGGCGCCAACTCGTCACCCCCGCCCACCTGCTGGGCCGCGTCAACGCCTTCCTCCAGGCCGTGCTGACCGCCACCCTGCCCGTCGGCGCCTTCCTCGGCGGGTGGCTCGCCTCCCGGGTCGGCATCGTGCCGGTACTGGTCGGCGCGGCGGCCGTCGCCCTCGCGGGCGCGAGCAGCCTCTGGTTCCCGCGCGACATGCTCGCGGAGATCGAGCGGGCGGCGGAGCGGAAGACCGTCCCGGAGACGCCCTGAGGCCCGTCCCGGAGAAGCCCTGACGCCCGCCCCCCGGGGCGCCGGGGCCATCCGGCTACGCCGTCCCGCCGTCCGTCCGTACCTCGGGGCGGCCGGGCTCGGCCCAGAGGGTGTGGAAGCTGCCCGGGCGGTCGGTGCGGCGGTAGGTGTGGGCGCCGAAGAAGTCGCGCTGCCCCTGGATCAGCGCGGCGGGCAGGTGCGGGCTGCGCAGGGTGTCGTAGGAGGCGAGCGCGGCGGAGAAGGCCGGCACCGGGATGCCGTGCTGGGCCGCGCCGGCCACCACCGTGCGCCAGGCCGCCTGGGCGTCGGAGACCTCGGCCGCGAACTCCTCCTCGGCGAGCAGGCTGACCAGGTCGGGGTTGGCCGCGTGGGCGGCACGGATCCGGTCGAGGAACGCGGCGCGGATGATGCACCCGCCGCGCCAGATCCTCGCCACCGCCCCCAGGTCGATGTCCCAGCCGTACTCGGCCGCGGCGTCGCGGATCATCGTCCAGCCCTGGTCGTAGGCGATGACCTTGGACGCGTAGAGGGCCTGCTCGACGTCCCGGGTGAAGCGCTCGGCCTCGTGCGGGCGCAGCTCCTGCCGGCCGCCCCCGGGCAGCGGCCGGTAGGCCGCCCGCAGCTCGGCCCGGGCGGAGGCGACCCGGGCGAAGGTGGCCTGGGCGATGGCGGTGACCGGGGAGCCGAGGTCGAGGGCGGTCTGGACGGTCCAGCGCCCGGTGCCCTTCTGCTCCGCGGCGTCCTGGACGACGTCGACGAAGGGCTCGCCGGTGGCGGCGTCGGTGTGGGCGAGCACCTCGGCGGTGATCTCGATCAGGTAGGAGTCGAGCCGCCCCTCGTTCCAGCGCCGGAAGGTCTCGGCGATCTCGGCGGGGGCGTACCCGCCGACCTCCCGCAGCAGGTGGTAGGCCTCGGCGATGAGCTGCATGTCGGCGTACTCGATGCCGTTGTGCACCATTTTCACGAAGTGCCCGGCCCCGTCGGTGCCGATGTGGGTGCAGCACGGGTCGCCGTCCACGTGGGCGCTGATCCGCTCCAGCATCGGGCCGAGGACGGCGTAGGACTCGGCGGAGCCGCCGGGCATCACCGAGGGGCCGTGCAGCGCGCCCTCCTCCCCGCCGGAGACGCCGGTCCCGACGAAGTGGATGCCGCGCTCGCGCAGCGCCCGCTCCCGGCGGCGGGTGTCGGCGAAGTGGGCGTTGCCACCGTCGATGAGCAGGTCGCCCGCCTCCAGCAGCGGGGCGAACTCCTCGATGACCTCGTCGGTGGCCCGGCCGGCCTTCACCATGATCAGCAGCCGGCGGGGGCGCTCCAGCGCGGCCACCAGCTCCTGCGGCGACCACGCCGGGACGAACGCGCCCTCGTGGCCGAACTCCTCGACCAGGGACTTGGTCCGGCCCTCGCTCCGGTTGTGCACCGCGACCGTGTAGCCGTTGCGGGCGAAGTTCCGCGCCAGGTTGCGGCCCATCACCGCGAGCCCCGTCACGCCGATCTGTGCCGATGCCTCCATGGCGGGTACGTCCTTCCTCGGGGAGTCCCCCGGCGGGGCTCGCGGGCCTGCGCCGCGGGTTCCCGGGGCGGCCGTGTCCGCCCGCCGACGCGCGCCGCGGACCCGGCCCGGCGCCACGGGCGGTCGGACTATATGCTCACCGGCCGCACCCGCCCGCCGCGCGGGGGACTCCCCCGTTCAGGTGCCCCGACCCGGCGCCCGAACCTTCCGCGACAAGCTCTATCGCACCGCCTCGACCGCTTCCGGCTCGGCCTGCGGCCGGTGCCCGGGCAGCTGCCCGGTCGGCAGGTCCCGGTGGCGGCGGATCGGGGAGCAGTAGAGGAAGAGGGCCGCCGCCGGTACGCCCGCGGTCAGGATCCACAGGGCCGGGCGCAGGCCGAGCCAGGTGCCGAGCGCGCCCCCGAGCAGGGCGCCCAGCGGCATCGTGCCGTAGTTGAGGAACGCGGAGCTCGCCACGAGCCGGCCGAGCACGGCGCTCGGGACGTAGCTCTGGACGAACCCGGACTTGATGACGTTGCCCGCCACGATGCCGATCGCCACCCCGCTGTAGGCGAGGACGATCATCAGCAGGCCCCACCCGGGGCCGGCCAGCGGGATGAGCAGGGCCAGCGCCGGCAGCACCAGCTCGAACACCAGCAGGGCGCGTCCGCTGCCCAGCCTGGCGCTGACCCGGCGCACGACGAACGCCCCCAGCACACCGCCGATTCCGCTGACCATCGCGAGGCTGCCGATCTCGCCGGAGGACAGGCCGACCTCACGGACCAGGAAGACGACCATGAGCGACTGGTACCCGGTCAGGGCGAGGTTGGACG
This sequence comes from Kitasatospora sp. SC0581, assembly GCF_048159585.1. Taxonomy (NCBI): domain Bacteria; kingdom Bacillati; phylum Actinomycetota; class Actinomycetes; order Kitasatosporales; family Streptomycetaceae; genus Kitasatospora; species Kitasatospora sp. SC0581. The sequence goes on along the minus strand of NZ_JBLRWA010000004.1, from coordinate 9,997 downwards.
CCGCTCCGAAGAGCGCCAGGCTCCGCAGGAAGGGGTCGCCGAAGAGCAGTCCCAGCCCCTCCCTGATCTCCTTGGCCATGGCGCCGCGCGGCCGTTGGACCCGCTCGGGCGCGGACTCCCGGTGCCGGATGGCGACCAGGCAGAGGGTCGCCAGCAGGAAGGTCGTCGTGTTGACGAGCATCCCGTTGGCGGCGCCCGCGAGTTGGATGAGCAGGCCGCCGCAGCCGAGCCCGGCGATCTGCGCCGCGGAGGCGCTGCCCTGGAGCTTGGCGTTGCCCTCGGCCTGGTCCTCCGGTTTCACCAGGTCCGGCAGGTAGGCGGTGTACGCGGTCTGGAAGAACACCGTGGCGGCGCCCGCGAGCAGGGCCACGAGCAGCAGTTGGGTCACCCCCAGCACTCCGGCCCACGCCGCGACCGGAACGCTGGCGAAGAGCGCGAAGCAGATGACGTTGGCCCAGAACATCACCTGCCTGCGCCGCAGCCGGTCCACCCAGACGCCCACCGGAAGGCCGATGACCAGCCACGGCACCCAGGGCGCCGCGCTCAGCAGGCTGACCTCGAAGGTGTCGGCGTGCAGGGTCGACACGGCGATCAGCGGAACGGCGAGGACCGTGACCGACTGGCCGAAGCGCCCCGCCGTCTCGCCTAACCAGAGGAGCCGGAAGTCCCGGTGGCGGCGGAGCAAGCCGCCACGTGTGCCGTTGCCCATTGAACGCTCCGATCTGTCGCGGTAGGAAATCCGAACTGCCCGGAGCCGCCCACTGGTTGCGTCCCCTCCGGCACCCCGCGGCCGACGCCGGCGCGGGGAGCAGGACCGCCGCGCGGCCCGTACGCCGGTCGGCGCACGGGCCGCCGGCCCCGCCGGCTAGGACCGGTCGCGCCCGCCGGCCAGCCAGGCGGCGAGAACGGGGCCGATCTGGGCGAGCTGATCGGGCCTCGTCATTTCACCATGCCGCCCGCTCACCCGGTGCACCTCGATCCGACCGGTGACGTGGGCCCGCCAGTCCTCCGGCCGCACCGGGGGGCGCGGCTCCTCCCTGGTCGCTTCGAAGAACAGCACATCGCCCCTGAACGTACGGGACTTGAAGGAGTCCAGCACCGCGATGTTCGCGAGGAAGACCCTGGCCATCGCCTCCAGCGCGGCGTCGCCGAGCAGGGCGAACGGACCGTCCGCGGCCCGCGCGGACTCCGGGTCGTGGCCGAGCGACTCCAGGAGCGCCCGGACGGCCTCCGCACCGGTCAACTCCCGGGCCGGTTCGGCCGATCCGCCGCCGCCCCCGCTCGGGAAGCTGTCCATCAGGGTGAGCGCCTCGACCTCCTCGCCCTCCTCCTGCAACCGGACGGCGAGTTCGTGCGCCACGACCCCGCCGAACGACCACCCCAGCAGCGCGTACGGGCCCTGCGGCTGGACGGAGCGGATCAGCGCCAGGTAGTCGTCGACCATGGCGTCGAGGCCGGCCGGAACGGCCTCGGGGGCCAGCAGGCCGCGGGCCTGGAGACCGTACAGGGCACGGCCGCCGTCGAGGTGGCGGAGCAGGCCCGAGTAGACCCAGCTGACGCCGGCCGCGGGGTGCACGCAGAACAGCGGCCGGGCCGCCGGGCCGCTGCTCCTGCGCAACGGCAGCAGGGTGGCGAGCGCGCCGTCCCCGTCCCCCGCGTCGTCCAAGCGGCCGGCGAGCGCGGCGACGGTGGGGGCGTCGAAGACGTCCCGGATGCCGATCTCGGCGCCGAGGGCGGTGCGGATCCGGCCGATCAGCCGGGCCGCGAGCAGCGAGTGCCCGCCCAGGAGGAAGAAGTCGTCGTCGATGCCCACCGACGGCACCCCGAGGACCTCGGCGAAGACCGCGCACAGGATCTCCTCCTGCGCCGAGCGCGCGGCCCGTCCGCCGCCTCCCGCACCGGCGACCGGCGCGGGCAGCGCCCGCTGGTCCAGCTTGCCGTGCGAGGTCATCGGCAGGTCCGCCAGCACCACGACCGCCGACGGCAGCATGTGCCGCGGCAGACGGCCCGCGGCGAAGCGCTGAAGCTCCTCCGGGTCGGCCGCCCGGTCGGCGACCGGCACCACGTAGCCCACCAGGCGCTTCTCCCCCGGCTGGTCCTCGCGCACCACCACGGCGGCCTGCGCCACCGCCTCGTGCGCCATCAGCACCGCGGCGACCTCGCCCGGCTCGATCCGGAAGCCCCGGATCTTCACCTGGTCGTCCGCGCGGCCCACGTACTCCAGGGCACCGTCGGCGCGCCACCGCACGAGGTCGCCGGTGCGGTACATCCGCTCGCCCGCCGCACCGAACGGATCCGCCACGAAGCGCTCGGCCGTCAGGCCCGGCCGGCCCAGGTAGCCGCGGGCCAGGCTCTCCCCGGCGATGTACAGCTCGCCGGGAACGCCCGGCGGGACCACCCGCAGTCGGTCGTCCAGGACGTAGAGCCGGGTGTTGCGGATCGGCCGGCCGATGACCGGCCGCTCGTACTCGCCGATCACGGCGTTCGTGCTGTACACGGTGCACTCGGTGGGACCGTACTGGTTGTTGGCGGTGACCCCGGCCCGCCGCAGAACATCCCAGAGCGCCTCGTCGACGGCCTCACCGCCGACGTCCACGATCCGCGGGCGGGAGGCGCGCTGCTCGGAGAGCATCCCCAGCTCGACCAGCTGCCGGCAGTAGGTCGGGGTCGTCTCCAGGTAGTCGATCCGCTCGCCGTCGATGTAGTCGACCAGGAGCTCCGGCGTCCGGCGCGTCTCGTCGTCCACCAGGTGCAGCTCGTGGCCGTCCAGCAGCCAGAAGAGCAGCAGCCAGCTGGCGTCGAAGGTCGTCGCCCCGATCATGGCGGCCCGCAGGGGGCGGCCGGCCGAGGCGATGTCGGCCCGGTAGACGTCCTCCCGGTGGCTGTGGACGAGGTTGGCGAGGGAGCGGTGCTCGACGAGCACGCCCTTCGGCGTCCCCGTCGACCCGGAGGTGAAGATGGCGTACGCGGCGTGCCCGGGACGCAGGGGCGCGAGCCGGTCGGCGTCCGACACGTCGGCCTCGGACCGGTGGGCCAGCTCGGCGCCCAGCGACGGCTCCGCCAGGTCCAGCAGGTGCGGCACCCGCCCGGCCAGATCGGCGAACCGCTCGGCGGTGTCCCCGCCGGTGATCACCAGGCCGGGGCGGCAGTTGTCGAGCATGTACCCGACCCGCTCGACCGGGTACTCCGGGTCGACCGGGACGTAGCAGGCCCCGGCCTTCAGGATCGCCAGCAGCGAGACGACCAGGTCCGTGCCCCGCGGGAGCAGGACGGCCACGGACTGCTCCGGCCCCACCCCGCGGTCGATCAGCAGCCGCGCCAGACGGTTCGCCCGAGCGTTGAGCTGACGGAACGTCAGAATCTCGCCCTGGAAGACGAGCGCGGTCGCGTCCGGCGTCCGCCGGGCGTGCCCCTCGAAGATCTCCGGGACCAGCCCGGTGTCCGCCGGGACGCGCGTGGTGTCGTTCCACTCGACGAGGATCCGCCGGCGCTCGGCCGGGCTCAGGATGTCGACCGCCTCGATCGACTGGTCCGGGTCCGCGACCAGGGCGGTCAGCAGCCGGAGCAGGCGGTCCGCCAGCAGGGCCATGGTGTCGCGGTCGAAGAGCTCGGTGGCGTAGTGGAGAACGGCGAGGATGCCGGAGGGGGCGCCGGCGGCGTCGCGGCTCTCGACGCAGGTGAGGTTGAGGTCGAACTTGACGGGCGGCATCCCGAAGGACTCCGGCTGGGCGGTGAGGCCCGGGAGTCGGAGGGTGCCCTCGTCGTTGTTCTGCAGGACCAGCATCACCTGGAACAGCGGATGCACGGAGCTGGAGCGAACGGGGTTCAGCTCCTCGACGAGCCGCTCGAACGGCAGGTCCTGGTGGGTGAAGGCCGCCAGGTCGGTGTCCCGGACCCGGCCCAGCAGGTCGCCGAAGCTGGGGGCGTCCGAGAGGTCCGTCCGCAGGACCAGGGTGTTCACGAAGAACCCGACCAGGTCGTCCAGCGCCTGGTCCGAACGTCCGGCGACGACGGTGCCGATGGGGATGTCCGTGCCGGCTCCGAGGCGGGACAGCAGGGCTGCCAGGGCCGCGTGCAGGACCATGAAGAGCGTCACGCCGTGCCGACGCGCCAAGGCGTCCAGTTCGGCGTGCAGCTCGGGGCCGACGTGGAACTGCAGCAGCTCACCCTCGTGCGAGGCGGTGGCGGGGCGGGGCCGGTCGAAGGGCAGAGCCACTTCCTGCGGCGAACCCCTCAGTGCTTCGGACCAGTAGGCGAGTTGCTGGTCCATGGTGTCGCCGAGCTCGTTGTGCTGCCAGAGGGTGTAGTCCGCGTACTGGACGGCCAGCGGCTCCCAGTCGGGGACGAGGCCGGCCAGGCGGGCCCGGTAGGCCGAGGCGATGCCCTGCCAGAGCGGACCGGAGGACCAGCCGTCACTGGCGATGTGGTGCAGGGTCAGGACGAGGACGGACTCGGTCGCGCCGAGGGTGAACAGGGCCACCCGCAGAGGGAGTTCGGCGGAGAGGTCGAAGGCGGTGAAGGCCTCGGCCTCGATCCGCCCCGCGGCCTCGTCCGCCGTGCACGGCTCGACCCTGAAGGGCACCTGGACGTCCTGGGCGGGCAGGACCAGCTGGCGGGGCTGGCCGTCGATCGCGGGGTAGATCGTCCGCAGGGCCTCGTGGCGGCCGACCACGTCGCCGATCGCCCCGCGCAGGGCCTCGACGTCCACCGTGCCGTGCAGGCGGAACGCGAACGGGCTGTTGTAGGTGGCAGAGGCGCCTTCGAGCTGGTCGAGGAACCACAGCCGCTGCTGGGCGAACGACAGCGGCAGCACCTCCGGACGCTCCCCCGCCACCAACGCCGGACGGGCCGGACGGCCCTCCTTCAGCTTCTCCATCACCCCGACGACGGTCGGGTTGCGGAAGAGGTCGCGGATGCCGAGCTCGGCGTTCAACGTGGTGCGGATGCGGCTGATCAGGCGCGTCGCCAGGAGCGAATGGCCGCCCAGAGCGAAGAAGTTGTCGTCGATACCCACCGACGGTACGCCGAGGACCTCGGCGAAGAACGCGCACAGGATCTCCTCCTGCGCCGTCCTCGGACCACGATGCGCCTGCACCTCCACAGCCTCGACCGCGCCGGCCCGGGCCCGCTCCGCCCGGCTGAGGAAGTACCGCTCCTGCTCGGGAGAGTCGAAGACCTCCCAGCCGGACACCGGAACCTCCGGATCCCCAACCGCCACCCCGAGCAGCCGGATCAGGCGGTCCGCCAGCAGGGTCATGGTGTCGCGGTCGAAGAGGTCGGTGCCGTAGTGAAGAACAGCGAGGATGCCGGAGGGCGCGTTGGCGGCGTCGCGGTTCTCGACGCAGGTGAGGTTGAGGTCGAACTTGGCGGGTGGCGTCCCGAAGGACTCGGGCTGGGCGGTGAGGCCCGGGAGTTGGAGGGTGCCCTCGTCGTTGTTCTGCAGGACCAGGAGCACCTGGAACAGCGGGTGCCGGCCCAGCGAACGCACCGGGTTCAACTCCTCCACCAGGCGCTCGAACGGCAGGTCCTGGTGGGTGAACGCCGCCAGGTCCGCATCCCGGACCCGGTCCAGCAGTTCGCCGAAGGTCGGCTCCGCCGAAACATCGGTCCGCAGCACCAGGGTGTTCACGAAGAACCCGACCAGGTCGTCCAGGGCCTCGTCCGAACGTCCGGCGACGACCGTACCGATGGGGATGTCCGTGCCGGCGCCCAAGCGGGACAGCAGAGCCGCCAGAGCCGCGTGCAGGACCATGAACAGCGTCACGCCGTGCCGACGCGCCAAAGCGTCCAGTTCGGCGTGCAGGCCGGGGTCGACGTGGAACTCCAGCAGCTCACCCTCGTGCGACGCGGTGGCGGGGCGGGGCCGGTCGAAGGGCAGAGCGACCTCCTGCGGCGAATCCCTCAGTGCTTCGGACCAGTAGGCGAGTTGCTGGTCCATGGTGTCGCCGAGCTCGTTGTGCTGCCACAGCGTGTAGTCCGCGTACTGGACGGCCAACGGCTCCCACTGCGGGACGAGACCGGCCAGACGGGCACGGTAGGCCGAGGCGATGCCCGACCAGAGCGGGCCCGAGGACCACCCGTCACTGGCGATGTGGTGCAGGGTCAGGACGAGGACGGATTCCCCTTCAGTGGTAGTGAACAGCACTACCCGCAAGGGAAGTTCGGTCGAGAGCTTGAAGGTGGTGAAGGCCTCGGCCTCGATCCGCTCGGCCAGCTCGTCGGCCGTGCACGGCTCGACCCTGAAGGGCACCTGGACGTCCTGGGCGGGCAGCACCAGCTGGCGGGGCTGGCCGTCGACCGCCGGGTAGACCGTCCGCAGCGCCTCGTGCCGGCCGACCACGTCGCCGATCGCCCCGCGCAGGGCCTCGACGTCCACCGCCCCGTGCAGCCGGAACGCGAACGGGCTGTTGTAGGTGGCAGTGGCGCCTTCGAGCTGGTCGAGGAACCACAGCCGCTGCTGGGCGAACGACAGCGGCAGCACCTCCGGCCGCTCACCCGCCACCAACGCCGGACGCGCCGGACGGCCCTCCTTCAGCTTCTCCATCACCCCGACCACCGTCGGGTTCCGGAAGAGGTCGCGGATGCCGAGCTCAGCGTTGAGGGTCGTGCGGATCCGGCTGATCAGGCGTGTCGCGAGAAGCGAATGGCCGCCCAGAGCGAAGAAGTTGTCATCGATACCCACCGACGGAACCCCGAGGACCTCGGCGAAGAACGCGCACAGGATCTCCTCCTGCGCCGTCCTCGGACCACGATGCCCCTGCACCTCCACAGCCTCGACCGCGCCGGCCCGCGCACGCTCCGCCCGACTGAGGAAGTACCGCTCCTGCTCAGGCGAGTCGAACACCTCCCAGCCGGACACCGGAACCTCCGGATCCCCGACCGCCACCCCGAGCAACCGCACCAACCGCTCCGCCACCAGACCCGCGGTCTCCTGGTCGAACAGATCGGTCGCGTACTGCAGAACGGCAGTGATACCGGCAGGCGCGTTGGCGGCGTCACGGTTCTCGACGCAGGTGAGGTTGAGGTCGAACTTCGCGGGCGGCGTCCCGAAGGACTCGGGCTGAGCGGTGAGGCCCGGGAGTTGGAGCGTGCCCTCGTCGTTGTTCTGCAGGACCAGCATCACCTGGAACAGCGGGTGCCGGCCCAGCGAACGCACCGGGTTCAACTCCTCCACCAGGCGCTCGAACGGCAGGTCCTGGTGCGTGAACGCCGCCAGGTCCGCATCCCGGACCCGGCCCAACAGCTCACCGAAGGTCGGCTCACCCGACACATCCGTCCGCAGGACCAGGGTGTTCACGAAGAACCCGACCAGCTCGTCCAAGGCCTCATCCGAACGCCCGGCCACCACCGTGCCGATCGGGAGGTCCGTCCCCGCACCGAGGCGCGACAGCAGAGCCGCCAGGCCCGCGTGCAGGACCATGAACAGCGTCACGCCGTGCCGACGCGCCAACGCGTCCAACTCCGCGTGCAGCTCGGGGCCGACATGGAACTCCAGCAGCTCACCCTCATGCGACGCGGCGGCAGGACGGGATCGGTCGAAGGGCAGGGCCATCTCCTGCGGCAGCTCTCCCAGCGCGTTACGCCAGTACTTCAACTGCTCGTCTAGGATCTCGCCCAGCTGGTTGTGCTGCCAGAGGGTGTAGTCCGCGTACTGGACGGCCAGCGGCTCCCACTGCGGGACCAGGCCGGCCAGACGGGCACGGTAAGCCGAGGCGATGCCCGACCAGAGCGGGCCCGAGGACCACCCGTCACTGGCGATGTGGTGCAGGGTCAGGACGAGGACGGACTCGGTCGTGCCGAGGGTGAACAGGGCTACCCGCAGCGGAAGTTCAGCGGAGAGGCTGAAAGTGGCGAAGGCCTCGGCCTCGATCCGCCCTGCGGCCTCGTCGGCCGTGCACGGCTCGACCCTGAACGGCACCTCGACCTCACTAGCCGGCAGCACCAGCTGACGGGGCTGGCCGTCGACCGCCGGGTAGATCGTCCGCAGCGCCTCGTGGCGGCCGACCACGTCGCCGATCGCCCCGCGCAGGGCCTCAACGTCCACCGCGCCGCGCAGGCGGAACGCGAACGGGCTGTTGTAGGTCGCGGAGGCGCCTTCCAGCTGGTCGAGGAACCACAGCCGCTGCTGGGCGAACGACAGCGGCAGCACCTCCGGACGCTCACCCGCCACCAACGCCGGACGCGCCGGACGGCCCTCCTTCAGCTTCTCCATCACCCCGACCACGGTCGGGTTACGGAACAGGTCGCGGATGCCCAGCTCTGCGTTCAACGTGGTACGGATGCGGCTGATCAGGCGCGTCGCCAGGAGCGAATGGCCGCCCAGAGCGAAGAAGTTGTCATCGATACCCACCGACGGAACCCCGAGGACCTCGGCGAAGAACGCGCACAGGATCTCCTCCTGCGCCGTCCTCGGACCACGATGCCCCTGCACCTCCACAGCCTCGACCGCGCCGGCCCGGGCCCGCTCCGCCCGACTGAGGAAGTACCGCTCCTGCTCCGGCGAGTCGAACACCTCCCAGCCGGACACCGGAACCTCCGGATCCCCGACCGCCACCCCGAGCAACCGCACCAACCGCTCCGCCACCAGACCCGCGGTCCCCTGGTCGAACAGATCGGTCGCATACTGCAGGACCACCGTGATACCGGCAGGCGCATTGGCGACGTCACGGTTCTCGACGCACGTCAGGTTGAGGTCGAACTTCGCGGGCGGTGTCCCGAACGGCTCCGTACTCACCACGACATCCGGGAGCTGGAGGCTGCCCTCCTCGTTGTTCTGCAGGACCAGCATCACCTGGAACAGCGGGTGCCGGCCCAGCGAACGCACCGGGTTCAACTCCTCCACCAGGCGCTCGAACGGCAGGTCCTGGTGCGTGAACGCCGCCAGGTCCGCATCCCGGACCCGGCCCAACAGCTCACCGAAGGTCGGCTCACCCGACACATCCGTCCGCAGGACCAGGGTGTTCACGAAGAACCCGACCAGCTCGTCCAAGGCCTCATCCGAACGCCCGGCGACGACCGTGCCGATCGGGAGGTCCGTCCCCGCACCCATCCGCGACAGCAGAGCCGCCAAGCCCGCGTGCAGAACCATGAACAGCGTCACACCGTGCCGACGCGCCAACGCGTCCAACTCCGCGTGCAGCTCGGGGCCGACATGGAACTCCAACAGCTCACCCTCATGCGACGCGGCGGCAGGACGGGGCCGGTCGAAGGGCAGGGCCACCTCCTGCGGCGCATCCCTCAACGCCTCGGACCAGTAGGCGAGTTGCTGGTCGAGAGCCTCCCCGAGCTGGTTGTGCTGCCAGAGGGTGTAGTCCGCGTACTGGACGGCCAGCGGCTCCCACTCCGGGGCGGCTCCGGCCAGCCGGGCCCGGTAGGCCGACGTGACCCCCTGCCAGAGCGGACCGGAGGACCAACCGTCGCTGGCGATGTGGTGCAGGGTCAGCACCAGGACCGACTCGTCCTCGCCAAGCGCGAACAGCACGACCCGCAAGGGAAGTTCGACGGAGAGGTCGAAGACGGCGAAGGCCTCGGCCTCGATCCGCCCCGCCACCTCCGAAGCCGCGCACGGCTCGACCCTGAACGGCACCTCGACCTCACCGGCCGGCAGCACCAGCTGACGGGGCTGGCCGTCGACCGCCGGATAGACCGTCCGCAGCGCCTCATGCCGCCCGACCACATCGCCGATCGCCCCACGCAGCGCCTCCACGTCCACCGATCCGTGCAGCCGGAACGCGAACGGGCTGTTGTACGTGGCGGAAGCACCTTCGAGCTGGTCCAGGAACCACAGCCGCTGCTGGGCGAACGACAGCGGCAGCACCTCCGGACGCTCACCCGCCACCAACGCCGGACGCGCCGGACGCCCCTCCTTCAGCTTCTCGGCGACGCCGACGACCGTGGAGGCGTCAAACAGATCGCGGATCCCGAGTTCGGCGCCGAAGGTACTGCGGATCCGGCTGATCAGCCGGGCCGCGAGGAGCGAGTGCCCGCCCAGCGCGAA